>NZ_JBEXGX010000032.1:0-93638 GCF_040607495.1 Streptomyces sp. NPDC005281 | reverse complement strand
GCGTTCGTGACCATGCTGGAGTACAAAGCCGCCCGGTACGGACGCACCCTCGTGAAGATCGGCCGGTTCGAACCGACCTCCCAGGTGTGCTCCGCATGTGGCGTCAAGGACGGCCCCAAACCGCTGAACGTCCGGGAGTGGACGTGCTCGGCGTGCGGGATGGTCCTGGACCGGGACGTCAACGCGGCGGTCAACGTCGCCAAGGCCGCTGGACTGGCGGCATCAGCCTGTGGAGCGCAGGTAAGACCGGCACCCGTGCCGGCACAGCGCAGCGAAACAGGAACCCGCCAGGAGCTGCCCACCGCGTCGCCGCAGTGGGAGCAGACTGGAATCCCGGGCCTTTAAGCCCGGGAGGATGTCAAGGGCGGAGCTGTTTTTTGGCGGGGAGCCACGGGCCGCGAGTGGGCTGGCCGTCAAGGGCGAGGCTCGGTTCCGGGGGCGTTGAGCCGATGAGGCGGAACCCCCGTTGCGTGGCAGTCCGCCGTAACGCGCGCGATCTCGTACATCGCCCGCGGGTGACGCGGATCCAGCGCCGACCCGGCCGGATCGAACACGCGTCCACGAAACGGGTCGTCACTCGATCGGCCTACGCGATTGCGGTCCGTGGCGTGCGACATCCTCCATTCGGCTGCACGCTGATGTTGAACCGATGTCCGAACAACTGGCTACGGATCATTGCTTTAGGGGAGGTGCCGTGATCGTCCTGATAGCTCTGCTCGTTCCGGTGGCCCTGCTCCTCATGATGTTCGCACTGGACATCCTGGAGGCCCTTCTGTTCCCTCCTCCCACGCCGACCCCGGATGAACCAGAACCAACCCCCGATGATGAACAGCCGATGCTCGGAACATCGCGTGACCGCTGACCGCTGACCGCTGACCGCTGGCCTGTGGCCTGTGGCCCCTGACCCGGCTGCTGACCATCAAGCCGAGAAGGGCGATGTCAGACCCCTGTGGCAGGGTGAGTTCCTGCCGATGATTCGTCCGGGACGGATCCCGTGGACCCCAGGGAGCAGCACGTGAAGAGCCCCGACACCGCGCCGCCCGGGAACCGTGCGGCGCGGCGGCCTTCGGACTTCACCACCATCACGACCTGGTGGCGGGGGCTCGGCGGCGACGGGTTCCTCGTGCTGGCGCCGCCGAAGCGGGACCGCTACACCCAGTCCGACGGACATGAGGACGCCGCCGAACTCCTCGCGGTGCGGGGGCTCACCGGCCCCGCCTCCTTCGCGTACTGGCACTGGCAGTCCCATGAGCGTGCCTTCGACCGCTCCGGCGCCCTGACGGGCGAACTGCTGTTGCACTGGGGCGGCCACCACGTCGCCGTCGCCGCCGGGCTCGGCGAAGGGCCGGCCGGCTTCCGGATAGTCGACGGCGGATCGCAGGGCGCCTTCCGGTTGGACCGGATCACCCACCGGGACGAGGCGGGCCTGCCGGACCCCGTGGACCCCGACGGCGTGCGCCAGTTCCTCCAAGCGCTCGATGAGCCGGTGGATCGCTCTTCACCCTCCTTCCGGTACCGATCGCTGTCCTCGGCCGAGGCCGAATGGCTCCACGATCGGCTGCGCGACCCTCTGGACCCCACGGCCGCGACCCGGTTCGCGGTATCGCTGGAGCGGCGGGACGAGCTCACACCCGACGAGGCGGAGCGGCTGCTGCGTGCCTGGCGGGTCGAGTACGAGGAGCGGCTCGCGGAGTGGGGCGCCTGGCGAGAACTGCTCCACGCCCTGCTGCGCCACGGCCACGAGGAGGCGTGGCAGACAGCCGCCGGCCTCGGGCCGCGTGCCTCCGATGTCCTGCGTCAGGTGCCGTCCGAGCGGGGTCTCGCCATGGTGCGGGCGTTCGCACTCGACGGCGACTGCGGTTCGGTCCGCGGCTGGCTGGCGTTGCACAGATCGCTGCACGAGCCCGACGCGATACGGGCCGCGGTCGCCCTCGCTGCGGAACTGACCGCGTCCAGTGCCCCGGAGACCTCCTGGCGCGGGCTGTACGACGCGCTGATCGGCGATGTCACGGCCGACTTGCGCCACGAGACGGGCGCGGACCACCAGGCCGGCCGTTCCTATGCCGCCCTCGCGGCGGTCCGCTTCGCCACCGACGAAAGGCTGCCGCACCCCCTGCGCGTCCTCGCGGCGCGCGTGGCCCGAGACCAGGTGGATCTCGTACGGGAGGAGGCACTCGGGTCCGGTCGTTCCGTGCTCGTGGGCATCGACACCGCCGAGGCCTTGGCCGCCGCGGACCGCTACGAGGCCGCCCGGGACGGGCTACTGTCGGGCACCGGACCCGATCTCGCCGCCTACGAGGGGACACTGGGCCGGGTCTGGCACCGGTACCGGACGCTCACCGAAGCCGACGTGCGCTGGCTGCGTGAGCGGGTGACCGACCCGGACACGGGTTTGCAGGGGCTCGGCTTCTGCCTCGAACTCCTCCTCGCCCATGGCCTGGCGACCGAGGCCGATGTCGAGGCACTGCTGCCGCGTCGGCTGAAGGACCTCACCAAGACGTACCGGACCACGTACACCGAATGGCGTCACCCGCTCGTCACTTCGACATGTCTCGCCCTGGACCTGGACCACCCGGCCGCGGGAAAGCTGGTCGCCTGGTGGAACGGAGCCCGGCCGGTCTGGAAGGACAAGCTGCGGCTGCTCACCCACCTCGGCGCGCCCGACGAGGCCAAGGCCGCCGAGCTGTGGGAGTTCGTCGTCTCGGGCGGCCATGATGTGGGCCAGTTGATGACCTGGGTCCTGGTCCGGGCCCGCCTCGACGGGGAGCACCCGCTGTTCGTGGCGGACCGGCTGCTCGGCACTCCAGGTATCCGCGAGCACGTCCTGCACCGGGTCCTGATCGGTGTGGCCGACCCCCAACAGCCGCTGTGGCACTACGCCGTCGACCCCCGCAGCCGGAGTTGGTGGCAGCGCGCCCTGGAGGTCGCCGAACACCCTGGCCTCTCCCCGGAGGCCCGCGCGATAGGCCTGCGGACAGCCCGCGAACACTTTCTGATCCGCCACCCGGACCAACTGAGCCCTACGCCGACCGAGGCCGAACGCGCGGAGGCCCTCGCCCGGATCGACCGTCACACGGACGGGTCGGTCTGACGGGTTTCGCCCGGTGTCGGTCCACGGCATCCCGTTTCAAGCGGCTGATCACTACGCACGAGCTGCATCTGTTCTTCTCGCCGACTCGCGAAGAGCTGAAGTGGGCGGCCGATGCCACGGACTGCGATGAGCGTCCGCTGGCCTTGTTGCTGATGCTGAAGTCGTACCGGCGTATGGGGTGTTTTCCGGCAGTGGGGCACGTCCCGGAGATGGTGGTGGACTTCGTACGGCGGGCGGTGGAGCTGCCGGAGGGCGCGCTGCCGGTGTAACGGGCGAAGAGGACGGTCCAGCATCACCGTGGCCTGGTCCGTAAGTGGGTCGGCGTGACGTACGACCAGGCCAGGGCCCGGGGAATCATCGAGCAGTCGATCCGGAGAGGAGGCCGCGGCGAAGAACCGCCCGACGGATCTGATCAACATCGCGCTGGAGACGGTGGTGGAGGCCGGGCTGGAGCTGCTGGGGCTCTCCACCTTCCACAAGATGGCCTCGAAGGTCCGCACCGAGGTGAAGGCCTCGATCCGCGCGGGCACCCACGACCGCATGAGCGCTGCTCAGCTGCCGGGGCTCATGAGGCTGCTGGAGGACGCGACAGCGACGGGACGGCGCTGTTCAACCGGCTGAAGAAGCCCACCAAGGGCCCGACCTGATCGCACTTCAAGAGCCTGACCAAGCGTCTGGAGTGGCTGGACGGTCTCGGCGACACCGATGTGTGGATGGTCGGAGTCGCCGCGGGGAAGATCACCAACTTTGCCGAGGAGGCGGAGGCGGCGGATGCCTCAGGCTCATCCCCGCCCCGCCAGCCACACTGCTGCGCGGCGTGTCGCTCGACGTGCCCGAGCACCTGGTCGAGGTCGAAGCCGTCGCAGTCATCGACTGAACAGGCCTTCCTTGTAACGAGGTCGAATGGGCCCGACTGCGACGTCGCCCGGGGCGCTTCGGCGGCCCGGGCGACGTGCGTGAGCCGGAGCGGGGAGGGGGCTCAGCTCGTCCGGAGCGAGGCGACAGACGGTGCGGTGAGGTGGCCGCCGTGGCCGACGTAGACGGTGGTCGGGGCGTGGCCGGCGATGACGCGCATGCTGTGCCCGGCGGCGTCCAGGTCGGTGGCGAACATGGGCTTGCGGGCGGTCCGGGCACGCATGATGCCGCCGGAGAGGGCGTCGCCGGCCACGATGCTGTGGTCGGGGAGCAGGACGCAGACGGAGCCGGGGGTGTGGCCGGGGGTCACGAAGGACCGTCCGATTCCCCCGTGGCGGGCCAGGTCCTCCTCGTCTCCGAGGATGATGTCGGGCTCGATGGCCGGGATTTCGGTCTTGGCCAGCATGACCTTCATCAGGCGCGGCACCAGACTGGTGGGGTGGAGGTCGACGCGGCCGCCGCGGCGGAGCTGGTCGGCGTCGTCGCGGTGGATGGCGATGGGCGCTCCGGTGGCCGCGCGCAGGTCGAGGGCGGAGCCGCTGTGGTCGGCGTGGTGGTGGGTGAGCACGATGAGGTTGACGTCGGTGGGGCGCAGGCCGGCGTCTGCGATCTGCTGGAGCATCGCGGGGGCTCGTCCGGCGACGCCGGTGTCCACGATCATGGCTCCGTTCTCGTCGGTGACGAGGAACGCGGACGAGGCGAGGTTCTTGACGGTGTAGACACTCATGACTTCTCCCGGGCAGGTGGGGTTGGCGGAGCAGGTGGGCAGGTGGGTCGTTTCGGTGCGCGGTGCGGTGTGCGACCGGGCCGGGGCGTGCTCCGGGTCATCCACCGGGGGCCGCGGAGCGTGCGGGCGGCGCGGTGAGGTGCAAGGCCGGCAGGCCGCGGCGGCGGATCATGGACTCGGCGATGACGATGTTGGGCAGCCAGCACAGGAAGGGCAGGGGGGCGTAGGCCTGCGTGAGGATCGCGGGGAACGGGTCCGGTCCGTGGGCGAAGGGCACCTGGGCGAGGATCAGCACGCCGAACCACAGTCGCAGGGTGACGGCCGCGTAGGTGAGTGCGAAGTTGCGGATCATCCAGGCCTGGTGGCTGGGGACGTCCCGTTCGCGGATGGCGCGGTAGCCGCGCCATGCGGTCCATCCCCACAGCACGGCCAGTGAGCCGAAGCCGAAGAAGCCCAGCAGGCCCACTGAGCTGAACATCGACATCACGAACGCTGAGACCGAGCCGAGCGCGACGCTGACCAGGTACGCGCGGCCGATGCCTCGGTGGACCCGTACGCGGCGAGTGCGCAGCCGCCGGCAGAACTGCCACGGTCCCAGGGCCAGTGCCAGCCCGGCCGTCACGATGTGGACGTAGAAGGCCGCGCGGATCACCGTCGCCTGGGAGGCGTAGCTGTCGGCGAGGCCGACGTGCCGGTCCGCGAGGGCATCGAGCGTGCCCTGTGCGTACTGGCCCGTGAAGTAGCCGGCGATCGCCAGCGAGGAGAGGGCCACCCAGGCCCAACTCCAACGCGAACGCCTCCGCCGGGGCGGGGCTTTGGCGGTTGCGGGAGGTGCGGTGGAAGTCATCCGAACTCCTCGGGTCCTCATGCCGCTCCGATGTGAACGGCTCTAACATAGCAGCCAATGTTAGAATCAGTAACATGCATTCGATGCAGTTCTCCGTGCCCGCCGACACCCTGGCGGCGGGCACGGCAATCAAGGAGGAGGAGCGGTGACGCGCGCGACCTACCACCACGGCGCACTGCGGCAGGCGCTGATCGACGGGGCCCGGGAGATCCTCACCGAGCGGGGGCACGAGCAGTTCAGTCTCAACGAGGTCGCCCGCCGGGCCGGCGTGAGCACCGCGGCGCCCTACCGCCACTTCAGCGGCAAGGACGAACTGCTCGCCGCCGTGTCCGACCAGGGGTACGCCACCTTGCGCGGAAGTCTGGAGAGGGCGGCGGCAGGCGCGGGCGATGCCCGTGAGCGGCTGTTGTGTCTGGCGGGGGCGTACGTGCGCTTCGCGCACGATCATCCCGACCTGTTCGTCACCATGTTCCGCAGTCGGCCGGACGGAGAGCCGGTCGGTCACGACTCCTTCGAGGTGCTCCTGAGCTCCGTCGTCGACGCCCAGGCGGCCGCGCTCGTCCCCGCCGGGCCGTCATCGGAGCTGATGGCCAGGTCCATCTGGGCCACCCTGCACGGCTTGGCGGTGCTCAGCCTGCGCCGGCCCCACCAGCGGTTCGGCATGGAGGAACCTCCCGAAGGCCTCGCGGCCTCCACCCTGTCGGCGATGTTCGGGCTGTAGCCGTGGAGCGGTTGGTCAGGCCTCGTCGAGCGCGCGGCGCCTGGGCGTGCCCGAGCTGCCGCCGAGGATGCTGTCGACGTGGGCCGCGAGTGAGGCCCGAAGGTCGTCGGGGGTCATCTTCTGGTGGTCGATCAGATGGGCGACGAGGTCGGCGCGGACGGCGGCGAGCAGCGCATGAGCGGTGAAGTCCGCGTTGTGGACACCGGGCACTTCGGCCAGTTCCGTGCGCAGGGTGTCGTGCCACCAGCCGTAGTGTTCGGCCTGGTAGGGGCTGCTGAGTCCGGCGTCCTCCGCGGCCGACATCAGGTTCCGGTTGTCGATCTTGAAGCTGAGCGAGGCGTCGAGAAGCTCCCGCACGCGCCGGTGCGGTGAGGATCCGGCCGCGTCCTGGGCTTCCCGTACGGCTTGTTGCAGGGGTTCGAGGCGGGATGCGATGACGGCGGCGATCAGGCCGGCGCGGTCGCCGAAGCGGCGGAAGAGGGTGCCCTTGCCCACGCCTGCGGCCGCCGCGATGTCGTCCATCGACACACTGTGGGGGCTGCTGCTGGCGGCGAAAAGGCCATCGGCGGCAGCCAGGACGGCCTCTCGGTTGCGCAGGGCGTCCGCGCGCTCCGGGCGCTGGGTCATGGATCCTCCGTGGTCTTCGGCCCGTCCGCGGCGTGGCGTCGGACCGGCTGGAGCGTGTCGTCGAGCCAGTCGAAGATACGCGCTGCGGCGAGGCGGATCGCGCCGGGATGACAGTGGGCGTCGGCTCCTTCTTCTTCAGTGAACGTCAGGAGCGTCTTGGGTGCGGTGAGTTGCCGGTACAGCTTGCGCGGATCGGATTCCCCGGTGGCGGAGTAGTAGAGGTCGTCGGCCGCCTCGCACACCAGCACAGGGCAGGTGATCTTCGCGGCGCTGCCGTCCTTGAAGCCGTAGCGGGCGTACTCGGCGAGGAACGCCCGGTCGGTCGGGGTCTTCGTGACGTAGCGACCGTGATCGAGGGCCCAGCGCAGGATCGGGCTCCGCACGCGGGCGTGGGCGAGCATGCGGTCCAGTTCCTCGTCCTGGTCGGCTGCCGCGCGCCGGACCGCTTCCTCGTGTGGCATCGGGAGGTGCGCGGTGAGAGCGGAGACGGCGTCGAAGACTCCGTCGAGGGCGACGACGGCGGCCAGACGGGGCTCGTAGGCGGCCGCCCGGGGCGCGAGGTATCCGCCGAGACTGACGCCGAGGAGCGCGATAAGGGCAGGATCTACGCCGGAGTCCCGGGTGAGGAAGTCCAGGACCGGCCCGACCACATTCTCCCAGTCCGGCCGGAAGGCCGGCCCGCCGAGGTGGATGGCCGCAGGCTGCCCGGGGCCGTCGAAGGCGAGGACGTGGTAGCCGCGTTCCTGTCCGGCGAGTGCGCCGAAGAAGTGCAGTTCCTCGGCGGCGCCGTCGAACCCGTTGTGCATGACCAGCGTCGGCCCCGGGCCTTCGCCGGCCGCCCGGTAGAAGTAGCCGCGCAGGACGGCGTCCTCGTACGGGATCTCGACGGGCGTGACACCGGGCAGGTGGGCGACGGCGTCGCGGAAGCAGGCGACGCCGCGTTCGTAGGCGTGGTCGATACGCGGGTCGTCGGGGTTTCCGTGGAGGAAGAACTCGGCGGCCCGGTAGTAGCTGGAGGCGCGCAGCAGTCCGTCGCGCGCGCTGACCGGGTGAGCCGCTCGCGCCTCGGTCTCCAGACGCCGGGCGGTGGACAGCCAGGCATCGTGCCAGCCGTCGTAGTCGCCGGACGTGATGCGGGAGGCGGTGGCGACGACCTCGCCGACGTCGGAGCCGCCGTACGCGGCGAGACCGAGATTGCGCAGCGTCTCGAACCAGAACGCCGGATCGTCCTGGAACATCAGCCGCTTCATCGGACTTCCCGCTCGACGAACGCGCGCAGAGTCCCCGCGGGGCGGCCGGTGACGCGCTGGACGGTGTCGGTGGTGCGGTTCTCCGCGCCGCCGGCGATGGCGCGGTCCATGCCGGCCAGCATGGTGGCGAACTCCAGCGGTATCTCGGCCGCCCACCGGTCGCGCAGCTCCTCGAACGTCAGGTGCCGGTGCTCGACTGGCCGGCCGGTGACCTCGGTGATGATCGCGGCGACATCGTCGTAGCTCAGCGCCTCGGGCCCGGTCAGGAGCAGGTCGGTGTCGGGGGCCTGCTCGTCGGTCAGGGCGCGCACGGCGACGGCGGCGATGTCACCGGCGTCGATGAACCCGACGCGGCCGTCTCCCGAGGCGGTCCGGATGGCGCCCTCCTCGCGGATGCCGCGCGCGTGGGGGGTGTGGCCGGCGAAGTTCTGCATGAACCAGGACGGGCGCAGCACCGCCCACTCCCGGAACAGGCCGGGCAGTTCCTCGTGGACCTGCCCGACCGCCGGGCCGCCCGCGGGGATCGCGGAGGAACTGAGCAGCACCGCGCGGCGCACGCCCCTCGCGCGGGCCTGTCGCAGGAAGGGCAGCATGACCGCGGCGGGGTCGGAGGATCCGATGGGCGGGACGAGGTAGACGCGATCGACACGGTCCAGGGCCGCGTCCCAGGTCGCGGGCTCGTTCCAGTCGAAGCGGACGGACTCCGCGCCGTCGACCGGGGTGGCCTTGCGGCTGGCGGCCTTGACGCGGTGGCCCTCGGCGGCCAGTTGGGCGGTGACGCGGCTGCCCGTGGTCCCGGTGGCCCCGATGACCAGGGTGGCGCTGGTGGTGGTCATCAGTTCGCTCCCACGAAGTCGGCGCCGGGCTGCTGGACGGCCAGGGGGTTCCAGTAGTCGCGGTAGGAAGTGATGAGCCCGTCCCTGACCGTGACCACGGCGATGTAGGTCATGTCGAAGGGGCTGTCGCTCTCCACCAGGCGTCCGACCCCGCGCATCTCCACCACAATCGTCTCCGGAGCCGTGGTCTCGTGGACCGTCACCTCGGGGAAGTCGTGCAGGTCGACGTGGTCGGGGTAGTGGCGCATGTACGCGCCGACCGCAGCCTTGCCCTCCAGCCGTACGGGCCAGCCCTCCGGCGCGAAGGGGAATTCCAGGACACCGTCCTCGTCCCACAAGTCCACCCAGCCCGCGATGTCCTTCTCCAGCAGGAGTTGCAGACCGTGGCGGTACAGCTCCGCGGCTGTCGTCGGCATTGTCATGATCAAACCTTCCATCCTGTTCGAAGACACAGTGTTCGCGGCCCGGTGGGTACGGCCATTCGCCACAGGGGCCGGCAGCAGACAGGCGTGATGCTCCCCATGGCAGGCCACCCGGCGGGGTGGCTCTCCCAATCGAAACGGACTGTCGGTCCGAATGGGAGTGACCATACGGACCGGCGGTCCGTTTTGCAACATCAGGCATGTGGCTGACGTCTGACAGCGGTCGCGTTTCATAGGTGGTCGTTCTGTCGGCGCCGCGCAGTCGCACAACTGCGCGCCGAGGGCCACGAGATCCGCGACGAGTACGGGGCCCGGCTGTCCCCGCTCAGGACGACGAGGACGGTGCAGGAATGAACCGCCCTGCCGAGGCTGGAAGGTCACTCGGCTGGCGGCTCCTGATCGCACCGGAGTGCGTGGAGTGCCAGGCGCCGGCCCCGAAAAGTCGGCGGTGGATCAACACGCACCCTGGACGGGGCTCCTCTGGGGTGTCAGCGGCGGGTCGAGGAGCGTCCGCTGCCGCCGCGCGAGGTCGGTCGGGATCCAAGCGCTTGACGCCAACGGTCGTACCGATCGTCTTCATGGGCCGCGCACGAATCCGTCAGCCAGGTGTACCGGGGGCCATCTCGTGTGTCCCGCAGTCCCCGGCGAAGTACTGGGCCATGGATGCCAGGGTGACCTCTACGCTGTCCGTCATGTAGCGGCGCAGGTCGTCCAGGTCGGCGCGGGTGGTGCCCAGGACCGGGTCGAGGCGCAGGAGTTTCCATGACTGCCGGACGATCGTGCCGCGGCCTTGGGAACGGAAGGTCCAGTCCCACTGCACGATGCCGTTCTCGGTGCCGCCGACGACGAATCCGAATGCGGCCGCGGGGTCGGCTCGTACGACTTGGGAGCGGGTGGTCCACTCCCGTCCGTCCTTGCGGTTGTGGCCGCTGAACCAGGCCCCGACCCGGGGTCCGGCGTCCCGGTCGTAGGCGGCGTCGGTCGCGTTGGGGCTCCAGCGGCTGATCGAGGACACATCGCCGACCAGGTGGTAGACGCGGGCGGGTGGGGCGTCGACCCAGGTGCGCCTGGTGAACGCGTAGGCGGTCGGGTCCAGGGAGTCGAAGGTTGCGAGGGGGTCGGGTCGGGGGCTGGTACTCACGAGGCTGCTCCTCGGTGGGTGGACTGATCGGTTGCATCCACTTCAGCGGCGGTGCGGCTCGGGAACCAGACCCGCTCGTGCCTATTCACAGCTGGGGCAGGCTGGGTGTCCGCGAGGCGTTGATACTCGGAGCCATGAACGGAAAATCGCAGCTCGGGGAGTTTCTGCGGACGCGGCGTTCCCAGCTGAGTCCCGAGGACGCCGCAGTGCCCACCTACAACGAGCGCCGTCGCGTGTCCGGACTCCGGCGCGAGGAGCTGGCGTTGTTGGCGGGCGTGAGCGCCTCCTATTACACGCGGCTGGAACAGGGCCAGTCGCAGAGCGCCTCGCCGCAGGTGCTGGACGCGATCGCCGGGGCGCTGCGGCTGGATGACTCCGAGCGGCGGCATCTGCACGACCTGGCACGCGCGGACCGGCACCGGCCGCGGGCCCGGCGGCCCGCGCCGGAGCGCGTGAGTGAGGCGGCACGGCAGTTGTTGGACGTCCTGTCGGACGTACCCGCGGTCGTTCTCGGCCTGCGCAGTGACGTGCTGGCGTGGAACCGGCTGGGACACGCCCTGTTCGCGGGGCATCTGGACCCCGGGGCCCCGGAGATCGCGGGGCAGCGTCCCAATATGGCCCGCCTGGTGTTCCTCGACGGTCATACCCGCGAGCTGTACGCGGACTGGCCGAGCAAGGCCAGGGCCGTGGTGGGAAACCTGCGGCTGGTGGCGGGCCGCCATCCGCAGGACGCGGCACTGCACGCGCTGGTGGGTGAACTGAGTTCAACGAGCGCGGAGTTCGCCACGATGTGGGCGGACCACCGGGTCAGGGCGTGCACCGTCGCCGCCTATGCGATGCGCCACCCGCTGGTCGGAGAGGTGAACGTCATCCAGCAGACCCTGAGCCACGGAGCGGGCCCCAGCGTCGTCGTGGCCACCACGGAGGCGGGCTCCCCTTCGCGTGCGGCGCTGGCCTTGCTGGGGCAGGCCACCGCGCAGGTCGGGCCGGGACAGGAAACCGCCCCAGCTGCCCGGACCGCTCCGCCGGCGTCCGTTCTGACCAACCCGGCCGGTCCCGCGCGACCGGGCCCCCGTACTGCCGCCGACTGATCCGCGTACTACTGGCACCAGGCGCTGTTTCTGGCCGCACCCGGCTCGCCCTTGCCCGGACGGCGGCCGGTGGAGGCCGCCCGTGGCCACGCGCCTTCTAGTCGGCCCGGCCCACAGCACACTTCCCCGCATGCGTCGGCGTGTGGCTGCCGCATGCCCGAAAACGACTGAAGGAACCATGACCGAGAAACTCTCCTCTCTCGCTGCGACGGTGGCCGCCCTGGCCGCTGTGGCAGGGGTCGCGCTCGGACCCTCCCAGGCATCCGCCGCCTCCCCGACGTTGAGCGACGCGCGGATCGCCGCGCACTTCGACCTGGCCAAGGGCCGGACACCGGAGAACATCGCCTTGGCCCCGGACGGCGACGCCTACGTCACCTTCGCGGTCGGCCGCCAGGTCGCCAGGATCTCCGCCCACGGCGGCACCCGGATCCTGGCCACCCTGCCGGCGCCGGCCGACGGCGGCATCCACACCCCGGTCCTGGGCTTCGCCCTGACCACCGGCATCGTCCGCGCCCATGACGGCACCCTCTACTTCCTGTATGCCACGGGAACCCCCGACCTGACCGGGTTGTGGCGCCTGCACCCGGGAGGCCGGCCGCAGCGAATCGCCGCACTTCCCGCAGGCGGCCTGCCCAACGGCCTGGCGCTGGACGCACGCACCCGCACCCTCTACATCTCCGACTCCGTCCTCGGCACCATCTGGCGCGTCCCCACCCGGGGCGGGACCCCCACCGCCTGGTCCACGGCGCCCGAACTGGCCTCCAGCGGCTTCCTCGGCGCCAACGGCCTGAAGATCCGCGACGGCGAGATCTGGGCCACCAACCTCGACAGGGGCACCGTTCTGCGCATCCCCGTCCTGCGGGACGGGCGGGCCGGCCGGGTCCGTACCGAGGCGAGCGGGCTCGCGGGGATCGACGACTTCGCCTTCACCGGCCGCGGCGACCAACTGCTCGCCACCCTCAACGGCTCCAGCCAGGTCGCGCTGGTACGGCCCGGCGGCAGCCACACGATCGTGCTGAGCGCGGCCGACGGCCTACAGAACCCCACGTCCATCGCCCTGCGCGGCGACACCGCCTACGTGCTGAGTGCCGCGTACGTCACTGCCAAGGACCCCAACCTGCTCCTCGCCCGTCTGAACAAGTAATAGGAGAAAGACCATGCAGGACGCACACGAGATCACCCTCGGCGCTGTCACCGTCACCCGCGTCGAGGAGATGCACGGTCCGATCATGCCCGCGGACCAGTTCTTCCCGGACCTTCCCGAGCAGGCGTGGAAGGAGCACCGAGCCATGCTGGTGCCCGACCACCACAGCCCCGATGACGCCATGGTCCACGTCGCCATGCAGACGTGGCTGCTGCGCAGCGGCGGGCAGACGATACTGATCGACACCGGCGTAGGCAACGACAAGGCCCGCCCTGCCGTGGGCGCGTGGGACCACCTGCACCTCGACTACCTCGGCAACCTCGCCCGCGCCGGCGTACGGCCCGAGGACGTCGACCTGGTGGTCAACACCCACCTCCACGTCGACCACGTCGGCTGGAACACCCGCCTGCTCGACGGCGCCTGGGTTCCCACGTTCCCCAACGCCACCTACCTGATGCCGAAGGCGGACTTCGAGTTCTTCAGCCCGGACAACAACCCCGGCATCGCCGGCGGAGTCAACGAGAACGTGTTCGAGGACAGCATCGCACCGGTGCACGCCGCCGGCCAGGTCAAGCTGTGGGAGGGATCCCACACGATCGACGCGCACCTACGCCTGGAGGCGGCACCCGGCCACACTCCCGGATCCGGCATCGTCAAGCTGGCCTCCGGAGACGACCGGGCCCTGTTCGCCGGTGATCTGCTGCACAGCCCGCTCCAGATCACCCACCCGGATCACAACAGCTGCTTCTGCCAGGACCCGGCCCAGTCCCGCACGACCCGCCGGGCCCTGCTGGGCTGGGCCGCCGACACGGGCGCCCTCGTACTGCCGGCTCATTTCAGCGGCCACAGCGCCCTAGAGGTCCAGGACACCGGCAAGGGCTTCGCCATCAAGGGCTGGGCACCGTTCACCCGGTACTGACACCGGATCTCGAACAGCCCTACGACAAGCCGCCGCCCCGGGCCCGCCGGGGCGGCGGCACCGCCGGGACATCCGGCGGCGAGGAGACACCCACGTGACACCAGCCGACTTCGTCGTCATCCCCACCACTCGCGGCCCGGTCCGAGGCCGTCGCCACGAACACGGCGCCGTCTTCCTCGACGTGCCCTACACCGCTCCGCCCGTCGGCCGCGAGCGTTTCACCGCACCGCGCCCGCACCCCGGGTGGACCGAGGTGCGGGACGCGACACGGCCTGGGCCGACCGCGCCCCAGCCCGTCCGGGATGCCTTCGGCACCCTCGACATGTCCCCCTACTTCGGCCCGGGCTGGCAGCGCGGCGAGGACTACCTCACCGTGAACATCTGGGCCCCGCGGACGGACGGCCCGGGGCGGCGGCCGGTCATGGTGTTCGTCCACGGCGGAGGCTTCGTCGCCGGATCCAACCGCGCACCGCTCCACGACGGCACCGCCTTCGCCCGCGACGGCGTGGTCCTGGTCACCGTCAACTACCGCCTGGGCATACCCGGCTTCCTGCACCTGCCCGACGCGCCGGACAACCGCGGCATGCTCGACGTCCTTGCGGCCCTGCGATGGATCCGCGACAACATCGACCGCTTCGGCGGCCACCCCGCCAACCTCACCCTCTTCGGCCAGTCCGCAGGAGCCGTCATCGTCGGCGGCATCCTCGCCGATCCCGCCGCATCCGGCCTGGTGCGGCGGGCCGTCATCCAGAGCGGCACCGGCACCGGAGCCCTCACACCCGACCAGGCCGACATCGTCACCCGCGAGATCGGACGCGAACTGGGCACCGAGCCCACGGCCACAGCCCTTGCCGACATCCCCGATGCCCGTCTCGTCGCCCTCCTGCCCCGCCTGGGCGGACTGGATCTGCGCACGCCCACCCGACACCACCCGCTGGGCGGCATAACGCCCTTCAGCCTGGTAGCCGAGGAACACCCCGCCACGGTGCTGGCCGCGCGGGGAAGCGGCACCGACCTGCTGATCGGCTCCAACCTCGACGAAGGCAGCCTCTACCTCGCCCCGCTCGGCATCCTGGCAGGCAGCACCGAGGTCGACCTCCGTACCACCGCGGCGCAATTCCAGTCCGGTCCGGGCTCCACCGCCCAGGACGCCGTACGCGACTACCGGGCACGCCACCCGAACGCCACCACCGCGGAACTGCGCACCATCATCCTCGGCGACGGGCTCTTCACCACCGGCACCCGGCAGATGGCCGCCGCACACGTCCGCGCCGCCGGGCGCACCTACCGCTATGAGTTCGCCTGGCGCTCCGACGCGCTGGACGGACAACTCGGCGCGAGCCACGTGATGGAACTGCCCTTCGTCTTCGACCGCCTCTCACTGCCCTCGCTCCACGGCCCACAAGCCCTCCTCGGCACCACCCCGCCCCCCGACGCCCTGGCCCGCCACATCCACCGGTCATGGATCCGCTTCGCCGAAACCGGCACCCCCGGCTGGCCCGAACACCAGCCGGCAAAAGAACATGTCGAGCACCTCGGAGCCGACTGAGACCCGCAACCTGTTGGTGGAGCGGCACCGGCCGGAGAGCCCGACCGGCGAAGCCGGGGCACCCAGCCCAAGAGGCCTGTCTGCCGCTGGCCGAAGCCTGGGCGCATGGACCCGCGGCTGCGGACGACATCCCGCCATTACGGCCCGAGCGCGGCCGCATCCAAATGCCCGAACTCACGCGTCCCTCGAGGAGATGGACCTCACCCCAAGTACTCAAGGGCTCAAGCGCTCAATGAGTTCCGGGAGTTGCCGGGCGCGCGGCCGTGCCAACTGCTGGATCGGCCGCGCGCCGCCAGGAGCAACATCTCAGGCCCGGTTCCGCTTTCCGAGGAAGACCATTCCGTCGCCGTAGGGACTCCCGGTCACGAGGGCGCCGTTGACGGTTCCGATGAGCTCCGCCCGCGACTGCTGCGGCAAGTGGGCGAGCTGCTTGCCGCTCCTGGCGTCCAGGGCCGTGAGGTCGAGCGTTCCCTCACTCTCGCTGCCGGTGAGCAAGTAGACGGTTCTGCCGTCGCTGAAGCCACGGCGTCCGTCCTCGATCACGGTGCCGGCCATTTCCCAGCGTTTGTCGCCGGTCTGGTCGTAGGCGGCTACGCCGCTTTCGGAGGAGACCACGACGATGTTGTCGTCCTCGGCCCGGACCTCGCCACGGACCTTGGCGACTTGTCTGCCGGTGGCACCGTCGAGGAACAACACGGTCCCGTCACCGTCGCGTCCGGCACGGGAGACCACGACGTGACTACGCACGCTGTACACGGTGGTGCCGTACGCCTTGCCCAAGGCCACCGTCCACCAGACGGTTCCTTTACGGGGATCGATGCGCATGAGGCGTCCGGCGTCCGTGTACGTGTCCAACTGCTCATAGCGGAAGGCGTAGTTGCCGCCGGAATCGCCGGAGCCGAAGTCGTCGGGGGTTTGTACGTAGCCGTCTCGTGACCACCGAAGCCTGCCCGACTTCAGGTCCAGAGCGGTCGTCCAGCCGTACGAGAAGGGACTTGAGACCAGTACGGCGTCTGCTCTCGGGCGAAACCTGATGTTTCCGCTCTGGCTGACCGCATCGGTGATCCTGGTGGCCCAGACAGGTTTTCCGGTTCGCCCGTCGAGGCGTGCCACGAAGTCGCCCACGACACTCCGGTCGTTTCCGTGGGGTGTCAGGTTCTCCCAGCTGACGATGAAGTCGTCGCCGACGGGCCAGGCCTGCTCGGCGTACGTGGACCGTGCGGGCGACCGCCACCGCTCAGCGCCGGTGGCCGGATCGTAGGCGACGAGTGCCGACTTGTCGTCCGGCAGCGTCAGTACGACACCGGCGCCGACCGCGATCGGCTTGCTGGTGAGGTCACGCGGCCGGGAGGCGAGCGTCCGCGGGCCGAACGGGCCCGGTTCGACTGCCGGGACGGCCCGCGCGGAAGGAACGTGAGCGGGGCCGGAGCCGCAGGCAGTGAGTGCGGGAACGCCGATGGCTGCCAGCAGGAAGCCGATGGCCAGGCGGGTACGGAGGGATGGGGACATGGCGGATTCCTGAGGTGCGAAGGCCTGACCGCGGGGGGATGTGCGCTGGACCCGGGCGGCGATACGAACGGCATGGACAGTGGCGAGGCGAGTCCGCCCGTCGTGTGATCGCCGATGAGTCGATTCCGAGGGATCTACTCGAGTAACCAGCCGGGCTGTGCGATCTTCTTATCAGTTTCTTAAGCGACCTGTCACCCCGCGCTGACCAGGTGATACAACCGGTGTCGCCCACCCCGGTTGACGGCGTTCGCAGGGGTGGACGACGTCCTGGTCCCCCGCGGCAGCCGTCGTACGAACGGCAGCGTGCTCGGTGAGGGCGTACGGGCGGGTGGGTTCGTTCGAACCACTCACGCCCGAGCGCCACCGGACCGGCCGCGAAGTCGCTGCACCGGTCATCACGTCAGAGCTCAACCTCGGCTTGTGCTTTGTCTTTTGCCCAGGTTGCGGTGCGTCGGGCGAGGTTCCAGACGCCATCCGAACGGTCGACGACCGCTCGAAGTTCGCGCGCGCTTCGTGGCGACACGGCCTGCATCACGGTGTCGAGGAGGGACCGGGCTTCGATGGGGTCGCCGCAGCAGTACCAGTCCACGTCGCCGCACTCGTAGTCAAGCCACAGTTGGCGCTCGGGACGGTGGACGTAGTTCTTCCACAGACGCACCGCGGCGCCGACGTCTCCTGGCTGAAGATAGTTGCGGGTGAGTTCGAGACGGAGGATCTCGGACAGCGCACGCGAGGACAATCCGTCGATGTCCGGTGATCCTGCTGTCCGCCGGCGGGGAGAGCCGACTCGGAGGCGTCCTGGCCGTCTACGCGGCATGGACCTTTCGGTGCGTCGTCCTGCTCGTAGTCATGCCCTACATCGTGCCACGATCTCGAACGTTGTCGAACGGGTTGTTTCGCCTTCCAATCTCCCGGTGGCCCTGTCGGTTCAGGGCGACCAGACATACGGGGTCGTCGTGGTGACCGCGTGCAGGCCGAGGCGGGCAAGGATCGGGGCACTGTCGGCTGACGCGTCGACGTACACGTAGGGGATGCCTCGGGCAGCGGCGAGCTGGGCCCGGTGGGCGACCATGGCCCGGTAGATGCCTTGACCGCGCCACGCCTCCAGTGTCGAGCCGCCCCAGAGGCCACCGAAGTCGGCGCCCTCCTTGAACACCAGCCAGGCGGCGCAGACGACCTCGGCGCGAGCCTCCGCGACGAGGACGACGGTGTTCTCCGGGGAGTTCTCGATCCGGGCAGTCAGGTCGTCGGCGAGCCAGCTCCAGTCCTCGCCCCAGACGCTGCTCTCCATGGCGGCGACACGCTGGAGATCTGACCTGGCGGTGACACGGCGGAGGGTCACACCGTCGGGCAGGACGGGGGCGGCGGCAAGATCCGCGGACCGCCCGATGAGCACCGTCTCGCTGTCCTCGGCGACGAAGCCGGCCGCCGTGAGCCGGTCGGTGAGGTCGGCGGGGAGATCGTGGGCGCGAGTCTTCCATTCGACCGCCTCGCCACGGGCCGCGTAGAAATCACGTTGCCGCGCCACGAGCAGGTCGAGTTCCGCCCCGTACACACCGAGGTCGCGTGGGCCCGTGACGAAGCCACGGTGCCAGCCGACGACACGGGTCAACGGGCCGTCCTGCTCGATGCGTGCGCCGCCGCCGGGCGGGGTGACACCACGGAGTTGGGCGTCATACGCGGTACGGAGTTCGCTGATCAATATGTCCTTCACGCGAACACCGTACGGGCCCGGCCGAGGACGCCGGCAGCCCCGGCACCGCCGGTCGGGATCACGATCGACCGCTGGAGCTGGAGCTGGAGCTGGAGCTGGAGTGCTGAGCGGTGATGCCAACCGCGCGGGCCAATATGTGGGCGGTGCGCGACCCTGCCTCGACGGCGTGGTCGGCGGTGCTGGGCAGGCAGCGGCCGTGCTCCGGGACGAACTCGGTCATGATGACGCCCGCGTGATCCGTGGCGACCTCGTGGAGCGACACCGGCCGGCCCTGGTCCTCGAGAGCCTTACGCAACTCGCGTGAACGCTCGACATCCACCACCGGATCGGCAGTGCCGTGCACCAGCCACACCGGCACAGGTGGCAGCAGGCCGCCGCCCAGGCGGACGTCGTCGATCGGGACGGTGCCGGTGGTCGGTGCCGCCGATCCGTACGCGCCGGCGATTCCCACGACGGCTTGCGGCCTCCAGTTGCCGAACGCGGTGGGATTCAGGGCGACAGCCACCGCGGCCTTGCCGCCCAACGACCAGCCGGCGAGCGCGATCCGCTCGGGATCTCCGCCGAAGTCGGCCAGGTTCTGCCGTGCGAAGACGACCGACTCCCTCAGGTGCGTCAGCCCGCCGTCCGGAGCGTCGGGACGCCAGTCCGGCACCAGGACGACGACGCCCAGCTCCGCCGCCGCACGGGCGACCGGCGCGAGGACGTCCCGTTCGTCGGGGCCCCGGCCGTGCCAGAGCAGCACCACGGGTAAAGGCTTGGACGCGCCCGCGGGCTGGTAGACGTCCATGAGCTTGCAACTGGCCCCGTACGTGAGCCCCGTCCTGACGACAACCTCTGTGGACACTGCGACCCCCCGACTCGTAACGCACCACGAACCTGGTCACGCTACCAATGAGTGGTGGCCCGACCTGACTTCAGACTGTGGATTCCGCCCTGGCACACTGGCGGCCACCAGGCCTGACAGGGCCGTCGTACCAGGCAAGGAACCGCGTTGAGGTCTGCACTGTCGGTGGCGTGTGCCGTCGCTCTGCTCACAGGCTGCGCCGCGGGGGAGCAGTCGTCACTCGACGCCGCCTCCGCCCGGAAGCCGGCCCTGTCGCATGCGACCGCGCCCAGGTGTGAGGCGGACGGCTATGTCTGGCAGTCCGTCGCGCGCCGGCCTGTTCTGGTGGGACTCTCCGACGCGGTGGAGATCGAGATCCCGGCGCATGGGTCGGCGCGGCCTCCCGAGCCGAAGCAAGTCCGCTCGATGCCCGTCCGCATCTCCCGCGCGGCCGTCGCGGCAGGGGTCCGTCCGGCAGACGCCTTGGCATCGCTGGAAGACAAGACTGCGACGTCCGTGGAACCGTTGGGTACTCGTCTGGAGATCGCGGACCCGGCCGAACACATGACATCGAAGATGCTCAACGACTCGGACGTCGTTGTCCGAGGCCGGTTCGTCGAGGCAGTGGGAGTCTGGCTGGTGACGGCGAAATTCACGGCGACGTGCGCGGGCGGCACAGTGCGGGGAACCGTCACGACCTGGGACATCGGTCGGAGCTACGAAAGCCTCCGGTGCGGGCTCAAGAAAGGCGTGCCGGAACTCGGCCAGGAGGTATTGCGCAGGGCCTGCACCACGCGGACATCATCGTGAGGGAGTTCGCGGTCGGAGCGGCGTAGGACAACCGTGACCGACAGCGGCCGTGAAGAGTCTCCTCACTGACCGAGAGTGATGACCAGCCCTCCGACCAGGACCGACAAGAAGATCTGGTAGCCGAGGAGGACGCAGGCCAGGGCCAGCACGCCCTTCTGCCACATACGTGGTCCGCTGTAGGGGAGGAGCGTTGCCCCGTCCGGTGGCTGGAGCGCCGCTTCGGACGGATCCGCGGACGTCTCCGCGTGGGTGCGCCACCAGTGACGTAGCGTCTGGGTCTTCGCTTCGAACTCCGAGTCCCAGAGCAAGCGTCCGACACGCGGTACCGGCAACGGAGTTCGGCCACCGCTCGCTTCAATGACGACAAGCCTCCGCCCGCCGCGGTGGGGCTCGACGACGATCCCCTGAATCTCGTCCCAGAGAACGGTCCGAGACCGCAGCCCTCGTATGACGAGGTGGTCGGCAGTGAGGGTGAGGCCCCTGCCGAAGGTCAGGAAGCCCGCGCCCGACAACAGTGCGATCGCGACGAGTCCGCCGAGCGCGCGGCCGAGGACCGTCGGGTGATCGGCGTCGAGACCCCCGGCGAACCCCGCCATCACCGCATCAATCGCAAGCCAGCAGAACAGCAGGACCGTGGGAGCCGACCGGCTCGGCGCGGGTCGCATGTCCAGTCGCTCGGGGAGCGGGCCGTAGGTCTGCCCCCAGGCGCCGAAATCGCCTGCTGTGTCCTCGACTTGGGCCGTGCCGCCGTTGGCGAGCCACCAGCCTCGGATGGTCGCGACCTTTTCGTCGAACCGGCGGTCGCGCGAGAGGAAAGCGGTGTTGGGTATGCGCAGCGGGGTGCGGCGTCCATCCGTCTCGTAGAAGACCACCCGCCGGCCGCCGAAGAACGGTTCGACCGCGACGTCCGCCATGTTCGTCCACGGAATGGTCCGGCGGCGCAGGTTGTGGACGACGGCCGCGTCAGGGGTCAGGGTCACCCCGACGTGGCGGCTCAGCACCCACAGTTCGAGCAGGATGAAGAACGGCAGCACCAGGGCCAGGGGCCGTGACTCGAACGGCAGGCCGGGCAGCCCGGGCCGCTGGTGTTCCCAGAGCAAGGGGTTCGACAACTGCATCAGCACGACGGCGCCGAGGCTCAGGCTCAGTGGCAGGGCCTGCTGCCACGTGGCCCTATAGCGGACTCGGCCGGTCATTCCCGACGGTTCCGCTCCACCAACGCGGGCTTCCTGGTTCACAGCTGTTCCATCCCTGCCGCACGATCAACGTGGGGCATCATCCCTGGCCAGAGACTGGTTGCGCAATGGCTTGAAGCAGCCCCGGCATGACGGGACTGCTGACGGCGGAGTCAGTTGCCATCTGCCGGTGGCGGCAGTTGCCTTGTGCCGGTGGTGGGAGTTGCCTTCTGTCGGTGGGGGCAGGGCGAACCATGGGCGCGCAGCCGGCTATCGGCCGGATCTCGATCACGCTGTCCGGATCGCGTCGGTCTCGGATAAACCCGACGCGGAGCAAGATCGCTGCATCGAGGTAACCCGACCGGCTCGACGGGCAAGTCGGGCGCATCGGCCGATACGGTCCCCATGGATCTGGATGAATTCCCCGCGTTTCACCCACCCGTTGCCGCTCTCGGTGATCGGCGCTCATACGCCGATCGACGCCGTCGCAAAAGGAGACATCGCTCGATGACCGTTGAAACCAGCCCGGAAGCAGGGCTGGAGCCGCGTCGGCAGTCCAGCCTGGGCACCGCGGCCGCCCGCAACCTCGCCACCACGACCAAGTCCGCCCCGCAGATGCAGGAGATCACCGAACGGTGGCTGCTGCGGATGCTCCCCTGGGTGGAGACCAAGGGCGGCACCTACCGGGTGAACCGCCGACTGAGCTACAACGTGGGCGACGGACACATCGAGTTCGTCCAGAACGGTGCCGGCGTCCGTGTGATTCCCCGTCAACTCGGTGAACTGGCCATGTTGCGGGGCTTCGAAGACGTCGAGGTGCTGAAGGCGATCGCCGACCGTTGCGTCCAACGCGACTTCCAGGCCGGTGAGGTACTGGTAAGCCGTGGCACCCCCGCCGAGCAGATCCACCTGATCGCCCATGGCCGGGTCAGTCAGACGTCCCTCGGCAAGTACGGGGACGAGGTGACGGTCGCCGTACTCGCCCACGGCGGTCACTTCGGAGAGAACGCCCTTGTCGACACCGACGCGAAGTGGGACTGCACCGCCACCGCCCGGACGGCGGGCACCCTGCTGACGCTGTCCCGCTCCGACTTCGCCGCCGTGTCGTCCTCGGCCCCGGGCCTGCGCACCCACCTGGAGAACTTCGACTGCCTCGCCCTCCGGCGGCAGAACCACCACGGCGAGGCCGAGATCGCCATGTCGGCCGGCCACACCGGCGAAGCCGAGCTGCCGAGTACCTTCGTCGACTACGAACTCCACCCGAGGGAGTACGAACTCTCCATCGCGCAGACGATCCTGCGCGTCCACTCGAGGGTCGCCGATCTCTACAACGGTCCGATGAACCAGACGGAGGAACAACTCAGACTCACCGTCGAGGCGTTGCGGGAACGCCAGGAGCACGAGCTCATCAACAACCGCGAGTTCGGCCTGCTCCACAACGCCGCGTTCAAACAGCGGATCCAGAGCCATTCCGGCCCGCCCACACCGGACGACCTCGACAATCTGCTCTGTCGGCGCCGCGGCACCAAGTTCTTCCTCGCCCACCCCAGGACGATCGCCGCGATCGGCCGCGGGTTCAGCGCCTGCGGGCTCTATCCGGAGACCGTCGATCTCGACGGTCAGCAGGTCCTGGGCTGGCGCGGGGTCCCGATCCTGCCCTGCGACAAGATCCCCGTCACCAGCGAGAACACCAGCTCGATCCTCGCCCTGAGGACGGGGGAGGACAACCAGGGCGTCATCGGCCTGCGCCAGACCGGCCTGGTCGAGGAGTACGAGCCCGGGCTGTCCGTGCGCTTCATGGGCATCAACGAGCAGGCGATCCTGTCGTACCTGGTCACCACGTACTACTCGGCCGCCGTCCTTCTGCCCGACGCCCTGGGCGTACTGGAGAACGTGCAGATCGCCCGCAGCCGCCATTGACCGGCTCGCGCTCAGCTGCCCCGATCCGGACAACTGGCTCGCATCGGGCACCTGTCCCGGCCAAGGGACCTGTCCCGGCCCGGACACCCGCCTGAGACCGGGCGCTTGTCCCGGCCCGGACCCCCACCTCGGCCCGGACCCTTGTCCCGGCCTGGCCCCCCGCCTCGGCCCGGACCCCTGTCCCGGCCCGGACCCCTGCCTCGGTCCGGTTCAACTGCCGCTGTCCCGGCCTGGCGAGGACCTCGTCCATTCCATCAAGGAGCCAAGGATGCCCGAGCCCGGGCCCACCACTGTGCAATCGCGGCTGGCGGACGCCGTGGCCCTCGTCAGGGCCCGAACCCGCCTCACCCACTCCGAAACCAACTCCGAAAGCCTTGGCGACACCGCCGACGGCCTCGTCCCACCGAACGTGGAGGAACGACATGCCGTGGTGAGTCCGGCCGCCGCGGCCCCTGACCTGGAACGGCTTCTGCGGGGTCCCAGCGGGCTGGGCACTGCCGGCCTGTATCTGACGCGGAAAGAACCACCGACGCCTGGGGAACTCGGGACGCCGGAGGAGGGCACGCCGGTCCCCGGTCTCTACCACCACCCGTTGGCGCAGCCGGACCCGGTACGGGTGGAGGAGGTCAGCCGCAGGATCAAGAGATGGGCGGTCGACGAGGTTCAGGCCTACCCCCCGGAGTGGGAGGACCAGTTCGACGGCTTCTCCGTCGGCCGCTACATGGTCGCCTGCCATCCCGACGCTCCCACGGTCGACCACCTGATGATCGCCACACGGCTGATGGTCGCGGAGAACGTCCTCGACGACTGCTACTGCGAGGACCACGGCGGCTCACCTGTCGGGCTCGGCAGCCGCCTCCTGCTGGCACACACCGCTCTCGACCCCGTGCTCACGACGCGTGAGTACGAGCAGCCGTGGGCGGAGTCCCTCCAGTCGGACGCGCCGCGGCGCGCCTACCGCTCCGCCATGGCGTACTTCGTCCAGCAGGCCACTCCCTCGCAGGCCGACCGGTACCGCCATGACATGGCGCGACTGCATCTCGGCTACCTGGCGGAGGCCGCGTGGGCCGAGGCGGACCATGTGCCCGAGGTCTGGGAGTACCTGGCGATGCGCCAGTTCAACAACTTCCGCCCCTGTCCGACGATCACCGACACCGTCGGCGGATATGAACTGCCCGCGGACATGCATGCCCAGCCCGACATGCAGCGGGTCATCGCGCTGGCCTCGAACGCGACCACCATCGTGAACGACCTCTACTCGTACACCAAGGAACTCGACAGCCCCGGCACGCATCTGAACCTGCCCGTGGTGATCGCCGAACGTGAGGACGTTCCGGCCCGGGACGCCTATC
The DNA here is from genome assembly GCF_040607495.1 of Streptomyces sp. NPDC005281. NCBI lineage: Bacteria > Bacillati > Actinomycetota > Actinomycetes > Kitasatosporales > Streptomycetaceae > Streptomyces > Streptomyces sp. NPDC005281. The sequence continues at coordinate 69,055 of NZ_JBEXGX010000032.1, read as the reverse complement.
TGAAGGCGGTCGGGATCCACAACGACCTCATGCACGCCTTCGAATCCGAAGCCGACGCGTTGGCGGCCGCCTGCCCTGTCCCAAGTGTGCTGCGCTTCCTGCGAGGCGTGGCGGCTTGGGTCGACGGAAACCACTACTGGCATCAGACGAACACCTACCGATACAGCCTGCCCGACTTTTGGTAAGGAACGGATCTCACATGACCAGCACGGAACTCAGTACCAGCACCGCCGCTTTCATCCCCGGCCCCGCCTCGCCCTATCAAGAGGACATCGCCCGCTACTGGGACGGCGAGGCCAGGCCCGTCAACCTGCGTCTCGGCGACGTGGACGGCCTTTACCACCATCACTACGGCATCGGCGAGATCGACCACGCCGCCCTCGGGGACACCGGAGACGGGGGGTACGAGAGCAGGCTGATCTCCGAGCTCCACCGCCTGGAGTCGGCGCAGGCCGAAGTACTCCTTGACCACCTCGGCCCCATCGGGCGGGACGACACCCTCCTTGACGCCGGCTGCGGCCGCGGCGGTTCGATGGTGATGGCCCACCAACGGTTCGGGTGCGACGTCGAGGGCGTCACCCTGTCGGCCAAGCAGGCGGAGTTCGCCAACCGCCGCGCCCTGGAGCTGGGCGTCGAGGACCACGTCCGTGCTCGCGTGTGCAACATGCTCGACACCCCCCTCGAAAAGGGACAGGCCGCCGCCTCGTGGAACAACGAGTCGAGCATGTACGTCGAACTGGAAGACCTGTTCGCCGAGCACTCCCGCGTCCTGTCGGTCGGTGGGCGTTACGTGACCATCACCGGCTGCTGGAACCCGCGTTACGGCCAGCCGTCGAAGTGGGTCTCCCAGATCAATGCGCATTTCGAGTGCAACATCCACTCCCGCCGGGAGTACTTCCGTGCCATGGCGAACAACAGGCTCGTACCGCAGGCCGTCATCGACCTGACGCCCGAGACCCTCCCCTACTGGGAGCTGCGTGCCACGTCCTCGCTGGTCACCGGTATCGAGACCGCGTTCATCAACTCCTACAAGGATGGCTCCTTCCAGTACCTCCTGATCGCGGCCGACCGCGTCTGACCAACGGCACGACCGGTCCAGGCCCGTCACGCGACGTGCCTGGACCGGTCGTTGGGGCTCCAGGAACCACCGGTCGTCGCTCAGGGGTAGTACGGGGTGTACGTGATCGAGGAGACCTTGAGGTAGCGGGCTCCGTCCGCGGTGGCCCAGGTCGAGGAGTTCGGGTTGCCCGGCCAGTCACCGCCGACCGCGGTGTTGACGATGAAGTGCATTCCGACGCCGGGAGCGGTGCTGTACCACTTGGTCCCCTGGAAGGCGCCGTCCACCCAGAAGTCGATGTGGTCGGGCCACCAGCTGAACGAGTAGACGTGGAAGCTGTTGGTCCAGCCCCCCGCGTTGTTCGCGGCCCACTGGGTCTGCGCGTTGCTGGTGTCGTGGAAGGTCTGGTAGACGGTGCCGGGGCTGGACCCGACGATCTCGGCGGCGTCGATCTCGGGGAGCCAGGGGTTCAGATACGCCGCCCACACCGCGGGGAGCAGCCCCTGACCGCTGGGCATGTTCGCGGTGAAACTGTAGGTGCCGTAGCCGTAGAGCGCCTTCGACTCCACGCGGCCGGAGTAGTAGACCTGGCCGCCCGCGTTGTAGGTCTTGATCATCAATGTGTCGCCGTCGTACCAGACACAGTCCGGCGTGTACGTCTCCAACTCGTTGTTGGCGGTCCACCTGCCGCTGATGACATTCCAGGAGTTGATGGTCTGCGGTGTGCCCCAGGAGCCGGCGTGCGCGGGTTGCTGAGCCGCGAGCAGCATCACGCACGCGGCGAGTGCGGTGCCTACGAACCACCTGGCCCGTACGAAGATTGTCGTCATCGGAGCTCCGTTGCTCGATGGGTGGGACGACGCGTGGGAGCGATCCCATGCGTTCATCCGGAACGTAGGAGCTTGTTCAAGACCTGACAATAGGCGCGGCACGGATTGCAGCCTGTGTTCCGGACGTGAACGAACGGACCTGCCGTCCGGGCCGCAGGACCCCATCGGTGGTCAGGGGGCAACGCGCCACGCTCGGCCGCCGCCCGTACCGCCGACTTCAGGTGGCCCTCGTCCTCGAGGAACCCGGGAGGGCCCGTGGCCGATTGTGGCTGGGCGGTACGTCCCCATGGGTCCCCGAAACGCGTCAGATCATGATCCAAGTCACCTTGGAGCCCTATTTATGACGGCCGCCCTGTGGGGTAGAACAGACGTCGGGTGCTGCCCGGTCAACGGCGGCCCCGCTACATCTACCAAGCCGGGGTCCACCTCGGCGATATCGAAGGACAACAGCATGGCCAGCGGCACCGTGAAGTGGTTCAACTCCGAGAAGGGCTTCGGTTTCATCGAGCAGGACGGTGGCGGGCCCGACGTCTTCGCCCACTACTCGAACATCTCCGGCAACGGCTACCGCGAGCTGGTCGAGGGCGACAAGGTCTCCTTCGATGTCACCCAGGGCCAGAAGGGCCCCCAGGCGGAGAACATCGTCCGCGGCTGACCCGGACCGGATCGGAGAGCGGGGCCCGGCGATCGCCGGGCCCCGCTTCTCTTCGATTCGTGGATCAGCCGCGCGGCACGACCAGTGACTGCACGTCCGGCAGACCGCGCCAGTCGTTCGACGCGACCGTGGCATGGGCCTTGGCCAGCAGCGCGACCCGTGCCGAGGCGTCGGACGGCGACGGGCTGACGTCGTCGAGAGCGGGCGAGACGTTCTGAGAGTCCGTCATGAACAGCAGATAGTGGTTGGTGTCGTACCAACTCGTGTCGATGCCGTTGTTGATGTAGGCGGAGGCGTCACCGTCGAACGCCACGAACCAGGGCCGAAGCGTCGTGTCGGAGTAGCGGGTGCGCGGGTCGCCCGACGCCGCGTTGTGCACCGAGGGGAAGATGTTCGCCCGCGCGGTGGTGCCCGCGGTGTGCAGGTTGCGCAGGTACGTCGCGTACTCCTTGTCCGTCCACAGGGTGTCGGTCGGGTTGTTCTCCTCGACCGTGCCGGGAATGATCTCCAGCAGGACCTTGCCCGCCAACTGCGCCCGGGTCGGCCAGTTGCCGGCCCTGGCCGCGTCGTCCAGGGTGGCGTACTGGCCACCTCCGGGCTTGTTCAGCAGGTCGTTCGGCTTGTAGACGAGGCTGCCCAGGTGCGCGCTGATCGACTGGTCCAGCTTGGCCGGGCTCATCCCGAGGTTGGCCTGGAAGCCGGCCTTCATCTCCAGCTTGATGATCAGCGGTCCGTGGCCGGGGTGGGCGCCGAGCCACACCCGGACGTCGTCAAGGCAGCTCTCGAGATTCTTGTTGGCGCCGCCGGTGTACAGGTCGGCGGCCGAGGAGGCGTTGACGCAGTTGTTGCCGTTGCTGGTCAGACTGCTGTGGCTGACCTTCCATTCCTGGGTGAAGAAGTCGTCCCAGACGTCCAGTTCGATCATCGAGGTACCGCTGTCCAGGCCCTGCGCGAGGTAGGTGAACGCGCTGGGGTCGTACGTGTTGTGGATTCCGGACGTGGTGGTGCCGGACACTTGCAGCGAGTTCGTGTCGGCGGCGGAGGCGGTGGCGCCTCCGGCTCCGGCGGCGCCGAACGCCAGGAACAGACTCAGTGTGCCGAGCAGCGAGGTACGCAGTGCCGCGAGTGGGCGGCGGGAAGATCTACGTCGGGTCATCGGGCCGGTCACGGTTCCTCCATCGTGGGGTGGTTCTCCGTCTGGACGGTGACGGCTGTGCATTAATCGACGGAGACATGACACGTAACGCGATCGAGAATCCTGCTGTCAGCTACGATTCCGGCCGATCTTTCCCGACGCCGGACGCCCCTGCCCGTACGGGCGGACAAGGAGTCCAAGGCACGTGGAACGCTGGGGGCGCCGTCGGGAGGCTGACCTCACCTATTCGGCCGGGGCGTTGACGGTCTGCCCCGGTGATCTCGCCCTGCCCGGAGGCCGGTTGAGCGTCCCGTTCAGGAAGCGCTCGGCGTGGTTCCTTATGCCGTCCCGCCCCCATTTCGTCAACTAGCGGCGACCTCCGACAACATGCGGCTGAGCCCGGAACGTACGGCTGTCCGGAGCTCCCGCAACCCCCGCCCCCGAGGGCGGTCTTGGCGCGATCACGTCCTCACAACTGCCACATCGGCACCAGCCTCGGCCGCCAAGGGTCGGGACGTGCCTCGGGCCATACTCGGGACGGTCGTGGGACGGGTCCGGGACGGTGTGGGACGGGCCGGGAGTGAGGGGCTGCACGGGACGCTGGGACCGTCTCGGACCGGCGCGCAGGCGCCAGTTCGGCCTCCAGGGCCGTCCTTTCCGGGGTCGCCGGGCGACTCCGGGACGTCCCGAGGGTGCGAATCGAGGGTGCCCTGGCGCTGTTACGTTTTCCGGCGTCGGACAGCAACTTGCCGTCCACACGCATCCGTTCACCGTCCGATCGCCCACGACTCGCATCGGACCGCATTTCGGGGGACCAACCATCATGAAGTTCAAGCGCACGCTCGCCACGCTCGCCACGCTCGGCGCGGCCACCGCGATCACCGCGGGCCTGTTCACCCTCAGCCCGGCCGCCGCGCAGGCCGCGATGCCCAGCTGCACGGACTACACGATCTACTACAGCGGCGACTTCTACGCGAAGTACCCGGTCGGCGCCGACGGCAGCAACTTCTGCGGCCTCCGCTCCGGCGCAAGCGGGCAGCAGGTGTACTACCTCCAGGAGACCCTGAACTACTGCTACGGCCAGGACCTCGGCACGATCGACGGCAAGTTCGGCCCGAAGACCGCCGCCGCCCTCGCCCGCGTCCAGAGGAGCCTCGGCGTCGACGCCGACGGTGTCTACGGCCCGCAGACCCGCGACAAGATCAAGTGGCACTGGATGACCCTGGAAGCCGGCAGCCACTGCACCACCTTGTACGACGCCCACGCCCACTGACGGTCTTTCCCGCCGGGGAAACGCGGGCCTGCCGCCGCCACGGCGCCGGCACCCGCCACGGGGCAGGCCAAGCTGACGCATGGCCTGCCCGCCCGACTGTTCCATGAACGAAAGTGATCCAAATGTCCCGCAATTCGGACTTCCTGGGCCGTGTGACATGTGGAACCGCTGCCGCTGTGGTCGCCCTGAGCCTGGCCATCGGTCCGGCTTCGGCGGGTCGCGTGGCTATGCGGACGGGATGTTCAGTGGCTGCCTGACCGTGGACACTCGCGCGAGGTCCGGGGTCGATGTGTCAGGACTCCTGCTCATTCCCGAGTGCCGGTGCTGGTGTTGGTGCCGCTGGTCAGGCGGGTGCGGAACGTGGTGCCGTCCGGGGTGTCGATGACGGTGATCGTGCCGCCGTGCAGGGCGGCGATGTCCAGGGCGATGGGCAGGCCGAGGCCGGTGCCTCCGTCGTCGCGGCTGCGGGCGTCGTCGAGGCGGGCGAACCGTTCGAAGATCTTCTCCTGGTCGGCGGCGGCGATCGCGGGGCCGTCGTTGGTGACGTCCAGGACGGCGTCGGCGGTCTCCGGGTCCGCCGACAGCCGCACCGTGACGGCGTGCCGTGCGTGGCGCTGGGCGTTGTCGAGGAGGTTGGTCAGCAGCCGGCCGATCCACAGGGCGTTGCCGGGAACGGTGAGGTTGTCGGGCGCGTGGAGCGTGACCGGGTGGGGGTCGGTGGAGCGGACCGCCACGGTGGCACGGACCAGTTCGGTGAGGTCGACGGGTTCGTCGGGCCGGCTCTGTCCGGTGGCGTCGAGGCGGGCGAGCAGCAGCAGGTCGGTGGACAGTGCCTGGAGGCGCTCGGTGTCCTGGAGGGCGCCCGCCACCAGGGTGTCGCGCACCTCCGGATCAGGGTGGGTGAGCGCTACCTCCAGCTGGGTGCGCAGCACGGCGAGCGGGCTGCGCAGTTCGTGCGAGGCGTCGGCGATGAACTGGCGCTGCCGCGTACCCGCGGCCTCCAGCCGTTCGAGCATGGCGTTCATGGTGTCCGCGAGGCGGGCGATCTCGTCGTCGCCGCGGGGGGCGGGAACCCGGCGGTCCAGGCCGCGGTCCCCGATCGCGGCGACCTCGGCGCGGATGGCCTCGACCGGCCTCAGCGCACGGCCGGTGGTACGCCAGGTCAGGGCGCCGACGGTGAACACCAGCAGGGCGCTCAGGGCGGCGAGGGCCGCGGTGGTGACGTCCTCGGCGGCGTCGGCGGTGCGCAGTGAGGCCCCGACATGGACGGTGACCGGGCCGTCGGGGGTGGTGGTGGTGACCGTGGTGACGCGTTGGTGGTGTTCCTCGCCGAGGGCGTCGAGGTTGTACGTCCGGTGACCGTTGTGGGTGCCGGTCGGGGTGAGGGCGGGGCGGCCGGTGAGGTTCGGGCTCTGCGCGACGACCTTTCCGTGGGCGTCGACGACCTGGACGAAGTCGGTTCCGGGGCCGAGCGTCAGCGGTCGGGTCAGGCGGCCGGAGGCGGCGAGGCGGGCGACGTCGCGTGCCTGCGAGTGGGCCCCCGTCTCCACGGTGCGTTCCAGGTTGCCGCGCAGCAGCAGCAGGACGACGGCCGACGCGGCGAGCAGGACGACGGCGACACTCACGCACGCGGCGAGGGTGGTGCGGGTACGGACCGAGCGCGGCGCCAGCCGACGGATCAGCGTGGCCGCCCGGGGATGCCCGGTCAGTCGGCGCAGCGTGGCCCGGGCCCGGCGACCGGCCGCGGGGAGGATGTTGGGGCGTCTCGGTCCACCGCTGGTGGCATCGTGCTCAGCCACCGTCGGCCGCCAGCCGGTATCCGGCGCCTCGGACGGTCTGTACGGCGGCCCGTCCGAAGGGGGTGTCGATCTTGCGTCGCAGGGCGCTGACGTGGACCTCGACGGTGTTGGGGTCGCTGTCCGTGCCGCTGTCCCAGACCTCGTCCAGGATCTCGCGCTTGGAGACGGCCTCCCCGGCCCGCCTGGCGAGGTGGTCGAGGACGGCGAACTCGCGCGGGGTGAGCGGGATGGACACGCCCCCGCGGGCGCAGGTGCGGGCGGCGGAGTCGACCACCAGGTCGCCCAGCACGGTGCGTCTCGGGGCCCGGCTGCCGATCCGGCGGGCCAGTGCGCGCAGGCGGGCGACGAGGACCACGAAGGAGAACGGCTTGGACAGGTAGTCGTCGGCGCCGGTGTCCAGCGCCTCGGCCTCGTCCCACTCGCCGTCCTTGGCGGTGAGCATGAGGATTCCGACATTGCTGCCGGTGGCCCGCAGCCGCTGGCAGACCCGGTAGCCGTTGAGGCCGGGCAGCATGATGTCGAGCAGGACCACGTCGTAGGCGCGCTCGGTGGCCTTGGCGAGCCCGGACACGCCGTCGTGGGCGACGTCCACACTGAAGCCCTCGGCGGTCAGTCCGTGCTGAAGCGCCAGGGCCAGCCGACGCTCGTCTTCCACCACCAGTACACGCATGCCCCCAGGGTGGCAGGTCGCCGGGCGGGGACGGCACCAAGCTGAAGGCGTCTTCAGGTCTTCAGGAAGTCTTCAGCACCCTCCAGCGATGCTGTGCGCGGATGTCCGGGCACAGAGCCCGGACCTTTGCGGGAGATCGGGGTGGGAACTGTGAGCGAATCCGTGGACGCGGGGGAACCGCAGGAGCGTACGGACGAGGACGGTCCGGGTACGACGGAGACGAAGCCGGCCGGCCGGCGTCGGCTGAGTGGCCGCAGGGCGCGCTGGGCCGTGGCCGGCGCGGCGGCCGTGGTGGTGATCGGCGGCGGCGTGGCCGCGGCGGCGATCCACCACCACGAGGAGGACCGCGGCGAGCACAAGATGGCCTTCGCCGGCGGCGGGCACGAGTGGCAGGACGGGCCGCGGGCGAAGTCCGAGGGCCGCGACGGGGCCGCCGGTGTGAAGGAGCGTGACGGCCGGAGCCGGAACGGCGAGCGCGGTTCGCTCGGCGAGGACGGCGGCAGCTCGTCGGCCGGCGAGGCTCCGGCCCCGCTGCCCTCGCTCTCGGCGGCGGACGCGGTGTCCAAGGCCACCTCCGCGGTCAAGGACGGCAAGGTCGAGTCGTTGGCACCGGTCACGGAGCAGGGCGGCGGCCGAGCCTGGCGGATCGTGGTCGTCGGCCCCGACGGCGTACGGCACGTGGTGACCATCGATGGCACCGGAGGCACGCTGACCGGTAACACCGTCCTGGGCGGCTGAACCGGACCACCCGAGCGGCGCGGCCCAGGCCGCGCCGCGCGGTGAGGCCGGGCGGCGAGCGGAACGGCGGTGACGGCGAGCGGGACAGGGTCGACGGCGAGCGGAATGTGCCGGTCGGCACCGGTTCATGTCCCGCCGTCCGAATCGCCTCAGCGACCTTGGTGCCCCTCGTGCGCCGACAGGAGTTCGTGCAGCAACTGCTCGTCCTGCGCGGAGAGTTCGGAGACGAAACGGCTCAGCACCGCCTCGCGGTCGGAGCCTTCGTCCAGCAGCGATCTCATGCGCCGCGCCGTGTGCGAGGCCTCGTCGCGGACCGGTGCGTAGGCGTATCCGCGGCCCTCGCGGTGCCGTACGAGCATGCCCTTGTCGTACAGCCTGGACAGGATCGTCAGGACGGTCGTGTAGGCCAGGCCGGCCGGCAGCCGCTGAAGCACCTGACGGGCGGTCAAGGGGAGGTCGGCCGACCAGAGAGCGGCGAGAACAGAGCCCTCGAGTTCGCCGCGGGCGCGCCTGCCCGTGTTACCGGAGGCCTCCTCGCTCCTGGGGTCGTTCACCGTTCGCCCTTTCGTTGCCGTGCCTTCGGGTAAGGCTACCCCGGTGACCTACTACTGGATGTAGGAGGTATGCTCCCGTCCCAATCACGGTCTACTACATCTTGTAGTTGCTTGGTCTCCCATCTACACAGAGGAAAGCCCATGGCCAACGGCGAGCGAGCGCACCTGACACCAGCCGGCGTGGTTGTGTCTCCCGGGCGGGTGCCGGTGGCACACCCGGACCGCGTCGCGATCGTCTCGGCGAGTGTCGGCGCCGGCCACGACGGCGCCGCCGCCGAACTCCAGCGCCGCCTGACGGCGGAGGGGATCGCCGTCGACCGGTACGACCTGCTGGACCTCCTGCCCGCTCGTCTCGGCCGAACCGCCAGGGACGCCTACCACCTGATGCTGGCCCGCGCGCCCTGGCTGTATCAGCGGATCTACTCCAGCACCGAACGCGTCGGCGGCGGTGGCCGCGGCGCACGCGCCCTGCTGAGGTCCGCCGAGAACCGCGTCCTGAAGGCCCTGCACCCGCAGACCGGCGCCGTCGTGTCGACCTACCCGGGGGCCAGCCGTGTCCTGGGGAACCTCCGGCTCGACGGGCGCCTGCGCATCCCCGTCCTCACCTATCTGACCGACTTCTCGGTGCACCCCCTGTGGGTCGCGGACGGTGTGGACATCCATCTCGCCGCCCACGCCGTACCCGCCGCTCAGGCACGGGCGGCCGGAGCCAAGGACGTCCGCGTCCGCGGTCCCGTGGCGGACCCCCGGTTCCGTCCCTGCGACACACGGCAGCGCATCCTCGCGCGGATGGCGTTCGGGCTGCCTGCCACGGCTCCGCTCGCCCTGCTGGTGGCCGGATCGTGGGGAGTCGGTCCCGTCCGTCAGGTCGCCCGGGAACTGCGCGACTGCGGCGCCGTCGTCCCGGTCGTCGTGTGCGGCCGCAACAAGACACTGGCCGCGCAGTTGCGCGCCGACGGAATCGAGCATGTGCACGGCTGGGTCGAGGACATGCCCGCCCTGATGCACGCGGCGGACGTCCTCGTCCAGAACGCGGGCGGGCTCACCACGCTCGAGTCGTTCTCCGCGGGGCTGCCTGTCGTCAGTTACGGCTGCATACCGGGCCACGGTCTGACCAACGCCGACGCCCTGGACGAGGCGGGTGCGGCGGTCTGGGTACGCGACCGGGCCCAACTCAAGGACGTCCTGAACAACTTGGTCAACGGGCCGCTCGGGCTGCGCCAACGCGCCGCCGGGCTCGCGCTGTTCGCGGATTCCCCCGATGCCGGCCCGGCTGCGGAGATAGCCCGGGTTCTTCGCTCGGGGCAGCCGCCCGTGGCGCCGCCGCCCGCCGCCCGGCGCCGCCTCCGGGCCAGGAGACTGGCCGCCACGACCGCGGTCGCCTGCGCCGTATGGGCATGCGCCGTCGCCACCGGGGTCGCCACCAGCTATCAAGGCCCCACGCTGATGCACGCGTTGAGCCAGCACCTCGACCTGGACCTCGTCTCCAGCCACGCCGGTCACGGTCCGGAAGGACATCACTCATGACACGACCGCTCACGACGGCCTCCCTGCTCACAGCCGCCGCGACAGCCGTGCCCGCCGTGCTGGCCGCCGCCCACTGCGCACCCGTCATCTCCACGTTCGGGCCGTTGCGCAACCGCGTCATGCCCCGCCTCGCCGGCAAGGGCCGCCCGGATCACGTAGCCCTCACCTTCGACGACGGTCCCGACCCCAAGTCCACGCCCTCGTTCCTGCGCCTCCTCGCCGCCAGGCGCGTGCGGGCCACCTTCTTCCTCCTCGGCAGCGAGGCGCACCGCTCGCCCGGCCTGGTCCGTGAGATCGCCGCGGCAGGCCACGAGATAGGCGTGCACGGCTGGGCGCACCGCCCGTTGCTGCTGCGCGGCCCGAGGGCCACCCACACCGACTTCGCGCGCGCCCGCGACACCGTCGCCGAGATCACGGGCAGACGGCCCACACTCTTCCGGCCCCCGTACGGTGTCATGTCGGGACCGGCCCACCTGGCGGCCCGGCGCCTCGGACTCACCCCGGTCCTCTGGACCTGCTGGGGCGAGGACTGGACCGCCAGGGCCACCCCGGAGTCGGTCCACCGCACCGTCGTCACCGACCTGTACGGCGGAGGCACCGTGCTGCTCCACGACTCGGACTGCACCTCGGCGCCGGGTGCCTGGCGCTCCGCCCTCGGAGCCCTTCCGCGCATCCTCGACACCTGCGAGGAGCGGGGCTACGAGGTCGGTCCGCTCCGTGACCACGGGATCCCGCAGGCGCCCGCCCGGTGGCCGCTGACGCTCTAGGGGGCCGGATCCTCCGGGCTGTCCGGGCTGTCCTGCTCCTCCTGGCCGACGGGCAGGAGGAGCATGAAGGTGGTCGGGTTGCTGTGTGTCACGGAGAGCCGCCCTCCGAAAGAGGCGGTCAGGTCACGGGCGAGGGCCAGGCCGATGCCCGTTCCCGTGCCGGCGCCGGAGTGTCCACGGTCGAACACCCGCGCCGGATCCCCGTCGATGCTTCCCTCATCGGCCACGTCGACGGCGAGCGCGCTTCCCAGATCGCGGGCGCGCAGCCGGACGGTGCCGCGCCCGTGAACTCTGGCGTTGTCGAGCAGAATGCCGAGCACCTCGGACACGGGCCCGCCCGGGATCCGGACGTCCGCGGGCACATCATCGGCCGCGCTCACCAGACGCCGGCCCTCGCCGGCGAAGAGCCCGTGCCACCGGTCGGCCGTCTCCCGAATCAGCTGCTGCGCCGGCACGTACGTCGCGGCCGAGTGGGCCCAGCCTTCCGTGCGGGACAGGCGCAGAAGTTCCTCCACCGTTCGGTGCAGGCGCTCGGTCGTGGCCAGCGCCTCGGCCACGACCGGCCGCAGACGGGTTTCGTCCTCCTGGCCGAGTCCTCCCTCCAGAGCCAGTTGCAGTCCCGCGAGCGGGGTGCGCAGCTGATGGGAGGCGTTGCTCGTGAAATCGCGTTCGTGGCGCAGGAGTTCGGACAAACTGTGGAGCATCTCATTGTGCGTGCGGGCGACCTGGTCGATCTCGGCGATGCTGCTGGAGTCCGCCCGTCGGGACAGGTCGCCCTCGGCGACGGCCCGGCAGTGCCGTGAGAGGTCCTCCAGCGGTGCGGCCAGCGCCCGTGCCTGGCGACGGGCGACCAGGACCGCGACGAGGACCGCCAGAACGGCGACGCCCAGCAGCACACCCCATGCCGCGAGAACCCGGCGCTGCACGGCGCCGGCCGGCGAAGAGGCCCGGATGACGCCGATCACCCGCTCGGCGTGCGAAACGGGCACGGTGACGACGACCTGTCCGCCCGTCCCACGCCGGACCAGCCCTCCGCCCAGGGCGCGACGGACCGGAGCGTCACCGGTCGCCGGGCCGCTGCCCGCCCGAAGCCGGGCCTGCGGGTCGTACAGGCCAAGGCTCCCGCCGGACGGGGGAGGGGGCAGCTCGACGGGGTCACCGGTGCCGTAGTCGGGGCTCACGTGCACCGCACCCGCCAGGGCCGCCCGCTCCAGCGTGTCCCGCTGCGCCGTGTACAGAGACGTTCGGATGACCAGTGCCAGCGGGGTGGCGAGAAGGACCACCGCGACGAGAGCGGCGGTAAGGGCTACGCGCACCACTCGCTGTCTCATGCCTTCATGATGCGGGCGTGCCGGCCGGCTCCATGCGACGCGGCGCCGCTTTTGCCTCCGTCTAACCCTCGCCGGGCGCAACGTTAACCCGCCTTTTCCTAGCGTCGCTCTCATGACCAGCCGGCACGGGCACCTCCTGAGAGGGGCAACAACCATGGGACGACTTGCACGGGCGTTCACTGCCGTCGGGGTGACGGTCGCGGTCGCGGCGATCGCCGGCTGTTCCGGCTCCGGCGCGCAGGGTTCGGCACCGACGGGATCCGCGGCGGGCCGCGGCGGCGGGGCGCAGGCGGCGGCGCCCGCGCCCACCGAGTCCAATCCGCCCGGTGACATCCCCGACAACCAGGTCTACGTCCCCTACCGGCCGACCGGCGGAGCCTTCACCGGTTTCACCGTGAAGGTGCCCGAAGGCTGGGCCCGCACCGTTCAGGGGGACACCACGGTGTTCACGGACAAACTGAACTCCATCACCATCACGCCGGTACCGGCCACCGTCGTTCCGACGACCGGCTCGGTCACCACCACCGTCGTTCCGAAGCTTCGCGCGCGGACATCGAAGTTCGCCGCCCCGAAGGTGTCCGAGGTGAACCGGCACGCGGGACGCGTGGTGCTGCTGACCTATCAGGGCGACTCGGCCAAGGACCCGGTCACCGGCAAAGTGGTGCGCGACGGTTTCGAGCGCTACGCCTACTACCGGTCCGGTCATGGAGTGGACCTCACCCTGTCCGGCCCGGTGAACGCCGACAACGTCGACCCGTGGCGCATCGTCAGCGACTCCGTCACATGGCGGTGAGAACCGTGGCCGAGACCCCACGCGACCCTGCCCGCGTACGACCTGTCGACGACGGCGTTCTCAGCGCACGCGAGCTGTACCGCTTCTACCGGACCGACGAGGAGGAGACGCTCGCACTGCGCGGAGTGTCGCTGACGGTGCGGCGCGGTGAGACAGTCGCCGTCGTAGGCCCCTCGGGAGCGGGCAAGTCCACCCTGCTGGCCTGTCTCGCGGGGCTCGACGAACCCTCCGGCGGCGAAGTCCGCGTCGACGGCATGCGCATCAGCCACCGGCCCGAGGCGGAACGGGCCCGGCTGCGATCCCGTCACATCGGCGTCCTGCTCCAGACCCGCAACCTGCTGCCGCACCTGAGCGTGCGTGACAACATCCGGCTTCCGCAGCGGGCCCGTGGCCGCAGGCCCGCCGTCACGGCCGACGCACTCCTGGCACAGGCGGGAATCACCGAGCGGTCCCACGCCCTGCCCCGCCAGCTGTCCGGCGGAGAACTCGCGCGGGCCGGGCTCGCCGTCGCCCTGGCGAACTCTCCCGCCGTCCTCCTGGCGGACGAACCCACGGGCGAACTCGACGGCGACACCGAGCGACTCGTCCTCGCCATGCTGCGGCAACGCGCGGCCGAGGGCTGCGCGGTGCTGATCGTGACGCACAGCGCGGAGGCCGTCAGGATCGCCGACCGGGTCATCGCGCTGGACGACGGAAAGGCCACCGACCGGCCGACGCCTCCACCCGGTGCCGTCCTGGAGGGAACACATGATGCCGCCCGATGACGCACTCGTGACCTGTGCCGGCACGGCCCTCACCTTCGGCCGGGACGCGCGGGCGGTGGTGGCGGTGCACGGAGCGAACCTGACGATCCGTCCCGGCGATCGGCTCGCGATCGTCGGCTCGTCCGGCTCGGGCAAGACCTCTCTGCTGCACCTGATCGCCGGACTCGAACGGCCCACCACCGGAACCGTCACCCGGGCCGCGGGCCTGGAGCCGAGCGAGATCGGGCTCGTCTTCCAGAACGACAGCCTCATTCCCGCGCTGAACGTGCTCGAGAACGCCGCGCTCCCGATGATCCTCGCCGACCGTCCCGAGACAGAGGCGCAGCAGGCCGCTCTCACGGCACTCGCCCAGGTAGGCGTCCAGAACCTGGCCGACCGGCTGCCCGAGGAGATCTCCGGAGGCCAGGCCCAACGCGTGGCCGTCGCCCGGGTGCTGTCCCAGGCCCCCCGCCTGATCCTCGCCGACGAGCCCACCGGCCGCCTCGACCACGCCAGCGGGGCCCGCGTCCTGGACGCACTGCTGGCGGCCGCGGACCTGACGCGGGCCGCACTCGTCGTCACGACCCACGACCCGTCGGTCGCGGCCCGCCTCGCACAGCGCCGCACCATGCGCGGCGGCCGACTGCTCGCGCCCGAGGAGACGCCATGATCACCGCATGGGTGGCGGGCCTGGCCCGTCACCGCACCGGACGGCTCCTGGCCGCCCTCACTGGCGTCGCGCTGGCCGTCGCCCTGGTCGCCGCCCTCGGCTCCTTCCTCACCGCCTCGCAGGCGACCATGACCCAGCGCGCCCTGCGTTCGGTCGCCGTCGACTGGCAGGTCCAGGTACAGCCCGGTGCCGACCCGAACGCGGTCCTGTCCCTGGTCCGCAAGACCCCCGGCACCCAGACCGCACTCCCGGTCGGCTACGCGCACACCACCGGCTTCAGCGCCCACGCGCAGGGCAGCACCCAGACCACAGGACCCGGAATCGCACTCGGCCTGCCCGACGGCTACCGGAACCGGTTCGCCGACGAGATCCGTACCCTCGCCGGCTCCCCGAACGGCGTCCTGCTCGCCCAGCAGACCGCGTCCAACCTCCACGCGGCCCCGGGAGACACCATCGACATCGGTCTCCCCGGCGTCGGAAGGCGCCAGGTCACCGTGGACGGAGTCGTCGACCTGCCCCAGGCCGACTCCCTCTTCCAGACCGTCGGTGCGCCCAGCCAGTCCCAGCCCACCGCGCCGCCGGACAACGTCGTGCTCCTGCCCGCCGCACAGTTCGCGGCACTCACCCACGGCGCCACCGCGACGACGACGCAGAT
This sequence comes from Streptomyces sp. NPDC005281, assembly GCF_040607495.1. Taxonomy (NCBI): domain Bacteria; kingdom Bacillati; phylum Actinomycetota; class Actinomycetes; order Kitasatosporales; family Streptomycetaceae; genus Streptomyces; species Streptomyces sp. NPDC005281. Next base: position 53,858 of record NZ_JBEXGX010000032.1, on the reverse strand, counting down.
CCACGTCGCCCGCGACCACACCCACCTGCCCGCGGACCCCGCTGCCGCCTTCACCGACGTCACCGGTGCCGCCCGCAACCTGGAGGCCCACGCCGCGGGCACCGCTCTCGTCGGCGACAACGTCGGCGCCGCCCTCGACTCCGCCCGCCAGGACGCCCTGTACGCGCAGGTCCTCTTCCTCTTCCTCGGCGTACCCGGCGCCGTCCTCGCCGCCGCGCTGACCGTCGCGGTCGCCTCCGCGGGCGGTGAACGCCGCCGCCACGAGCAGGGACTGCTGCGCCTGCGCGGACTGCGCCCCGGGCAGATCACCGCGCTGTCGGCCCTGGAAGCCGCCCTGATCGGCCTGCTCGGCGGCCTCCTCGGGTTGGGGGCAGCCGCCCTGACCGGGCGCCTCGCCTTCGGCGCCGCGTCCTTCGGTGCCGGGGCCGCCACCTGGCCGGCCTGGTACGGCATCGCCTTCGTCCTCGGGGCCGCGGTGGCCTCCGGAGCCGTGCTCATACCCGCGCTGCGTGATCTGCGCACCGTGACCGTCACCGACACCCGTAAGGAAAACGGTCCCCAACGCACCCGCAACCCCTGGTGGATGCGCTACGGCCTGGACTTCGTCCTGCTGATCGGCTCGTGGCTCGTCTTCCGCGCCTCCTCAGGCAACCAGTACGCCCTGGTCCTCGCGCCCGAAGGCGTCCCCACCATCTCCGTGTCGTACTGGGCCTTCCTCGGCCCGGTACTGCTGTGGATCGGCGCCGCCCTGCTCGTCTGGCGCCTCACCCTGCTGGCCCTCACCCACGGCCGCCCCGCACTGGCACGACTCGCCCGCCCGCTGACCGGGAACCTGGCCGGCACGACCGCGGCCACCTTCTCGCGCAGAAGCCGCACGCTCGCCCGGTCGGTGGTGCTGCTGGCCCTCGCCGTCTCCTTCGCCGTGTCCACCGCGGTGTTCAACGCCACCTACCAACAGCAGGCCGAAGTCGACGCCCGGCTGACCAACGGCGCCGACGTCACCGTCACCGAACCCGCGGGCACCCACGTCCCACCCGGTCGGGCATCCACCCTGCGGGTCAGCGGCGTACGACACGTCGAGCCGCTCCAGCACCGCTTCGCCTACGTCGGCTCCGACCTCCAGGACCTCTACGGCGTCCGCCCGGACACCATCACCCGGGCCACCTCGCTACAGAACGCCTACTTCGCCGGCGGCACCGCACAACAGCTCATGCGCAGCCTCGCCCAGCGTCCGGACAATCTGCTGGTCAGCGAGGAGACCGTGCACGACTTCCAGCTCCGGCCGGGCGACACGGTCAACCTCCGCATCCAGGACGCCCGCACCAAGGCCCTGCGCACGGTCCCCTTCCACTACGCCGGAGTGGTCAAGGAATTCCCCACCGCCCCCAAGGACAGCTTCTTCGTCGCCAACGCCTCGTACATCACCAGGACCACCGGCAGCGACGCGGTGGGCGCCTTCCTCATCGACACCGGCGGCAGCCGACAGCACCAGATCGCCGCTCACCTGCACCGACAGCTCGGCAGCAGCGCCACCGTCACCGACCTGACCCAGACACGCGGCACGGTCGGCACCAGCCTGACCTCCGTCGACCTGGCCGGCCTCACCCGCATCGAACTCGCCTTCGCCGTACTGCTGGCCGCCGGTGCCGGCGGACTCGTCCTGGCCCTCGGACTCGCGGAGCGGCGTCGTACCTTCGCCATCGCCACGGTCCTCGGCGCGACGGGACGACAACTGCGCGGCATGGTCATCAGCGAGGCGCTGCTGCTGGCCGCGACCGGCTTGGCCACAGGCGCGCTCATCGGATGGGCCCTGTCACAGATGCTCGTCAAGGTCCTCACCGGTGTCTTCGACCCCCCGCCGGCCACACTGGCCGTCCCCGCCACCTACCTCGCCCTCACCGGGTTCGCCGCCGTCGCCGCCGTACTGGCCGCGGCCCTCAACGGCATCCGCAGCTCCCGGCGCCCCGCCGTGGAGGAACTGCGCGACATGTGAACCACACCCGACAAGCCACAACGATCGAAGAGCTCGCAAAGGGACCTACGCTGTCGCCCATGGGCACGTCCACGACGCCGGACCGAAACCACCTGCGCGTACTCGTCGTCGAGGACGACGAGACCATCGGCCACCACCTCGGCTCCGGCCTGCGCGGCAACGGCTACGCCGCGGTCTGGATCCGCACCGGCGTCGCGGCCCTGACCGAAGCGGGCACCGCCTCCTACGACGCCGTCCTCCTCGATCTCGGTCTGCCCGACATCGACGGGCTCGACGTCGCGCGAGACCTGCGCACCCGCTTCCCGGACCTGCTGATCGTCATCCTCACCGCACGCACCGACGACATCGACATCATCGCCGGCCTGGAGGCAGGAGCCGACGACTACCTGGTCAAGCCCTTCTCCCTGACCGTGCTGCTCGCCCGGCTGCGCGCCCATCTGCGCCGGCGAACGGTCACGTCCACCGAGCAGACACCGCTACGGCTGCACGACCTCGTCGTCGATACGAAGGCCCGCCGGTGCGTCCTCCACGGCGAGGAGGTCAGCCTGCGCCCCAAGGAGTTCGAGCTGCTGGCCACGCTCGCCCGACACCCGGGAGCAGCCGTCGCACGCGAGACCCTGATGGCCGAGGTGTGGGACGAGAACTGGTTCGGCCCCACGAAGACGCTGGACGTCACGATGGCCGGCCTGCGCCGTCGACTCGCCGAGGCGGCCGACGCGTCCGGACGCCCCTGCCGGCTGCCGCGCATCGTCACACTCAGAGGACACGGCTACAGGCTGGAACTCTGATAGTCCGGGATCCCCCCAGGGCCCGTATAAGTTCCACGATCACCACCGAACCGCTTGAGCAGATCGTTGCCCGGTGGCTCAAGCCCGATGCACCGGAGACCGGAAAATGAAGATCCACCTGTCGAGCGTCTGCGTCGACGACCAGGACAAGGCCCTGCACTTCTACACCCAGGTGCTGGGGTTCGTGAAGAAGCACGAGGTCCCGCTCGGCGAGCACCGCTGGCTGACCGTGGTCTCGCCCGACGACCTCGAGGGCACCGAACTGGTGCTGGAGCCGGACAGCCATCCCGCGGTGCGGCCGTACAAGGAGGCACTGGTCAAGGACGGCATCCCGGTCACCTCCTTCGCCGTCGACGACGTCCACGCGGAGTACGCCCGCCTGCGCGAACTCGGGGTGCGGTTCACGCAGGAGCCGGCCGAGATGGGGCCGGTGACCATCGCGGTGCTGGACGACACCTGCGGCAACCTGATCCAGATCGCCCACAGGAACTGAGCTCTCGGTTCCATGCCGCCCGGTCCTTCCGGCCCGTCGGCGCGAACCCCGTGTCAGTCGACCAGTTCGTAGATGCTCCGGGCCACCAGCCACAGGCCGATGAGCAGGGAAAGGGTGACGACCAGTTGCTCCTGGTGCTGCTCCAGCCAGGTGCGCAGGGCGTTCAGCCGGGTGTCGGCGGCCGTGGGCGCCCAGACCGTGTACATCTCCATGACGATGAGGCTGAGCGTGGCCAGCAGACAGTAGCCGGTCAGCGCGAGCCAGTCGGTGAGGGTGGAGAGGTCCGCGTCGACGGCGGTCGCGGCACCGGCACCGACCAGCGCCCATGGCTGGAGCAGCCAGGCCAGGCCCGCCGCCGTGGCCGGGGTGGCGTTGTCGATCCGGCTGGTCCAGCGGGGCGGGCCGTGCGGGCGGGGAGGTCGGCGGTGCCGGTGCGCGCCGTACAGCACCATCGCCAGACCGATGGCGAGTTTCACGGCGATCACGGCGGTCGACGGCACGGTGTGACGGGCCGGGGGCTGACCGCCCGTCAGCAGCACCACACAAGCGATCACCGCGACCAGATTGGCCAGCCAGGACAACAGGAACGCCAGGCCCTGGCGAACACCGCGCCGCGAGGAGAGCAGCAGGATGAACGCGCTGTTGTGCAAAGGCCCCAGGGTGATGGCCGTACCGATCACGAGCAGGTCGAGGACCATCGGATCAATCGCTCCTGGATGAGGCCGTACGCCGCTTGCGGAACGGGCGGCCGGGTCGGCGCGGGCGGGCTTCGTTGCCGGAGTGCGGCAATCTGACCTTGCAGGGGGTGATCCGGCTGGTCAAGCAAGCCACGCCCGCGGCCTTGGCCACGCGGTGAAGGTTTCCCTCCGGCCGCGCGGGCCGGTTGTTCCAGGTCGCTACGGCCTGCCCGCGTCCGCCTTCGCCGCCCCCTTGGTGTCGGACCGGTGCGCCGCGAGGGCGGACGACGAGGTCACCGGCGGACGGCCGTGACCAGCCACGCCCCTGTCCGCATGCGTACACCGGTCGTCTGTTCGTACGGAGCGAGGGCGGCGCGGAGCGCACCCCGCAGACGCTTCGCCCCGTTCATGTCGCCCGCGGAGTCGAGCGTCTCCACCAGGTGCCGCCCGGGCCCGGACCCGAGCAGGTGCTCGGCCGCGTCGTCGGCGTCCTGCCCGAAGGTCCCGAGAGCGTCGACGGCTTCGGCGCGTATGTCGTCGAACCCGGCCTTCCCGAGAACATCTCGCACGACGACCGGGTCGGCGAGCGAGAACATGCCCGGGCCGGCGGAATCGCCGGAGGCTTGCGACGCGGAAGGCAGCGCCGCGCTGACCGAGCCGTACACCTGGGCCCACTCGCAGCGGGCGGGGTCCGCCATGCACACGAAGGCGAGCCGTCCGCCGGGGCGCAGTGCGCGGGCGATGTTGCCGAACGCGGCGGCCGGATCCGCGAAGAACATGATCCCGAAGCGGCTCACCGCCACGTCGAAATCAGCCTCCGGCAAGGGGTGGACCTGGGCGTCGCCCTGGTCGAAGCCGATGTTGACGAGACCCTGCTCCGAGGCCAGCAGGCGTGCCCGTCCGAGCATGGGGCCGGACAGGTCGAGGCCCAGGGCCGAACCCCGGGCGGCGGCGCGGGCGGCCAGCCGGGTGGTCTGGCCGGTCCCGCACCCGACATCGAGCACGCGGTCCTCGGGGCCGATCCCGGCCGCGGTGAGGAGGGGCTCGTTGAAGCCTTCGTTGATGGCGTTCCAGCGGTCGTGGTGGTCGCTCCAGTGTCGGCCCTCGTCGCCGTTCCAGGCCTGGGACTGTGCGGTGTTGACGAGCTCGCGCATGGGATCGCTCCTGCCGGAGAGCTAGTATGGGCGTCTGCCCATACAACGGTATGGGCGTTTGCCCATACTTGCAAGCGTCGTCCGGGAGGACCTGATGTCACCACGCGGTGTAGCGATCCCCGATGTCAGGGAACGGCTCTTCGCCGCGGCGGAGCGGGTGCTGGCCCGGGAAGGCACGGCCGGTCTGACCAACCGGTCCGTCACGGAGGAGGCGGGCTGCGCCAAGGGGCTGCTCTACAACCACTTCGCGGACCTGGACGACTTCGTGGCCCAACTCGTCCTGGACCGGTTCGCGCGGATCGCCGCGGAGGTGGGCCCGCTGCCCGATCGGGCGGGCAGCGGCAGCGTGCACGAGAACCTCGCAGCCGCGGCGCTCGCGATGCTCGGCACGAGCGGCCCCGCGATCGCCGCGGCCGCCGTCTCCCGCCACGAGGTCGCCCAGCGCGTGGCCCGGTCCTGGGCGGACGGCGCTCCCGGACCGGGCGCCGTCGAGGACGCGATGACCCGCTACCTCGAGGCCGAACAGCGCCTGGGCCGCGTGGCCCAGGGCGCCGACTGTCCCATGCTCGCCCTCGCCGTGACCGGCACGGTCCACCACCTTCTGATGCACCCGGGACCGCAACCGCAGGACAGCGCCCCACTGATCCGGCGACTGATCACGGCCCTGGTGGCCACGCCGGACGGTTCCACGGCGTCACCCTGACGTTTCCCGACGGGGAGCACGGACCCTGCGGTGCTGAGGGTCAGTCAAGTCCGGCTACGACCAGGCCACTTGGCTCGGGCTGCCGTCCGCGTACCGATGCGGTGGGCGTAGATGCGGAGCGGCCGTCTTCGCTGTGGCTACCGCCGCTCCCACTGCTCCTTCGTGATCTCGTACCGTACGCCCCCGTGTTCGGAGCCCTCGACCATCTCCATGTCGGGGGGAGTGGGGAGCGTGCCCGCGAGGGACATGTCGAGCTTCTCCATGATGTTGCGTGAGCCGTGGTTCACGGACATCGTCTCGGCCCAGACCATGCGCACACCGAGATCCGTGAACGCCTTGCCCAGCAAGGCTCGCGAGCCCTCTGTCGCGTAACCCCTGCCCCAGGCCGCCTGCCGCAGCCGGTAGCCGAGTTCGACCTCGTCCAGCGGGCCCTGCGGCTCGGGACGCAGGATGAACCAGCCGATGAACGCGCTCCCGTCCTTCTCGTGCGCGGCGAACAGCCCGAGGTCGCCGCCCCACTTCTCGTAGCCGGCGAGGATGTTCGGCACGTAGAGCTCGCGGACGATATCCGGCTCGGTGGGAGTGCCGCCCGTCAGATAGCGCATCACCGCAGGGTCGCTGTCCAGCTCGATCAGCAGCTCCGCGTCATCGGCGGTGAAGCGGCGCAGGGCGAGGCGCTCGGTTTCCAGGTAGGTGTCCACGGGCCGATGATGCCCGAAGCGAGTTGGGCAGCCGAATGGTTTTCTGGGCGACCCAGGGGTGTTGCCCGTGACGTCCGGTCAACTGGGCTCGCTCACGGGGACTTGGCCTTGGGCTTGGACCTGGGCTCGGGCTGGAGTGTGGCGGGAGTGCGTGAGGTCAGGGATGGTCGTGCCAGGCGACTGCCGTGATCTGCCAGCCGTGCGGGGTGCGGACGTACTGGATGGTTTTGGTTCCGCTTCCTTCGAAGGGCTTGCCGTCCAGGGTGCCGGATTTGCGGTACTGGCTGGTTCGGGAGGCGATGTCGCCGGTGGTCTGTGTCTGTTCGGCGGTCTCCCATTCCGTGAATTCGACGAGACGGCCGTCGGCCAGCAGCTGTTCGCGGGGTTCGATGAACTCGTCCACGGTGTAGACGGTGAAGTCCTGGCCGGTCTTGACGATCACGCCGCCGGGGAGCATGAGCCGACGGATCCGGGCCACGTCGGCAGGTTTGCCGCCCCGGTTGTCGAAGGCACCGAAGAACTCGGCGGTCAGCGCGTCTATCTCGGTCTTGGACATGGCAGGACGGTAACAGCGGGGGGTACCGGGCATCCTCTGCCGGGGCCGGGGCCCCGGTGGCCGGCGGCTGTGTGCCGCCCCGGTGTGCGGCCGTGCGGTCCGGCCGCAGCCGCGCGCCCCGCTCTTCGGGCCGTGAGGAGCGGGGCGCTGCCGGGCTAGCCGTGGTCCGCGTCGGTCCGGTCGGTGCTGTCGTCCGGGGTTGTCCTGGGGCTGGTGTGGAGGACTTCGCGGGCCTGTTCGGCGGCGCGGGTGATGCTTTCGCTGATGAAGTCGAGGAAGCGGGCGACATTTTCCAGGCGGGCGGCGGCGGGAGTGTCACGGCCCAGGACGGCGACACCCTGGCGCGCGGTCTTGACGAGTTCGTCGTTGGCCCGGGCGCTGGCGATCGTCGCCTGGTAGAAGAGCTCGTTGTCGACGAGGTAGCGGTCGCGGCGGCCCTCGTCGCGTTCCCGGCGGACCAGGCTCTGGCTCTCCAGGAACGTGATGGCCTTGGAGATGGACGCCGGGCTGACCTGGAGGCGCTGGGCGAGCCCGGAGGCCGTGAGGCTGCCCGTGTCGGCGGTGAACAGGCAGGTCAGCACCCGGGCCGGAATCTTGGGCAGGCCCGAACCCATGAGGACGGTGGTGAAGGTCTCCTCGTACTCGGCCACGGCCTCCGCATCACGTCCGTGCGCCAGCGGTGCCGACTCCTGTCCGTGGGAGGGGGCGGTCCTGCGCCGGTGGGCGCGGCGTTCGGTGGCGCGGTGGGCCAGGTTGGCGCGGTAGGCGGTGGGACCGCCGTTGCGCATCACCTCGCGCGTGACCGTCGAGGTCGGACGGCCCAAACCCCTGGCGATCTCGGCGTAGGGGAGGCTGTCGGCCAGTCCCAGCGCGATCTGCTGGCGTTCCTGCTGGGTGAGTCTGCCTCCCGGCATCGCGGTCTCCTCGGTGATCCCTCGCGGCGGTCCTGATTCCCCTCACTATAGCGTTCACCTCTCACCCATTGCAATGATCGACGTGAGGGATGTTGCGTTACTCCCGCCATCATTGCAACAGTTTTACGTCTTTGAACTGTAGGTCTGTCAATTTGATGCAACGAGTACATTGCCTTGAGGTGGAAAGCAACGTAGCGTTTCCAATGTCAGAAACGAACGCGGGTACCCCGAACACCCCGGGCATCCGAATGCCTCGACGCGAGCAGGAGAAGACCATGAAGAAGAACAGAACCGCCCGGACCGGCTCGACCTGGACCGGTATGGTCCCGGTCGACGACACGGCCCTTGCCGTCACCGACACCGGCGGCCCCGGCATCCCAGTCGTCTACCTCAACGGCCAGTTCGCCACCCAGGGATACTGGCGGCGGGTCATCGCCGAACTGGGGCCCGGCTGGCGCCACATCACGTACGACGAACGGGCCCGCGGCAAATCGAAGCGCTCGGCGGACTACTCCTTCGAGGCGGCGGTGCGGGACGTCGACGCCGTCCTCGCGGCCCGGGGCGTGGACCGTGCGCTGGTGGCGGGCTGGTCCTACGGGGCGTTCGTCGGAGCGCACTGGGCCCACCGCAACCCCGGACGCGCTCTGGGCGCGGTCCTGGTCGACGGCGCCCAGCCCTACGACTGGCTGGACGAGGCCATGGAGCAGCGGATCCGCAAACTCTTCCGCAGGATGGGCTGGTTCCTGCCGCTGCTTCGCCCCACGGGCCTGACCCCGCGGATGAACGCGGAACAGATGGCCGACACCAACATCGAACTCGGCAGGCTCGCCCGCGAGCGCGAACTGGCCCCCGTACTGGACGCCATCACCGTCCCGGTGCGCTACGTGGTCGCCTCGGGCACGTCCCTGGGAAGCAAGGGGGACGAGCAGGAACGGATCCGGGCCGCTCTCGACGGGGTGACCGCCCGCAATCCGAACATCCGGATCAGCGCGAAGGCCGTCAGCAACCACGATGCGATCCTGAAGAAGGACTTCGCGGCAGTCGCGGAGGCCGTACGCGAGGTCGCCGCCCTCGACCGGGGCGGGAACTGAGGGCACGGGCCGGCCGCCGGCAGGATCCTGGTCCGCTCGCGAGAGCAGGGGAGGAGAGCCGCGCCCGCCACCCCGGCCGACACCCCGCAACCTCTGGCTGCGGGGTGTCAACCCTGTTCCAGGGGTGCGCTGTTGCGGATGGCGGGTGGCGGATGGTGCCTAGCGGGGGACGGCCACGCGCTGGTACGCCCACATCGGCCTGTTCCCGTATGGCGCTCCCGTTCAGGCAACCGTAACCTTGGCCGTGGTTGCTGTGGGTAGTCTTTCGTGCGCTGCTTGTTGTGTACGAGCCGAGTAATCCGGCCGTTGCTCTGCGGTAGTGCACAGTCGTCCACTAGCGTTGCCGTGCATCGTCCGGGGCGGATCGGGGGATCGGGGGAACTGAGGTGGTGCATGAGGGGAAACCCTTGTGGCGCAGGAGCAGCAGGTGTGGCAACGAAAGCGAGTGCGTGGAGGTCGCGGTGGAACGTGACGGCGTCCTCGCCCGCGACTCGAAGACACTTGCCGGGCCCCCTTTGACGTTCACCGCCGGTGTCTGGTCCGTGTTTCTGGACGCCGTGAGGGCAGGGGAGTTAGAGAACCCGTGACGTTCTTGACCAGCCGGCTGCAAGGGGGAGGGGGACGGATGGACGCCGGAGCATCGGCCGTTCAGCGTCCGGGCCGAAAGGTCCGCAGCCGGTCTGTGGCGGTGGGCGGAGCGATCGGGTTCACACTCGTCGTCGGCGTTGTCGCCACCTTGGCGGCAGCCGCGGCCACCACGCTGGTCGACAGCGTTGTCCTCAAGAGAATTCTCTGGGTCTCCGTGGCCGTGATCGTGGCGGTCAGCGCCGGCCTGTGGCGCGCGGGCGTTTCTCCTACGGCGCCCCCACCTGATTCTGATCGCCTTCCGTACGGTTCTCAGGCGGGTTCTCCGCGATAGCGCGCGCCGCCCGTCGGCGTATGGACCACGCTTTCAGCGCCCAGACCGCCGCGGTCGACAGGCCGCCGCCGACGACGGTCAGGATGCTCGTGCCGACCGGCCGCCACGACAGTTTCAGCCGGCCCGCCTTGTCCACGACGAACGCGGTGCCGGCCACGACGCCCATCACGACGATCGCCAGCCCCATCAGGGCTATCACCCCGGCGAGAGCGAGCATCCGCAGCCTGTTCGCCCCGTTGAGCTCCGCGAGCTGCCGGTCGCGCTCGGCGCGGGCGTTCTCTATCGCGATCAGGTTCTGTGTCGCGGCCGGGTCCTGGATGGCCTGTGCCTTGAGCACCTCGTCGGTCATGTCGTCCGCCGGATCCGGCCCGCCGGGCGTATTCGTCTGCACCCACTCCAGAAGGCGCTGCCATACAGGCCTGGAGACCACGCTTTGGTCCTCCCCCTGCCGCTCGTCACCGTTGACGGGGCCCGGCTGTTAACGGACGCCGAGGTCCTGCTGGACACGGCTGATCAGGTCGGCCGACTCCGACTCGCCGAGCGCAGCGTCGGTGATCGCCCGGAAGCATTCCTGGTAACGGGCCAGCAGACGCAGGTCCTCACCGCCGGTCATGCTGCCGGCCGCGTGTTCCAGATAGAGCAGATCGTCGTCGTCGGGAAAGCCCAGCAGGACGAAGCTGCCCAGTGTGCTGTAGTGCGCTCCCGCCTCGAACGGCAATACCCGCACGGACACTTCCGGGCGACTTCCGAGATCGAGCAGGTGGCCCAGTTGCTCCTCCAGCACGTCCTTGCCGCCGATCTGACGTCGCACGGCTGCCTCGTCCAGTACGAACACGCAGGCGGGCCTGCCCGAGTCGTCGAACATCCGCTGCTGTCGTTCCATGCGCAGGTCCACGAGCCTTCGGAACGTCTCCTCGTCCAGGTCGCGGGGGGTCAGGAGGGCCTCGGCGTAGCCGCGGGTCTGCAAGTGCCCAGGCACCACGATGGGGTGATAGGTGTGCAGGGATTCCGCCGCACCCTCGTACCCCAGGTACTGGGCGAACTGCGGCCTGATGACCTCGTGGTATCCGGACCACCAGCTCGGCCCCTTGCTGCCTCGCGCGGCCCGCTCCAGATCCTCCACCCGCTCGGGATCCGTGACCTCGTACAAGGCCAGCAGCGCTCGAAGATCACTCACTGACACGCCGACCGTGCCGGTTTCGACCCGGATCAGTTTCGACTGGGACCATTCGATCCGCTCGGCCGCCTCCCGCTGACTCAGTTCCACATGCTCACGCGCCCGCCGCAGCGCAAGGCGCAGCTTGCGTCGGTTCAGGCTGGGGTCAATCTGATGTGTCATGGCCGCTCCTTCTCCGCGCACGTACCCGGATCTTCATCGGCCATGCACAGAAAGTTCTTAGCTCTTCGCCTAGCTCATTATGCTCCGAGCTTTCTGCATAGAGCCAAAAGGCGCAGAGGGTGGAGCGTCGCACCTCGGGAGGGGCTTCGGCGGCCTGTGCTGCGGAACCGCCTGCCTCACCTAACGTCACAGTCCGTTTCTGTGCTCCCGGAAGACACCGCCTTTTTCGCGTGGTTGGCGCACGAGGGAGCGCGCCAAGGGCGCGTAAATCTCGGAACGCGACACTCCGTACGCCGGAGCGCGCGTGACGGCCGGCGTGCGACGTCGATCGGCCGGTGCTGCCTCCCGACGTAGCGTTCACGTTCGCTTCATTGCAATGAAAGGGGTGACGCCTGTTGCGTTAGAAGTGTCATCATTGCAACGAATTATCGGCATCTAGCTGGGATAATGGTGAATGCATGCAAGAACTCTGTTGCTACATCCATGAACGCAACGTAGCGTTTCCAATGTAAGAAACGTCGATCGAGAGGCTTCGTGGGCCGAGGGCGTGCGTTTCGTGGAGCGAGCGGTCAAAAGGGGTGGAGATCATGGAAGCAGCACAGAGTCGACGGCAGGCCGCCGCTCCGCGAGCCTTCGCCGCCTTCGCCCGCTTCGTGCTCTGCGGCGGGGGAGTGGGACTCGCCTCCAGCTTCGCCGTGGCGGCCCTGGCCCGCTGGATTCCCTGGGGCCTGGCCAACGCCCTGATCACCGCGGCTTCCACCGTCCTGGCCACCGAACTGCACGCCCGCTTCACCTTCGGTGCCGGCGGACGCGCTACCTGGCGCCAGCATGTGCAGTCGGCCGGGTCCGCCGCGGCCACGTACGCGGTGACCTGTGGGGCGATGCTCGTCCTGCACCAACTGGTGGCAGGGCCCGGCGCGTTGCTCGATCAGGTCGTCTATCTGTCCGCCTCCGCGCTCGCCGGTGTCGCCCGGTTCGCCGCGCTGCGACTCGTCGTCTTCGCGCGCAACCACACACAGGACGCCCTCGCTACCGTGCACCACGAAGCCGCGCGGGACACCGCCGCCGCCCGCACCTCCCGCCACGTACCCGCGACCGCGGCGGCCCGTGTCCCGGTGCCGGCCGGTCAGGCGACGCTCTGCCGCGCCGCCTGACCGCTTCGCCGGGAGGGTCACGCCGGCCGGAATGCTACATCCGCGGGTTGGGCTTCAGCAGGGCGAACGTCGCACCGAAGGGGTCCGCGAGCCAGGCGATCCGGCCGACGTCCGGGACGTCCGCCGCCGGCATCAGGACGGACCCGCCGTTCGCCGCGGCCGTCGCGGCCGTGGCGTCGGCGTCCTCCGCGTGGAAGTAGGGCACCCAGCGGGGCTGTTCGGCGTCGCCGTCGCCCATCGGCGCGACCCCGCCGAAGGAGGCGTCCTGCTGGTCGCCGTCCTTGGTGCTCAGTACCCGGTACGTCATGCCGGGCACATCCATGTCCTGGCTGCGCCAGCCGAAGAGGCCCTGGTAGAAGCTGATGGCGGCGAGAGGGTCGGCGACGTGCAGCTCCGCCCACAGAAGCGTGTTCGGGGCGGAGGCGATCCCCAGTCCGACCGTCTTGCCGGGCTGCCAGAGCGCGAACTCGGCGCCCTGTGGGTCGGTGGCCTGTGCCAGATGGCCCTCGCCCATGACGTCCATGGGCTCCATCCGGACGGTGCCGCCGCCGGCCGTGATGGCCGAGACGGTGGCCTGGATGTCGTCCGCCTGGAAGTGGATCATCCATGCGGACTTTGCACCCTCCTGGGTCAGCGGACCGAGCGCGGCGACGGTCTTCCCGCCGACCTGGAAGAACCCGTACCCGCCCGCTTCCGGTCCGGCGGAGACGAACTGCCAGCCGAAGACCGCGCTGTAGAACGCGGCGGCCGCCTCGGTGTCGGGGCTGCCGAGGTCGAGCCAGTTGGGCGATCCGAGGCTGAAGTCTGTACCGAGCATGAGGAGTCCTCCGGGGACGACGGTCGATCGGGCGGGGGCAACGATGCCGACCGGGCCCGCGTCAGGCCACCTGTGCGCGTCGGCGGCTCACCCGGTTCACCCGTACGGACCAACCTGCGCGCAGTACCGGGCGCCCGGGGCGCGACCGCTCCACTCATGCCGTGGTCGGTGCCGCGGTCTGGCGCCGTTCGCCCCGGCCGCGGTCCCGCCCGGTGTCGCCGCTTGCGGGCCCGGCGGGACCTGATGCCCCGCCGACCTCGTCAGCCATAGCGTTCACCTTCATTCAATGCAACGGAATCTGTGCAGGGATGTTGCGTTAATCGCGAGTCGGTTGCAACGAAATATAGGCTATGAACTGTACTTATGAGATACTGACGCAACAGTGATGTTGCCGAAACCGTGAATGCAACGTAGCGTTTCTGTCATCGGAAAGCAGCGGGCCAAGCAGGGCGCGCGATGCCTGAGAAGGAGAGCACGATGCAGAAGTTCGACACCCCCGCCCCCGTCTCGGCCGTCGTCGACATCCCCGCGGGGCGAATCCAGTTCATCGCCGCCGACCGCGCCGACACCACCGTCGAGGTCCTGCCCGCCAACCGTTCCAAGAGCCGTGACGTGAAGGCGGCCGGACAGGTCCGGATCGCCTACGCCGACGGCGTCCTGCGGGTCGAGGCCCCCGAGGCGAAGAACCGGATCCTCGGCCCGTCCGGGTCCGTCGAGGTGACGGTGCAACTGCCGGCCGGTTCCCGTGTCGAGGCGAAGGCGGCGGCCGCCGAGTTCCGTGGCGTTGGGCGGCTCGGCGACGTCACCTTCGAGGGCGGCCACCGCTCGGTGAAGCTCGACGAGGCCGACAGCGTCCGCCTGGCCGGCCTGGACGCCGACATCACCGTCGGCCGCCTCAACGGCCCCGCCGAGATCAGCACCCAGAAGGGCGACGTGAGTATCACCGAGGCCGCCCGTGGAGCTCTCACGCTGAGCACCCAGATGGGCGACATCAGCGTGGGCGCCGCCCCCGGCGTCTCCGCGACCCTGGACGCCGGCACCACGTACGGCCGGATCAGCAACACGCTCAAGAACGCCGACGACACCCCCGGCCTGACGATCCGGGCGACCACCGCCCACGGCGACATCACCGCCCACAGTCTCTGACCGGCATCGCCGTCCGGCGACTTCGCCCCGTCGCACCCCACGCCCGGCCGGGTCCAACTGATCGCGCGCTGAAGGCCGTTCGCTTCCTACCGAGGCACCCCCGCCCAGAACGGTTCCGTGACACCTGTCATGCGAAACGGCGTGCGCCAGGCACTGGGAAAGGCGATGTGCCGGTCCTGCGGTCCGCATCGACGCCTGGGGCCTGCTCGGTGGAGTCACCGTCGCCCGCGGGTGACGTCACCTGTCAGTCGCACAGGGCCGCGACCACCAGGCTGTCGAAGACCAGGACTCCGTTCTGGGAGGCGGTCACGCGGACCGCGGTGTCCTCGGCCGCGTCCTGCTGCGGGAGCGGGGTCGCGGCGATCTCGCACGCGATGTCCAGCTCCACGGGACGGTGGAACGCGCTGCGCACCTCGACGGGCAGAACCCGGTACGGGGCGCAGACGGCCTGGGCGGCCTGGCGGGCGGCCTCCAGCAGCAGCATGGCGGGGACGTGGTCGACGGGGTGGTCGAAGAGCGCCGGGTGACTGGGGTCGACCCGCAACTGCCAGACGTGGCCGCCCCGGCCGGAGCGTGCGGTCGGAACGCCGAGCACCACGTCCCGTACGTCGAGGCGCCCCACGACGGGCGGCGGCAGGGCCTCGGGCAGCGGCGGCAGGCTCGTAGGCGGACCGAGACGGTCCCCGCGCAGCCGGGCGTACGCGGCGGGCGGGAGGATGTCGAGGCTGATGCGGCCGGCCCCGACGAAGGCGTCGTCGTCACGCAGCAGTTCGGCCTCCACGGTCATCGCCGTCGCGGCCCCCGCACCGGCGCCCGGGGCCGCGCCCGGGTCGGGGGAGCGGGCCACCTCCAGCCGGATCTCGGCCGGCCGGCTGCCCAGGAGGAGCGCGGCCGGGACGACTTCGATGTCCAGTTCGCCGATGACCCACTGATGGCCGCGGGGAATCCCGTAGTAGGTCTGGCCGACCAGCAAGGACGCCTGTCTCAGCGACTCGGCCGCCAGCAGTGGGTCGTACCAGGCACCGGCGATCGGCGCGTAGAAGGCGTGACCCCGGGGCCACTGGGCGCCGAGGAAGAAGGTGTCGGCACCGGTCCGCTGCCAGTCGGTGATCAGTACGTCGGCGATCGCGCTGCGGTCGACGAGGTGGCGGGGTGCGGTACGCAGGTAGGAGAGCCCGCCCCGGCCGGGACCGTGGTCCGGTGCCAGGAACGCGCGCGAGGGATCGGTCAGAGACACGCGGGTCTGCCCTTCTCGTGGCCGGTGGTGGGGCGGGCGCCGGCGGCCCGGGTCAGGCGACCAGTTCGGCGAAGCGTCCGGCGTGGAAGACCAACGGGCCCTCACCGTCGGTGACGGCGCCCTCGACGGCGTCGGCGATGACCAGTTCGTGGTCGCCGGCCTGGTGGATGGCGGTGATACGGCAGTCCAGCCAGCCCAGGCCGTCCCCGGGTATGGGGTGCCCGGCCCGGGTGAAGTCCCACTCGCCGCCGCCGAAGCGGTCGGCGCCCTTGGTGGCGAAGGTCCGGCACAACTGCGCGTGCTGCCCGCCCAGGATGGTCACGGCGAAGCTTCCCGTCTCCCGGATCGCGGGCCAGGTGGTCGACGTGGACGCCGCGCACAGGGCGATCAGCGGCGGGTCGAGGGAGACGGAGGTGAAGGAATTGACGGCCATGCCCACGGGGCCCGTCTCGGTCTGCGCGGTGATCAGGACGACCCCGGTGGTGAACCGGCCCAGGATGTTGCGAAACGAACGCTGCTCCAGCATGTGCTCTCCCGCTGAAATACCGGCAAGGCGCCGACGGACGAAGAAGACGGACGAAGAAGGCGAAGAAGAAACGGACGAAGAAGAAGTAGGCGAGGGACGGACACGAGAAAACGGGGGGGGCAGGGCCGGCGCGGGGGCGGGACGTGCCGCCCCCGCGCCGTGTGAGACCCGCGCCGCGAGGGCCGCGCGGCCCCGTCCCCGCGCCTGCCGTGTATGCGTCGAGCCATGTGAGACCTGCCCTGCGGGCGCCGCGTGGACCCGTCCCCGCGCCGCGAGCGCTGCTCAGCGGGCGCCGGCGCGGCTCGCGATGGCCCACTCCACCGCTTCCTGCGGACGGGCCGCGGAACCGGTGAGCTGCGGGGACACATAACGGGCCAGCAGCTCCAGGCTGCGGTTGGTCTTCTCGTACGAGGTCCAGTCGGCCACGTAGACCAGGAGCTTGCCGAAACCGCCGGTGGCCTCCTGCATGCGCCGGATGCCCTGCACGACGTCCTCGACCGAACCGACGAGCGCGCCCCCGGCCTCCACCCGGGCCTCGAGCGCCCGCTCGCGCGGGGTGTCCGGGCTGATGACCTCGCGGCCGGCCGCCTTGCCGAAGTACTCGAACAGCCAGCGGTCGTAGCCCTCACGGACATCGGCGAACGCCTCGGCGCGCGTCTCCGCGACATGGACCGGAAGCGCGATGCGCCAGTCCTCACGCCGCAGGGTCCGACCGTGCTCGTCCGCCGACTCCTGCGCGTACTTCCACTGCTGCGCCAGGCCTATGTGGTCCGGGGCGCCCGGCGTCATCAGCGCGAAGGGCAGCGCGAACGACGTCATGCTCAGGCCGTACTTGCCGACCAGGCGCGGGCTGGACGAGGAGGTGCCGCTGGTGGCCATGGCCACCTCGATGCCGTCGGGCTGGAAGCGGGGCAACTGAAGCTTGGCGTCCTGGAGTTCGTACCAGTCCGTCTTCTGCGTGATACGGGAGTCGCCGTTGACGAGCTCCAGGACGGTCGGCAGGGCCTCGTCCAGACGCTGGCGCTGCACGTCGGGCGCGAGACCGAACATCTTCGCGTCGAAGGGCACGCCGGGGCCGACCCCGAGGATGTAGCGGCCGCGGCTGAGGTGGTCGAGGTGGACGGCCCGGCTGGCGACATGGAAGGGGTGGTGCCCCGAAAGCGGCACGACACCGTGGGCCAGCTTGATCTGGCTGGTGCGCTGCGAGGCCGCGGCGATCATCGTCTCGGGGGCGCCGACCAGGCCCCAGCCGAGGGTGTGGTGCTCACCGAACCACGCCTCGTCGAAGTTCAGGCGGTCCGCGTGCTCGACCAGGTCGAGATTGCGGCGGACGGCGAGGTGGGGGTCCTGGCCGGTCTCGTGGACGGGGGACAGGAAGAGACCGATACGGCTGTGCACAGCATTCCTCCGAGGAATATGAAGACGGATCAGAAAGTGGAAGTGGATCTGGATCTGGAAGTGGATGTGGGTCTGGATGTGGGGGTGGAGGTGAAGACGCGTGGGAAGACCCGGGGCGCGGCTGCGGTTACGGCTGCGTGT
This sequence comes from Streptomyces sp. NPDC005281, assembly GCF_040607495.1. Lineage (NCBI taxonomy): Bacteria > Bacillati > Actinomycetota > Actinomycetes > Kitasatosporales > Streptomycetaceae > Streptomyces > Streptomyces sp. NPDC005281. Next base: position 36,111 of record NZ_JBEXGX010000032.1, on the reverse strand, counting down.
GAGGCAGTGGGGTGACGCGGTACACGGAGTCCTTGAGACCGCGGACCTTTTCGTAGTCGGCGTCGAGCTGTGCCTCGTCGCGCGCTGTGAGATAGACGCGCATGGAGCTCGTCAGCAGATCGGTGGTGGGGCGGATCCGGGAGCCGGGAGCCAGTTTCGGCCCGGCCAGGAAGACGCTGTCGAGGGAGCGGATCTCGTCCACCGCCACGGTGTCGACCGCGTCGACGACACCGTCCTGCTCGGTGGGGGTGTTGTAGACGACGCCGGGCTGGAGGCGGTCGTAGACACGGCCGCCGTACTCCCGGCGGAACTCCTCGGGCCGTACGTAAGCCTGGGCGGCGAGCCCCGCCTGGTTGTGGCCCAGGCACACGTCGTGGAAGCCGGCGTGGATGTTGCCGTTGAGCCGGGTGCCGATCTCGACCAGCGCCGGGCCCTGTTCGGTCATGATGACCTCGGCGTGCGCGGGCCCCCAGCGCACGCCGAGTGCGGCCAGCACCTCGCGTACGTACGCCACCAGGGCCGGCACCGGACCGGCGTCCGGGGCCAGGAGGATGTCCCGGTTGTAGATGTTCTTGCCCGAGGGCAGGAGCGTCTTCTCGTACTGCCACACACCGCAGGCGTAGTGCTCGCCGTCGCTGCTGACCGTGTCGACGATGTACTCGGTGCCCTTGAGGTACGACTGGACGAGGATCTCGGTGTTGGCCGAGCCGAAGATGTCCTGCGAGGCCAGCCCTGTGGCGGCCGCGGCCGCCACCTCTTCGGCGCTGCCGCAGATGTACACACCGTCCGAGGCCGCCGAACTGAGCGGCTTGACGACGACCGGATACACGCCCCGGTCCTCAGCCCAGCGGACCAGTTCCCGCGGGTCGCCGCTCTTGAACTGGTCGGCGCAGCGCACACCGGCCCGCCGCAGTGCCTCGATCATCTCGTACTTGTCCCGGCGGGCCGCCGAGAGACGGGTGCCGTTGGACGGAACCCCGAGCGCCTCGCTGAGACGGTCCGCCAGCGGTACGGCGCCCTCCTGGCCGGCGACCACACAGGCCGGGGCGTACGGACGGAGCCGCTCCAGCAGGGCCTTCTCGTTGCCCTCGACGATGTTCTCCTCGTACGCCGACAGGCCGGGCGCGAGCATCGAGGGGATGAGTTCCGGGGTGCTCTGCACATGGACGACCCGTGCACCGGTCTCGGTGAAGGCCGCGGGGTAGAAGTTTCCGGCGGAGTAGCCGTCGACCACCACGACGGTGGGCCGCTGACTGCTGGTCTGGCTCATGCTCGTCCTTCTTCTGACGCGACTCGTGGTCGCTCGTCCATCGGGGGAGTGATCCGGGGCGTCAAGGCCGTCCGGGCTTCGGGGCACGCGGGCACAAGGGGACTGCGAGGCGTGCGGGCACAGGGCGGGTGCTCCGGGGCGTCAAGGCCGTCCGGGCTTTCGGCGCACGCCGGCACAAGGGGACTGCCGGCACGAGGGGACTGCCAGGCGTGCGGGCACGGCGGGGCTGCGAGGCGTGCCGGTGCGACGGGTGCTACGCGCGGGCTGACTCAGTAATGAAGCGGGCCAGGCGCGCGATGCCCTCGCGGATCGCCTCCGGCGCGAGGTTGCTGAAGCCGAGCCGGAGCTGCCGCTCGCCGCCGCCGTCGATGTGGAACATGCTCATCGGCGCCCAGCTGACGCCGTAGTCGCGGGCGCAGCGTTCCATCTCCGCCAGCCCGGCCTCGAACCCCACCTCCACGGTGAGGAAGAAGCCGCCGCGCGGGGTGTTCCAGCGCACCTGGTGCTCGGCGTACCGCTCGGGCGGGAAGTGCTCGGCGAGGCAGTCGAGCGTGGTCCGGAGCCGCTCCAGGTACACGGCGGCCAGGTCGCGGGTCGCCGGGCGCAGGGTGTGGCCGTTCTCGACGAGGATGCCGCCGACCACGGCCTGGGACAGGGAGGACGATCCGACGCTGAACATGGCCTTGGCCCTGGACAGTTCCTGTGCCAGCGTGCGCGTGGCTCCGTCGGCGCCGGTGACCGGCTGGTCGGCCACGAGGTAGCCCAGACGGGCACCGGGGAAGGCCGACTTGGCGAACGAACCGAGGTAGACGACACGGCCCGCGGTGTCGAGCGACTTCAGGGTCGGCATCGCCTCGCCGTCCCGTGCGAACAGCCCGTAGGGGTTGTCCTCCAGGATGACCAGGTCCTCCTCGGCCGCCACCTCCAGCAGGCGCCGGCGGGCCTCGAGCGGCAGCACCGTGCCGGAGGGGTTGGAGAAGTCGGGGACGAGGTAGAGCGCGACCGGCCGCCTGCCCCCGGCCCGCACGGCGCGCGCCGCCGCGGCCACCGCCTCCGGGTCCAGGCCGTCGGGGCCCTCACTGACCCCCTCGACGGGGATGTCGAGCATCCGGGCCGCGCCGCGGATGCCGACGTACGCCGGGGAGACGCTCAGCAGGACGTCGTCGGGACCGGAGAACAGCCCGCGCAGGGCGACCAGCGTGGCCTCCTGGAAGCCGTGCGTGATCATGATGGCCTCGGCGGGGACGTCGATGTTCTCGTCCTTGCGCAGCATCTGGGCCACGTCGTCCTGGATGAAGCCGTTCACCGGTCCGTACTGGAACAGCATCCGCGTGACGCGCTGCTGCGGGACGCCGCGCTCCAGCAGGTGCTTGACGTAGCGGTCGATGTGGAAGGAGAGGTCCGCCAGGTCGTGGTTCCCGTCGTACGGCGCTCCCGAGGAGAAGGAGAGGGCGTCGGGGAACTTCATGGCGGTCTCGCTGAGGATCCGCATCGAGTCCATCGCGGGATCGGCGATGGCGGCGTGCAGCGCTTCCTGACGCAGGGTCATCCAGCCGCTGTCCGCCGCTTCCGACGCCGGTGCCGCGGGCGATGTCGTGGTGCTCATGGTCACTTCTTTCCTTCCGCGATCCAGCTGCCCTTGCCGGGCGACCACTGGCGGATACGGGTGCCGGCGACGATCCCGCCCTGTACGTAGGGCTCGGCGTCCAGCACCTTCTGGAGTTCGGCCCGGTCCTCGACCTCGTAGAGCAGCAGGCCGGCGTTCTCGTCGGCCAGCGGCCCGCCCAGGAGCAGCACGCCGCTCCGGGCGAGGCGGTGGAGGTTCTCGGCGTGCGCGGGGTGCAGCCCCTGGCGTCCCTCGCGGTCCACGCTGTACTCGAATTCGACGACGAACTTCGCCACGGTTGTTTCCTCTTCGCTCTTCCTGCTCCTGCCGGCCTGCTCGGACCAGCGGGCTTTCTCGGTCCAGCCGGACTTCTGGGTCCAGCCGGTCTTTCTGGTTCAGCCGGACCTCACATGTAGAGGCCGCCGTTGACGTCGATCACCGCGCCGGTGGAGTAGCCCGCGCTCTCGGAGCACAGGTGCAGAACGCTGCCGACCGCCTCGGCGACCGTTCCCATGCGCTGCATCGGCAGCTTGGAGAGCACCGCCCGCTTCTGCTCCGGGTCGCGGCGCTCCCAGGCGCCGGCCACCCGCTCGGTCGCGATGGGGCCATGGGCGACCACGTTGACCACGACCCCGTCGGGGGCGAGCTCGTAGGCCATCTGCTTGGTCATGCCGATCACGGCGGCCTTGGCGCCGACGTAGGCGGCGTTGTTGAAGTGGCTGTAGGTGCGGCCGCCGGCCGAGGCGAAGTTGACGATGCGTCCGTAGCCGTCCTGCGCCATCCGCGGAGCACACGCCTTGATCGCGACGAACGTGCTGACAACGTTTTCCATGTGGGCCTGGCCGAAGTGCTCCTCGGTCAGGTCCGCGTATCCGATGACCCGGGTGTCGCCGCCCACCCCGTTGACCAGGATGGAGGGGGCGTGCCGGTCGACGATGTCGGCGAGCTGTGCCTGTGCGGCGGGGATGTCGGTGATGTCACCGACGACCACGTCGACCTTGGTCCGCTGCGCGAGTTCGGCGGCGAGGCGGTTCACGGCCTCCTCGTTCTTGTCGAAGAGGACGAGGGCGTGGCCCTCGCGGGCCAGGCCGCGCGCGACGTCCTGGAGGATTCCGCCCGCCGCGCCGATCAGGAGGGCGGTGCGCGAGGTCTGTACGGTCATGTCGATTCCCTGGGTTGCGGTTGAGGTTGGGGCTGGAGCTGGTCGGGGTGATGGGGCCGGGGCCGGGAGGCCGCGCCCGGCGCCGTCGCGGCCTCGGCGGGGGCCGGCTGCCGCGCGGTGGTGGCGGCGAAGCCGGGGATCCGGATCATGGACTTGAAGCCGGCGGCGACGCCGAGGCCGACGACGAGCAGGCAGATCCACAGGAACGGGTATCCGTAGGCGTTCGCCACGGTGATCCCGATGGGGCCGCCGATGACGAAGGCGGCGTTCCAGGCGAAGAAGTAGGAGCCCTGGTAGGTGCTGACGCGTCCCTCGGGGGCCCGGACGGCGATGAAGGTCGCCGACATGGGCGCCCACAGGACCTCGCCGAGCGTCCAGACGACGGTCGCCGCGGTGAACAGGGTGATGTCGTCCGCCAGGGCGTTGAGGCCGAAGCCGACGGCCATCAGCGTGGCCGCGAGGACCAGCGGCATCTCGTCGCCCAGCCGTTTCACCGCCCGGGGCACCAGGGGGAGCAGCGCGATGGAGAGCACCGCGTTGATCGCCAGCACGATGCCGATGTCTCCCGGGCTCAGCCCGGAGCGGCGCATGTCCAGCGGCAGGGCCGAGTTGACCTGGAGGTAGACGCAGGCCAGCAGGAAGACGAGGGCGAGGAAGGCGACCAGGACCGGTGAGCGATAGGGCTCGGCGATGCTGCGGCCCGCGCGTCGCAGTGCCGAGGCCCCGCCCCCGCCGGGCTCCTCGGGGCGCATCTCGTCGGCGGGCAGCGCCCAGACGAGGAGCGCGTAGACGGCGCTGCCGGCGGCCCAGACGATGAAGAGCGCGGGCGGGTAGAAGGAGAGCAGGAATCCGGAGATGACCGGGCTCAGCGACATCCCGACGTTGAATCCGACGAGGAAGAGGCTGTAGGCCTTCGAGAACTGCTCGGGCGGGACGATCTTCGCGATCAGCCCGGCGCCGGCCGGCCGGTCCACCGCCGACAGGAACCCGGTCGCCAGCGAGAGCAGACCGAGCACGTACACATCGGTGGTCACGAGGAACAGCAGGGCTGTCACGGCCGCGAGCGGCTGGGCCGCGATGATCGTGCGCCGTGGCCCGATCATGTCGGCCACCGCGCCGCCGACCAGCCCGGAGGCGAGGATGCCCGCCCCGAACAGGCCGACCATGACCGGTGTGGTGCCGGCGTCGACCAGATGGTCCTGCTCCAGGAAGAGGATCAGGAAGGCCGGGGCGAGGATGCCCAGCCGGCTGACGGTCTGCCCTGACCAGAGCAGCCAGAACGCCTTGGGAAGCGCCATCAGTTGGGGCCCCTTCGAGTGGTGGTGAGACTGCTGTACGCGAAGGCGGCGGAGACCAGCGTCATGTGGTGGTGCCATCCGGGGTACGACCGGCCTTCGAAGGCGCGCAGGCCGAAGTCGTCCTCCAACTGCCGCACGGTGTCGGCGGTGCCGGCGTGCAGGGCCGCGAGTTCGAGCAGTTCGCCCGGCGGCCGGTTCACCAAGCTGGTGATCCAGGTCCGCCCGAGGCGCCGGGTGTCCGGATCCCGCTCGGCGAACACGCGGTACGTGGGCGGCTGCCCGGCGGCGTGTAACGGGCGCGGCGTACCCGGTTCCGGCTCCGGCAGCCGGACCGGGCCGGTCAGGACCTGCGCCGTGCGCTCCTCGCCCCGTCGCGTCCGTACCGTCACGGAGTGCGGCGACGCGGCTTCGCGGCGGGTGAGGATCTGCCGGGCCGTCAGGGCGGTCGGGGCGCCGGGTCGGTCCTGACGGGTCGGCGCCGCCAGCACCGGCAGGGCGGCGGGTACCGCGACGACGAAGTGGCGTCCACGGGAGCTCAGTGCGCGCACGATCTCCCCCGTGTCCGCGTAGCCGTCCAGGTCGGCGACCACCGGAACCTCGGCGAGCTGCCCGCCGTCCGGCAGGCTCCCGACCAGGTCGAGGGTCTGCGCCTCGGCCGAGTGGGGTCCGTTGCCCTCGGGGATGCGGGCCCGCCGGCGCAGCGCCGGGTCGTTGGACCACTGGTCGGGCAGCAGCAGGCGCCAGTCGACGGGCACGTCCTCGGTGTCCGTGGACAGGAAGGCGCCCACGCCGACCTGGCAGTTGAGGGTGCGGCCGGCCTGGGGCACGAAGCGGCGGTGCACGCCGCAGGACCGGTCGCCCCGCTTGGGGACCACGGCCAGGCCGATGGTCCAGGCGCGGGGTGCGGTGTGCCGCTGTACCCACCGGGTCAGCTCGGCGCGTACGGGCTCCCACGCCCACGGGCTGGCGTTGATGAACTGGTGCAGAGACTGCGGGGCCGTGCACGAGTCCGACACGGTGGCCGCGAGGCGCCGCACCGTCTTCTTGCCCGGCGTGGTCAGGAGCCCCTCCATGTAGGCGTGGGCCCACCGACGTTGGTCGGCCCGGGGCAGCCGCCCGAAGAGCTCCTGCGTGAACGCGGAGACCGATGCCCGTGCCCGCGTGTTCGGCTTCGTCGCCATCGCTCGTGTCCCTCCCGGTGGTCCTGCTGGTCCCGGCCCCTTGAGCGGCGCCACAACAGAAAGAATAGAGAACGATCGCTTTGTTTTCGACTCCGGGGTGAGGACTGCCGGATACTTAGCGAAGTCCGTCCCCGCGCCCAGCCGATGAACACGGCCTGACCTGCGAATACGTAGAGAGGGCGCGGAGTTGGTGCACGGCGGTGCACGGCGGTCAGGCGACGAGGTCCAGGGCGCGCGCGGTGAGCTCCGCCGCGAGCTGCGACGCGGTGAGCCCACCGACCCCGGCGCCCGACGCCACCCGCGCCGGTGTCGTCTCCGAGGGGCAGGGCATCCCCAACGACAGCGTGAGGGCCCCCTTGAAGCGGGACAGGTGCAGGACACCGAGCCGTCGGGGGGCCGTCAGCTGCGCGGCCGCTCCGTAGGAGATGCCGCACGCGGTCGCGGTCTCGTGGCCGCCCGTCATGTGAGCGGTCTCGTGCGGGGGCGTTCCGTACGGGGTGGGCGTTCCGTACGGGGTCGCGGTCCCGTAGAGGGTGTTCCCGTACGGGATGGCTGTGTACGGGACGGCCGTGTACGGGACGGCCGTGTACGGGACGGCCGTGTACGGGACGGCCGTGTACGGGACGGCCGTGTACGGGACGGCCGTGTATGGGGTGGTCGTGAACCGGGTCACCAGGGCCGCGTGGTGGCCGAGCGCGGTGTCGGCGCAGCCCTCTTGCGTGACCCGGAAGCCGAGTCCGCCGTCGGCCGAGTCCGCCGTCTCGTCCTCCACCGCGCGCCGGATACGGGCATGGTCCTGCCGGGCCGGGCGCCAGGCGGCGTCGGCGGCCCGCACCGCAAGGCCGTACGCGCGGGCGTGGTCCGCCAGCTCGCCCCCGTCGCCGGCCCGCACGGTCGCCCCTACGACGTTGACGAAGCAGCCCACCTCGGACACCCGCACACTCTCCGCGTACCGTCGCCGCAGCGAGACCTCCGTCAGCAGCGCCACCTCCTCCTGGCCCGCCGCCCGCGCGCACGAGTCGGCCAGCGCCGCCGCGAAGAACTGACCCGCGGTGATGCGGTGGCGCCGACACCACGTCGTCAGGCGCGCGCTCTCCCGCGCGGTCAGCGACACCGGTGCCACGCTCCCCGCACCGCCGGGCGCCGCCACCGTGCCCGCCGCACTCGGGACTGCTCCTTGACCTGTTCCCGGGCCTGCTCCTCTGGCTGTCTGCCCCGCCGCGCGGTGCGCGAGAGGGGCCCTTGGGGCCGGGACGGGTCCCGGCCCCAAGGGCCCCTGGTCCGTGATCGGGTGCGAGTGCGAGTGCGAGTGCGAGTGCGGGTACGGGTGTGGGTGTGGTGGTGGCGGTGGCCGGTACGTCAACTCATCCGCGTCGGGGGCCGGTTCCTGCCGGTAGCCCGGCCTGCCGCAGCCGGCCGGGCCCGGTCCGAGCAGGGCGTCAAGCAGCGCCCGCAGCAGCCGTGCCGTGGACGGGCCGTCGCACAACGCCGGGTGACAGGTCAGCAGCAGATGCGTCGCGGCGGCGGCCGGATCGTGGCCGACCCCCAGCCGCCACAGCGGACCCCCGGCCGTCAGGACGCCCCCGGCCCGGGCCGCGGCGTCCCCGTCCCCGATGCCCTCGTGGCCGGGACCGGGGACGGCCGCCGTGCACATCTCCTGGCGGAGCTGGTCCGGCGTGAGTCCGGGGACCTCGCGGAACCACAGGCTCCCTCCCTCCTCCACGATCCGCAGGGACAGCGCGCGAAACCCCCGCGCCCACCGCGTCACCGCCGCTTCCACGTACGCCGGGGAGAACACGGCGGCCACCGTCAGGCGGGTCGCGGCCTGGGTCTGCCCGCCCGTCAGCCCGTGGCGCCAGGCGCAGGCCGCCTCGGTGCCGCTGAGCCTGCGCAGCACCCCGGCCGGCGTCATCCCGCCACTCGTCCCGCGACAGGCCGCGTCGCCTGCGGGCCGGGCCATGAGACCGTGTTCGTCAGGCTGATCCCGTGACTGTCGAAGTCGAGCGTGACGCGGTCCCGGTCGGCCATCGCGAACCCTCCGTGGAAACTGCTGCGATCGGCGCCGAGGTACACGTAGTGCACCCGGCCCGGGTGCAGCAGTGCCCCGTGGGAGAACAGCCCGGACATCATGTCCTCAAGACCGAAGTGCAGCGCCTTGGTCCCGGTGGCGAACTCGCCCTCCCAGACGCGCGCGCCGTCCCGCTCGATCGTGACCCGGCCGGTCACCGACCGGGGCGGCTCGTCCAGGAACAGCCAGGGCGCCACCCCGGCGTCGCAGAGCTTCGCGTACGACAGATGCCCGGCGTGGCGCCGGAACCGGCCGATGTCGGTGAGGTCGTTGCCGAAGGTGTAGCCGGCGTAGCGCGGGCTGCCGTCCTCGTCGGTGACGTACACCAGCACCACTTCGGCCTCCTCGCACAGTGCTACGGCGCCCGGCGGTACGGACAGCGGTTCGCCGGAGACCTTCAGGACCTCCCCGAGGCCCTTGACGAACCAGTTGGGCTGCGTCTGCGTGGCGGCGTCGACCTTCACGTTGTGGGTCTGCATGAAACCGCTGACCATCGCGTCCCCGAGGGACGCGGGCAGCAATGGGGGCCGCAGTACGAGGCCGTCGAGCCCGGTGGCGGGGACGATCAGCTCCGGGCGGCCCGCGGCCAGTGCCGCCCGCAGCGCGGGGCCGTCGCCGCCCGCCGCCGCCACCGCGGCGACGACCGAGGCGCCCAGATCCTCGCCGGGGCGGACCGGGTGGATACGGACGGCCTCGCCGTCGGCGGGCAGGTCGAGGCCGAAGTGGCGTTCACCTCGGTAGGCGCATTCGAAGAACACGTTCATGGCAGAGGTCTCCTTGGATGTCGTACGGATGTCAGGGCAGGGATGGCGTACGGATGTCGGGTCCGGATGTCAGAGGGAGTCGCGGGCGGCGGGACGCGGGGCGGCCACGGGCCGCCAGGAGCCGTTCTCCTCGGGGAGGGTGAGCACGGCCCACGACGCGGCCGCGTCGTTCAGCCGCATGCCGAAGCCGGAACCCGGCGCGGGCGAGAGGGTGTTGGCGCGGCGGTCGACGACCGGGCGCGGCGAGACGATCATCTCGGGGAAGAAGCGGTCGCTCTGGCCCGCCTCGACGGTCAGCGCGTCGCGGTGGCAGAAGGCCAGTGCCCGGCCCGCGTTGATCAGCGGGCCGACCTCGGCCACCTGGACGCCGATCTGGAACGCGATGCCGTGCCGGCGGGCGTGTTCGACGAGTCGGGCCGCGCGCAGCGGGCCGCCGTTCTTCGCGACCCGGATGTTGAAGGCGTCGCAGGCCCCCGCCTCGACCGCCGTCCGGGCGTCCTCGGGCGTGCACAGGGACTCGTCCAGCATGATCTTCAGCCCCGCCCGGCGGCGCAGGTCACTCAGAGCGGCCCAGGAACCCTTGGGCAGCGGCTCCTCGACGTAGTCCGCCCCGGCGTCCCGCAGCCGCCATGCGTGGGGGAGCGCGGTGTCCTCGCTCCAGCTCATGTTCGCGTCGACCATGACCGGCACGCCGTCACCCACGTGCGCGCGCACCTCCCGGACGCTGCGGGCGTCGCGCTCGATGTCCTCGGACGCCTTGATCTTGACGAAGTGGAACGGGCCGCGGGTGGCCAGGAACTCCTCGGCCGTGATGCTCAGATCCAGCACCTGCGAGACGGGCAGCGCGGCCGCGGGGGCCGCTCCTCCCGTGGCCGGTCCGGCGCCGATCAGCTCCGCCGCGCCGAGCCCCAGCCGTCGGCCGAGCAGGTCCAGGACCGCGGTCTCCAGCAGGCACAGGAGGTTGTTCCCGCCGGTGATCCCGAAGACCCCCGCGAAGCCCTCACTCCGTATCCGCTCCAGGAGTTCGGCCGGCGGCTCGCCGCGCAGGAGGGCGAACACCCGGTCCAGCGGGGTCCGGCGCAGCGCGTCGAGGACGGACTCGCTGCTCTCGCCGGTCACATACGTCCGGGGCGCGCACTCGCCGATGCCGCTGTCGCCCTCGCAGACGAGCCGCAGAACCAGACTGTCGGAGGCGGCGCGGCGCGCCGCGGGGTGGTCGAAGCGGGTGTGCATCGGCTGGCGCACCCGGTGGAGCACGGCCGCCTCAGCCATTGCGGTCGAGCCCCTGGAGCAGGGCGTGGGTCGAGGTCCAGTCGACCAGGTCCGCGCTGACGCCGGTGAAGAAGAGATAGTGCTTGTCGGAGGGCAGTTTCATGATGGTTCCGCGGTCCGGTGCCAGCGCGGCGAACACCTGGTGGGCGCTGTCGAGATCGACGATGGGGTCGCTCATGCCCGACACGAAGGTGGCCGGGACCGCCGGGAGCGCCCGGGTGCCCGGTTCCAGGTAGCGCCGTTCGAGCTCGAGCAGGGTGGCCCGCGAGCGGCGGGTGATCAGGCGTACGGCGAGGTCGTCGTGGTCGATGAACTGCCGGTACTTGGGGTCGTCGGTGAAGTCCGCCGACCTCAGGCCCGCGTCCCACGGCTCGGTGCCGGTCTCGGCGGCCAGCGCCCGCAGTTCGTCCTCGCCGAGCGTGGCGTGCATCCGCCCCAGCCAGGAGGAGCAGAACACGGCGGCGTCGTAGCGGGTGGTGAAGTCCGGGTGGTGCATGAGGGCCGCCATGAAGGAGCCGCCCAGGCAGTGGCCGAAGAGCGACAGCGGCACGTCGTCGCCGATCAGCTCCCGCACCCGGGCCAGCGCGGCGATGTAGTCACCGAGCAGCGTCTCGGCTTCGGGCAGGTCCCCGCGTTCGCCGGGGCTGATCCCGCTGCCGCGCCGGTCGAGGACGAAGAAGGCGATGTCGTTGTCGGCGAAGCGGGGGCCGACCTCCCACATCCAGCCCGCGTGGCTCTGAAGGCCGTGGAAGTAGAAGACGGCGCCCTTGACCCGTTGGGGGTGCTGGGGCCGCCACAGATGCAGGGCGAGGTCGACGCCGCCGGACGGCAGGTCGATTATCTCGCGACGGGTGTTCTGCGGGGGCCTCTTGGTCTCGATCATCTCGTTGTTCTCCTCAGCGTCCGAAGCGGCCTGCGGTGGTGACCGCGGCGATGGTGGCGGGCGTGGCGGTGGTGGTGAGCCGGATGTCGGCGGGGATGGTGGCGGTGGCGGTGATGACCGGCGTACCGGCGGTGATCACGTCGGTCCGCTCGGTCTCGTCGGTCCGCTGGGTCTCGCCGCTCCCGTCGATGCCGGCCATGAAGTCGACGTCTTGGTGGAACGGCTTGTACTTGTACTGGGTGGCGTTGCCGACCTGCCTGCGGGATTCGGCGTACGAGGTGATCGCGTCGAACGGAACGGTGCGCACCCCCAGCGGCCCGAGCCGGCCGCTGTCCCGCTTGGAGGCGTACTCGATGTTGACCTCGCACAACTCCCGGTCCACGGCCTGGGAGAGGGCCCGGTCGAGGTCCCCGCCCGGGACGGCGACCTCGGCGGCGACGACGTAGTGCGGCGGCTCCGCCCACTGCGGCCCGCACATGTACAGGCCGGTGTCGAGGCCGAGCCCGGCCATGCCCTGCTTGATGGCCTGCGTGACCTCGGCCTCGGTGATCTTCTCTCCGGTGAAGGAGTGGTAGACGCCATCCCGGTGGACGAAGTGCAGCCACGGGGTGCCGTCGACGATCCGGTCGACCCGGTAGATGTCGCCGGTCCACAGCCGGTAGAGGCCGTTGCCCTGAGTCATGATCAGGTGGTAGTCGCGGCCCGCCTCGACCTCGTCGAACAGCAGCGTCCGCACCGGGGTGCCCGCGTCGACCAGCCCGCCAAGCGGTACGTCGGCGGGGACGAACTCGAAGAACGCCTGGCCGACCGCGAGCGGCTGGCTGTCCAGCGAGTCGTCCACCGGTACGGAGGTGACACCCTCGGTGCCGCAGCCCATGAACGGCAGCTTGCTGACACCGGGCAGCACCGCGTCCAGCTTGGCGCGGTACAGCTCCGCGCTGGAGGACAGCCAGCAGCTGTAGAGGGTCAGCGACGGCCATACGTCCGTCAGGCTGAACTCGCCCTTGGCCAGCACCGATTCCAGATGGCGGGCCGCCGCCTCGTCCGGCTCGGACCACGGCCGGCCGTCGAGCGTACCCTCGCGCAGATCCCGTACGAGCTCCGTGCCGTGCTCGGCGACCAGGTCGCGCAGCGAGATGAGCGTGCTCGGGTTGATGGCCGAGATGTAGTGCAGGTCCTTGCCGACGAGATGGCGGATGCGGTGGTACATCCGGCCCGCGTGGGTGGAGGGCGCCTGAGCGTTGAACCAGGGGGACTGGTACCACGGCGGGTTCCAGTCACGGCTGTTGATCTGCGGGTGCCGGTTGCTGATCGCTTGGTGCTCCACGCCGTGCACGAAGTCGTACACGTCCTCGCGGACGGTCTGGGTGTCCAGGGTTGCCCAGGGGTGGGCGAGCAGCTCGGGGTGGTGCAGGAGGTAGGTCCCCCACATGGCCTTCATGGCCGGAATGCGGTAGGTGAGCAGCCAGTGCAGGGTGTACGGGACCCGCTTGGGCACTCCGGTCGTGCCGCTCGTCTTGAGCCAGCGCAGCACGGGGCTGCACGAGAGCACGCCTCCCTTGGTGCGGGTCTCACGCTCTATCTCCGGCAGGAAGTCGGCGTAACGCCTGATTGGCAGGACCGAGCGGAAGCGGGAGGGGTCCTCGACGGTGACGTTGTAGCCGCGCGCCTTCCAGTGAAGGGAGTCGGCGCAGACGCCGATGATGTCGCGCAACACCCGTTCCTGCGCGGACTTGGGGTCCTTGAGGTCCGCGAGCAGGTCGTCGCGGGCCTGGAGGCACTCCTGCACGAAGGGGTCACGGCGGTCGTTCCAGTGCTGTTGCCAGTCGGTGGTGTTCATCGGGTGTGGTTTCTCCTTGCGGATGGAGATGGCTGTGGAATGGCTGTGACTGTGAAAATGGCTGCGGTTGTTGACATGGATGTGGATAGGTGTGGGTGAATGGGCCCGTGCGTACCTAAATATGAACAAAACGGTCACGTAGGGCATGGGGGTGCCTGCTATTTCGGGCATCCGAGGGTGGAGAGAGGGCGTGACGGGGTGGTGCGGCGCGGGGGAGGGCGGTGGCCGGGGGCGAACGACCGCCCCCGGCGGGTCAGTTGCGGGGGGCGGGGATGCCTGGGTGCGGCGGTGTGCCGGTCGCGCTTACGGTCGTGGTTGTGGCTGTGGCTGTGCCGCGATCGGGGCCAAGGCTGTGGCCGTGGCTGAGGTCGGCCTCGTAGCCGAAGTCGAAGCGGAAGCGGAAGCCGTAGTCGAAGCGGAAGCTGGGGGTGTGGTCGTTCGGGCGAGCTCGGACAGTTCGTCGAGGTCGTACAGGGCGCGCCGCGCGGTTCCGTAACGGGTGATCTTGCCGCGCCGGGCCCACTGGCGGATCGTGACCTCCCGGACGCCGAGGACGAGTGCCGCCAGTTCGGTGGGCACGCGCCGGGCGCGGGCGCTCACGCCGCCTCCCGCAGGGCGAGCCACTGACGTGGGGTCAGGACGTGACCCGCGGCGCAGACGGGCCCGCGCAGCAGCAGGCCCTCGCCGCCCCGCCGGGGCAGGAACACCTCGGCCGTGCAGCCCGGTTCGACGCACTGTCCGAGAGGTACGAGGTCGGCCGCCGGAGCGGTGTTCTCCCGCCGCAGTCCCGCCGCCGCCCGCGCCATCCCGTCGGCGAACGTGCCGGCCTCCGGGCGGGTCACCAGCCAGCCGACGTGGCGGCCGAGGAAGGCGGCCATGTCGGCCACCGTCCGGCGCGGCGGTGCGGCGTCCGTCACCTCGTCCACCACGAGCCGGGACCAGGCGGACAGCTCGGTGACCACGCCGCGGCGGGCCTCCAGGGCCGCGGACCGCACCGGCAGAGCCGCTTCCCGGCTGCCGGTGATGCGCTGCGCGGGAGCACCACCGGAAGGCTGGCCCACCTCGGACTCGCTGTGTCCGTGCAGCTCCGGCAGCGCGGCCAGGTCACGCACCACGGCCCGTCGGCACAGGCCGCACAGGCGGCTGCCGGGCTCGGCGCGCCGTCCGCGCGGGCGGGCGGTGTCGCCGTCCGCTCTGCGGCAGCGCGTCGAGGTGCACGGGGACGTTTCGTCGGCCACGGCCAACTCCTAGCGTTTTCGGTGTCGGTGAACAAGAAAGCGCCGCACGAGGCGGCGCTTCGGGAAGAGGTGACGAGCCGCCGTGCGGCGCGAACGGGCTTGTGGGACCCGGCGGTACGGAGAGCGTCCGGAAGAAGACATACGGGCTCGGGAAAGAGCGTTACACGGCTGCCTTGCGGCCACAAGGGCCGACCGCCTCCGCGGCCGAACTACCCGTCTACTTGGGCAAGTCCGTCGCAGCGGTCCCGGCACAGGGGCCGCAGCTGCCTGACGCGGGGCCACTGCCCTGTCGCACGGGCGCCGTGACCACCCGGCATGAGTGCTGTGTCCGTGGCGGTCCCGGCAGTGCCGTACCCGTGGCAACCCCGGCGCGCCGCTGCCACCTTGGTACCGACGCTGTGCCGTGTCGGCCCGGCCGCCGTGGTCGACTTCGCTGTTGGATCGACGTGTTGAAGCGGATGCGGATCGAATAGGAGTGGACGCGTGCCGGGGCGGGCCTTCCGCCTGTCGTACGGCGTTCCGTGGCGGATGGTGCAGGACCTGCTCGGTCACGCCAGCTGGAGACCATAAAGGCGGCGTACCGGGCCCCGACCCGCTTGGCACTTCACTACCGGGGCCGGCCGCTTGTTACTCTTTCCGATCATGCGAGCCCTCTTCCCAGGATCCTTCGACCCTGTCACTCAAGGGCACCAGGACGTACTCCGGCGCGCTGCCCTCCTGTTCGACGAGGTCATCGTGTGCGTGATGTTCAATGCGAACAAGACCGGCCGCTTCCCCATAACCGAACGGCTGGACCGGCTCCGCGTGGCAGCGACTGACTTGAGCAACGTCAAGGTCGACTCCCACACCGGCGGCCTGCTGGTCGACTACTGCCGCCGGGCCGGAATCGATGTCGTCATCCGCGGAGTCCGTGGCGTTCGCGACCTGGACTACGAAATGCCGATGGCCCGCATGAACCACGAGCTGGCGGGAGTCGAAACGTTCTTCATGGCTGCCGACCCCGCCCTGGCCCACATCTCCTCCACCCTCGTCACCGCGATGAGTCAACAAGACCGGGTCCCGAATGGTGATTTGAGCGAGCGTCTTCCAGTAGGTGAGGCGGCAGCGAGGGTGAGAAAGGCCTCGAATAAGTTGCCCCGGAGGCGAGATGACGTGCTGACGCCGGCCGCAGGACTGGAGCCAGGCAACCCCTCGCGATGACCGTGCTCGCCTCGCCCCGGCCAAACCGCTCTGCCGCCCGGAGCTGTAACTCCTCACGGGTCAGAGGCCGTTCGGCGGTCCAACCGCCACCTTCTGCATTCAGCATGCTTCCGTGATGCCGCGGAAGTCACGAACCGTCAGCCTTCTACGACACCGCGAGTTCACCGTCAGTAACGGACGAGCAGGGGGCCGTACTGGAGCCGCAGGTCGCCGCGATCAACGACCGGCTGTGACACCCCGTAACAGGTCCTTAGCTGCCTACCTCGGCAAACGCCTTGATCCCGCGAAGGGTGGCCTCCATTCCGGCGCGCAGTTCCTTCATCCGGAGGGTAATGATCGCCTCCTCCCGATTCGGCCAGCGATCGAGGGCCAGCGTGACTCCGCTGCGGCCCGGCCCGATGAGAGCCGACTGTCGCAGCCGGGTCCCCCCGCCCTCGGCCTCGAGTTCGTAGGACCAGGACGCCATGGATTTCGCCGGATCCAACGTCGGTTCTCCGTATCGGCCGTCCGCATCCGTGACGACCCAGGCGAACACCCGCTGTTCGTCCAGCTCGACCACGTGGGAGATGGTTCGCCACTCGCCGAGTTGCTGGTGATGGTTGTAGCCCTCGAAGCACGCACCTACCAGAGGCCGTTCCGCGCCATCGAGCCAAGCGACGCGCTGTAGTTCCGGGCTGAGCAGGGCAGGCAGACGAATGTCGGTCACCAGCTCCCAGACCCGCGACACGTCTGCCTCGACATGAACATCGCAGTGCACGCTCGGGCCATCAGCAAATCGCATGTCGCCCCCAATGTCAGACTCCGGAATTGTCCACGGCCTTGATCCACTTTCGCAACAGGCCTTTTAGGCCACGACAGCGGCCGATTGCCCACCATCTCAGCGCTGGTCAGCCTTCCACGCCGACAAGCTCGAACCCTTCGCCGGTCCGGATCCGTACGAAGTCACCGGACGGTTGTCGCAAGGGCCCTGCAACGATCTTCTGACCGAGACCTCCAGTCGCGGGTGCTTCGACGCCCTTCTGGCGGGCAACCCCGACGTTGCCTGGATCACCGTCGGCAGGCCGGTGCGCGGCGTCGAGCAGCGCCCCGTTGTCGATCTGCCCTGGGTGCTCGCCAAGCGGTCCGACGACCCGCTCGCAGCCCGGCCGCGCATCGATACCTCGGGCCTCAGGGGGCATCCGCCTCGTCCGTGACCAGGGCTGCTTCCAACACGCCGGGCTTGGCAGTGAAGTCGCCCGTGGCCCGGCGCCGGGGACCGGGACTGGGAGTTGGGGGTCCGGGTGGGCCCGGCAGGGACCTGCTTGGGTTCCGCTCCGGACCTGCCCGGGTCCCGTCCCCGGTCCAGTCCACGTCCGTCCTACGCGGGCTGCGGAACAGGTACGCCCAGCACACGATCGCGCAGCACGGGAAACTCCTCGCGGGTCCGGAGGACCAGGCCCGGGTCCAGTTCCACCCGCAGCGCCTGCTCCCCGGCACCCGCCTCGGCTACCACCTCGCCCCACGGGTCGACGACCACGCTGTACCCGGCCTGTTCCACCCCGGCATGCGTGCCCGCGGTGTTGCAGGCCAGTACGTACGCCTGTGACTCCACCGCGCGGGCGCGCGCCAGCAGCGACCAATGGGAGCGCCGCCGCGCGGGCCACCCGGCCGGGACGACCAGAAGATCGGCGCCCACGTCGACGAGCAGCCGGAACTGCTCGGGGAAGCGCAGGTCGTAACAGGTTGCCAGGCCGGCGGTCAGCCCGGTGCCGGTCAGCGGGGCGGTGACGACCTCCTGCCCGGCTGTCATCAGGGCGGCCTCACCGCGGTCGAAGCCGAAGCGGTGAATCTTCCGGTACGTGCCGTGCAGGCCACCGTCGGGCCCGAAGAGCAGCGAGGTGTTGTGAAGCGCCCCGTCCGGGCTCCGCTCGACGATCGAACCGGCGTGCAGCCACACCCCGGCATCCTTGGCCGCCGCCCCCATGGCCGCGGCCGTCGAGCCTGCCAGCGGCTCCGCGTGAGCGTCGAACCGCTCGAAGTCGAAGGCGCCGACGGGCCACAGCTCGGGCAACACCACCAGATCCGCATCGCGCTCGGCCCGGACCAGGTCCGCGACACGCTCGCGGCGGGCGCCGACCGTCTCGCCGGGGTCTACATCGATCTGAAGGAGCGCCGCGCGCACCGTCGTACCGTTCATGGTGGATTCCGTTTCCGTGTGAGGCGTCATGTCATCAGCGCAGGTGGGAGGCGCCGTTGAGGTCGAGCACGGCTCCGCCGGCCCACTCCGCCCGGTCGGAGGCCAGCCAGGCCACGGCCGCGGCGATGTCCGAGGGGTCCGCCACCCGCCCGTACGGGCTCTGCCCGCGGATGGCGTCGCCGTCGGGTCCGGTGAGCAGGGGCTCGGCCAGCTCCGTCGCGACGAAGCCGGGTGCCACGGCGGTGACCGTGACGCCGTGCGGGGCGAGGGACTGTGCGAGCGACTGGGTCAGGGCGTGCACGGCCGCCTTGCTCGCCCCGTAGGCGGGGGCGTCCGGCTCGCCCCGATAGGCGCCGCGGGAGCCGATGTTGATGATCCTGGCGCCGCGAGGGCCTTGCGGACGGTGCATCAGGTGATCGACCAGGCACCAGGTGAGCTGGGCGCGGCCATGCAGGTTGACGTCGATGATGCGTCGCCAAGAGGCCTGCCAGTCGGCGTACGAAGTCCCGGTGACGGGCTGTTCGGCGTAGATCCCGGCGTTGTTCACCAGCACGTCGACGGTGCCCAGAGCGGTCACGGCCGCCGCCAGCACCGCCGCGGCCTGGTCGGGGTCGGCGAGGTCGCCTGACACGACGGTGTGACCGTCGCCGGGCAGCGCGTCCGCCACGGCCCGCGCGGCGGAGGTGTCCGAGTGGCAGTGCACGGCCACGGCATGACCGGCGGCGGCCAGTTCGGCGGCGACGGCGGCTCCGATGCCGCGGGAGGCACCGGTGACGAGCGCGTGGCGTCGGGCGGTGGTCAAGGGGACGCTCCTTCATGTGGCGGGTGCGACGGGGGAGTCCGGCAGGCGGGCAGGCGGGCAGGCGGGCCGGCGGGGAGAGCGAGGGTGCCGGGGGCGCGTCGTGGTGGGGCGGGGGAGGGTCGGTGGTTCGGGTGGTTCGGGTGGTGCGGGTTGGCAGGGCTGTAACCAACAGGTCGTATCGAAAAGGTAGTTGGGTGTGGCAGGGCAGCAGTCGAGGCGTCAGAGCGACCCATCTGACTTCCGGGCGTGGGAGCCGTCCGCGGTGAGGGCGCTGTTCTCGGCGGAGCAGCCACCTCCCGTCAGGGCGGAGCTTCCGGTGAGGGGAGAGTCTCCCGCGAGGGAGGAGCTTCCGGTGAGGGGAGAGTCTCCCGTGAGGGCGGCGTGGAGCCCGCCGCAGGTCAGGAACGCCCACAGCGCCCGCAACTCCTGCGACGCGCTGCCGCCTGCTGCCCCGGACCGCACCGATGCCTCGGCGCCGGCCATCAGATAGGCCACCAGCAGTTCCATGTCCCGCAGATCCCTGTCGCAGGGAACCTGGATCCCGTCGGTCTCGGAGCGGGCCCGCTCCAGCAGGTCCCGCAGGACGCGGACCCACCCGGCGGGCCGCTGCGCCGGGCCGGCCGTCTGCTCCTGTGCCAGGCGTCCGGCCGCCCGAACGGTGACGTCCCGCTCCAGCAGCCGGGCCAGCTCCATCGTCAGGTCGATGACCACTTGGACGCCAGGGCGCGGTACGGCGGCGATGGTGCCGAGGGCGGCGAGAGTGGCCGCGTCGCCGGCGGCGCGTACGGCTTCCGCGAGGTCGCACTTGGTGGGGAAGTGGAAGGTCAGCGCGCCCATGGTGGTGCCGGCCGTCCCGCAGATCCGTGAGAGGGAGGTCCCGGCGTACCCGTGCCGGTCGAACTCCGCGGCGGCGGCGGCGATCAGTGCGTGGCGGGTCTGTTCGGCCCGCAACTGTCTCACCACGCCGGGACCTCCGCGCCACGACAGAGCCGTTCCCGCGTGACGGGGGTTGCCTGCGGGAGAGAAGGAGGGGGAGGGGGAGGGGTCCGCTGTTCTCGACCGGGCTGCACGGTTCCTCCGGGCTGCTAGAAGGCGTTGCGCCGGTCGGGCCTGAGCGGCCCGGGGCGTCCGGTGCCGGGCGCCGCGTGGTGGAGGAGACGGTTTCGGCGGCACCCGGGCCGCCACCGGCTGCTCGGCCACGTACGTACCGGCTGTCGGTGGGACGGGCGCGGTGCTCCTCGGCCCTCTTCCGGCAGTGATCCGGGGCCGCCGGACCGGCGGCTCTCCCGGACCGGGCAACACGATTACGGTGCTTGCTTCGGTGTTTCGGTGCCCCGGAGCCTATCGGCGAGCGGAGCCGGTGCCGCCCCGCTCGCGTACCTGCCGAACGACTTTGGCACCTTGCGCGCATCCGTCGTACGACGCCCGCGCATCGCTCACGCGGCCGCCAGGTGAACGCGGTACCAGGACGCGGACTCGGCGAGACGGGCCAGCGGGCCGGGGCCGGCCGGGCAGCCGGTGATCCCCCAGATCTCCTCGCTGCCGTACCAGTGGTCGCGGGCCAGCAGCGAGAACTGACGCTCGCTCATGCTCCCGGGCACCTGACGTAGCCGCCGCAGACAGTTCTCCCAGGTCCAGTCGGCGGTGACGGGGTCCAGCAGGCCGCGTTCCGTCAGCGCGGCCATCAGGTCGCGGTTGCTGACGGGCACCGGGTGGCTCGCGTGGTGCACCGCCGGGCCCGCCGGGGTGCCGGTTTCCGCGAGCGTGACGATCAGCCGGGCCAGGTCCTTGACGTCGATCACCGACAGCAGCCCGCTGCCGCCGTCCCAGTGGGCGGGGACCCTGGAGCGCAGTTCCGACAGGGCCGGCACCACCCAGCGGTCACCGGCGCCGAGGACGAGTCCGGGCCGGAGCACGACCGCCCCCGCCTCCAGAGCGAGGCGCTCCCCGGCGAGCCGGGTGACGCTGGCCGGGGATACGGGGGCGGGTCGGATTTCGTCCACCGCGATGCCCCGGTGCGGGCCAGGCCCGTAGACCGCGGCGGTGGACAGGTGCACGATCCGTGCGACGCCGGCGCGCCGGGCCTCGTCCAGCAGCGTCCGGGTGCCATGCACGTTGACGGCCTCGCACGCCTCCGGGCTGCCGGAGACGCGGGAGGCGAGGTGGACCAGTACATCTACTCCGCGCGCCACGCCGCGCAGTGACGCCGGGTCGGACAGGTCCCCCGGCACCCAGGACAGGCCGGGCGGCGTGTCCGCGTCGCCCGGCGGAGCCGCCCGCGCGAGGGCGCGGACGCTGATGTCGCGCCCACCGGCACGCTCGCGCAGCACACTACGCAGGACCTCGGATCCGACGAAGCCGGTGGCGCCGGTGAGCAGCACTTCGAGGGGTTTCACGCCGGGGGCTCCGTCTTGGCGGCGTCAGAGCCAGTGTCGGTGTCGGCGGCGGCCGTCGCGGATGTGATGCCGCTGTACAGGGACAGGTCCAGCTCCGCGATGACCTCGGGCGGGGCCAGCGCCGGCAGCAGACATCGCCACATCGAGGCGATCCGCTCGGGCAGGTCGGCCCGGCCGGTGGAGATCTGGGACATGATCTGTGTGCCGGTGTAGGCGCCCACCAGCACCCGGGCGAACTCCGCCTCCTGGACGTCCGGCAGGATCTGCCCCATCTCGCGGGCCCGCTCCAGCTCCTGGCGGAACTGGTCTGCCCACCACTCGTAGATCGCGTAGTCCTGGAGCTCGGTCGCTCCCTGCTCCACGGCGAGCCGTACGCCCGCCCGGAAGAGGATGTTGCTCTGCATCTCGACCGCCAGGTAGGCGGTCATGTCCAGGAGTTGCTGGAGGCCGCCTCCGCCTTCCGGAAGCCGCAGGTCCGCGGCCTGTTCCAGGATGACCGCGCGCGCCAGTTCCTCCTTGGACTTGAAGTGGAAGTACATGGCTCCGGTCGTGGCGCCGGCCCGGTCGAGGATCTTGTTGATGCTCGCGCCGGAGTACCCGACTTCGTCGAAGACCTCGGCCGCCGCGCGCACGAGTGCTCCCCGGGTCCTGACCGCACGCTCCTGCTGACGCGCCATCAATTGATCTCCTGATCCACTCGACAAACAAAAAGAACGACCTCTATGTTATTCGAGCCGGGCCCGAGAGACCAAACGGGACCGGCATTCCGTCCGTGCTGAACCCAGGGGGAGATTCAGTCATGCCGTCGAACACTGTCCGGGAACACGTCACCACCGCTGTCCGGGACCACGTCACCGCCGCCGTCCAGGAAAGTGGCGCCTCTGCTGTCGGGGAACACGCCACCGGCTCGCTCGCACCTGTACCGCAGAACTACACGCACAAGACGAGGCCGGAGGAGGTGCTGCTTCGCGCATGGGAGCGCACCGGCCCGGACGCCTTCACCATCACCGCCCGATGGCCCCGCGACCACGGCTTCTACCGCACCCGCCACGGCCTGCTCGACCCGATGCTGCTGAGCGAGACGATCCGCCAGACCCTGCCACTGCTCTCTCACGGTGCCTACGCCGTGCCGCTCGGCCACCAGCTCCTGTGGCAGGACCTCGACTGGCACCTCGTGGACCCGGCCCCGGAGATACCCGCCGGCCCCGTTGACATGCGCTCGGGCCTGGAATCCGGCACCGAAGAACTCATCGCACCGCGCGTGTCGGACTCAGGTCCCGAGGGGCTTGTCGCACTGCGCGCGGGTTCGGAATCCGGTCCCGAGGCGCCTGTTGCCCTGCGCACGGGTTCGGATCCCGGTCCCGCCCTCGTCGAACTGCGCATCACCTGCCCGAAGGTCACCTACCGCCGCGACCGCGCCTCCTCGATAGCCCTGGCCGTCGAGGTCCTGCGCGACGGCGCCCCGTTCGCCACCGCGCACTCCCGCTTCACCATCCAGGACCGCGCCGTCTACGAGCGTCTGCGCGGCCGGTACGCCGACATCGGCGCCGTCCGTGTTCTGCCGCTGTCGCCCCCGGCGTCCCCGCGCCCCGTGGGCAGGGACGGCTTCGAGGACGTGGTGCTGTCTCCGACGCACACTCCCGACCGCTGGCAACTGCGGACGGACACCACCCACCCGATCCTGTTCGACCACCCGGTCGACCACGCCCCCGGCATGCTGCTGCTCGAGGCGGCACGCCAGGCTGCCCAGGCACTGGCCCACCCCACGCCCACCGTCGCCGTCGGGATGGAGTCCGTCTTCTCTCGCTACGCGGAACTCGACGCCCCGTGCTGGATCCTGGCCGACGCCTTGCCGGCCGACGCCCTCGGCCGTACCCGTGTCCGCGTCACCGCCCGCCAGGACGACCGCGACATCTTCAGCTCAACCGTCACCCTGGCTCCGGTCTCCGTCCACTCGTAGTCGCGTCCGGTTCCGCCGGCGACATTCGCGGATCTCCTGGTAGCGCCGCTCCGCGGCGGGCCTGAACCACGAGTGCACTCCACCGGTTGTTCGCAGGCGCCGGCGTTCGTCGGGTGAGAATGTCTGCGCGGAGGCGTCCACAGCCCCCGCGCAGACACTCATCCTGACCGACGCGTTGTTCTTGCGTTCGAAGCTGGACAGCATTCCGAGGATGAACGCCCTTGCCGTCGCCCGCGGTTCCATTCGGCGAAACCTGCCCGCGATACGGGCCATGGCCTGGTCGAACATCGCCTGCGAGCGGGCCACGTCCATGCTGCGGCCCGCGGCCATCGGACGATCCTCAGGAGTCCCCACAACCCCTGCTGATCACGCGTTGGCCGTTCTCATACTCACCCGGGCCCGGCGCAAAATCGCGAGGGCCGACCGGATGGGGATGGCGCTCTCGCCCGAGGCGGTTGATCCACCTGGCAATCCCTTTGTGCGGCCCAGCAGTTCACCCTTAGCGTGCAAGCCCATAGGAACGGTGCGCCAGGGCAGCGCGCCACACGAATGAGGAGCCACTGCCATGGGAACCATGGTCTCGGTCAGGGGCTGGCTTCAGTGTGACGAAGGACAGCTGGCCCAGATCAAGGAGATCGTGGAAGCGGACGATCCGGAGCGCACCTACAGCGGGGGCTGGGCCTTCCCCGCCCGGCAGTACAACTACGTCAGGTGGGCCTTCTACGGGGGCGACATCCGCGCGGTGTCCCTCGACTGGTTCGAGGAGAGGTTGCGCCAGATCGCCCAGATCCCGGCCTCCTACCCGGATGACGAGTACGACGAGAGGCCCCGGGGGCTGTTTCTGGTCAGCCACGACGTCGACGGCATGAGCGAGTGGAGGGTCCACAACGGCGGCCTGGTGATCGGCCTCCCGGATGGGGACTACCACTACCTCGACGCCTAGCTCGATCACGAAATCACACTGGAGTGCTGGGCCAGGAGGGTGACTCGCATTTGCCGGGACTAGACGATCAAGAGCCGGTTCGCGCCCTCTGCACCCCGGCTACCGCCCCTCCCGCCGCGCCCGGTCGGCGGGTGTGCGGGGACGTGCGACGACGTCAGCTTGAAAGGCCCGTGCCGCGTCAGCCGCAGGATCCGGAATGGTGCCGTCGTCGTATCGGCTGTGGTTCCGACGCCAAGACTGTCCCCTACGACTTGCGTATCGCCCTCGCAAGCCCCCGCAGCACCCGTCGCTCTACGCCAGGTCGAGGCAGGGCTGTCGGCGCCGGGCCATAGCCACAGCACCTTGAGTGTCGTCCGCGCAGCAACCCTCGACTTCGCGTCCGTCAAGGGTGCGGCTGGCTGCATAATGCGGCACTCGGTACAGAGGAAGAGGAATCCGGTGACCCGTCGCACCAACACGTCCTGCCTGGGCGTGGCCGTCAAGGGCTATCTGCTGCTGAACCTGTGGATCACCGTCGGCTACACCCTGGCACTGCCGGTCACCCTGCCCGACCTGATGGCGTCGCAGAAACCGCCGTTGCATGTGCAGGGCCCGGTGCAGTACACGGTCCTCTACGGCATACCCGTCGTCGCCGCCGCGGGCGTGGCCTTGTTCGCGAACCGTCGGCGGCGCCGCCCCCGATGGGTCTTCCTCGCCCGTGCGGCAGCGGTGCTGGTGCTCGGTCAGATCGCCGCCCACTGGGCCGCGGTCCGGTTCGACGCGCCCGAGTGGAGCGCGCGCGCCATGGCGCAGTGCGGTGCGGCGGGGCTCACGGCGTACCTGTGCCTGCTGGCGGTGCGCTTGTGGGACAACGGCGGCCTCAACTCGGGAAAGCGCCGCCCGGGCCCGGGTGAGATCTGGCACGCTGTGGTGCCGTTCCGGGACACCGATGGCCGCAAGGAACGCTACTGCGTGGTCATGAGCAACCGTCGCCACCACGCGGAAGTCCTCAAGATCACCAGCCAGAACAAGGACCGTCGCGACGACCACATCCGTATGCCGGGCGACGGCTGGGACTTCACGGGCAAGGACCACTGGGTCGAGATCGGTCTCCAGCCGCTCAAGGTGCCCTACCAGGACTTCACCGACGGCCGCCCCAAAGGCCGTTGTCCCCGGCCGGTCTGGCGTCGGCTGCGGGACGGGCGCCCTGTAGCCACCGGGTCCGGCACACCGACCGCGTGGTCCCGTGTCATGCAGTACCTCGGGTGACGCGGTCGGGTCTTCGAGCCCGGCGAAGGCTGTCCGGCCCGCCATGATCTGCACCCGCCTGCCCCATCCCACCATCCCCTCTATCCCGCCCAGCCAGCTCTGGTTGTTCTCTCGTCGATGCTTTCGCTTCGCGCTCGGCGTGCGGCGCGGGCCCGGCTCACCGTCCGTGGTCGGCTTCCAGGTCCCTGCCCCCGCGGTCGCTGACCTCGGCCGGTGCCGGGGTTCGAGGAGCCGTGCCTGCTGTGCCCGCGACGCCTGACGCGACTGCCGCGCCCGCTGTGTCCGCTCGGACCGGGCGGCTTCGAAGGACATGGCGGAGCAGGGCCAGGCCGGCGAGGACCGCGACCAGTACGCACACCCCGTTCCAGCCGAAGGCGGTGTACGCGCGGACGCCGAGCCACGAGCCGGCGCTTCCGCCCAGGAACGCGCAAGTCATGTAAGCGGTGTTGAGGCGGGCGCGAGCCTCGGGGCGCAGGGCGAAGATGCGGGCCTGGTTGGCCACCTGGCCCGACTGCACGGCGACGTCGAGCAGCAGCATGCCCGCTCCCAGGCCGACGAGTCCGACGACCCCGCCCAGGCTTCCGGTCAGCAGGAGCACCCCCGCCGCGACGGCTCCGATCATGCATACGAGGTTCACGGCGTCCGGACCGTCCCGATCGCTGCGCCGGCCCGCGACCGGGGTGGCGAACATGCCGGCCGCGCCCACGAGGGCGATGATGCCGACCGCCGGAGTGCCCAGCTCGTACCGGGGGCCGGTGACGAACAGGGCGAGCGCGGTCCAGGCGGCGCTGAACGCGGCGAACGCGAGTACCTGGTACTGGCACGAACGACGCAACAGCGATTCGGTACGCAACAGTTGGACGGAGGACGCGAGCAGTTTCGAGTAGGGCTGACTGGTGCTCGGCGTGGTGCGGGGTAATGCCACCGCCATCACGAGGGCGAGAACCAGGGCCAGGCCAGCGGCGACCAGGAAGGGGGCGCGCCAGCCGAGCCATTGTCCGAGGGTCCCGGAGAACGTGCGGGCGAGCAGAATGCCGCCGAGCAGGCCGGAGAGCAGGGTGCCTGTCACGGCGCCGCGCCGTTGCGGGGAGGTCAGCCCCGCGGTCATGGGGATGAGGATCTGCGGGACCACCGTCGTCAGACCGATCAGAGTGCCGGCGACGGCCAGGACGGTGAGGGAGGAGGCCGTTCCGGCCAGGACGAGTCCCGCGCAGGTGATGAGCAGCAGGGCGGTGACGAGGCCGCGGTGGCGCAGCCGGTCGCCGAGCGGCACCACCAGGAAGATGCCTGCCGCGTAGCCGAGTTGGGCGCAGGTGACCACGAGGGCCGCGGAGGCGGAGGTCACGTCCAGGTCTTCGGCGATCAGCGGGCTGACGGCCTGCGGGAAGTAGACGTTGGCCACCGCGATGCCGCAGGCGATGGAGAGAAGCAGGATCAGCGGCCGGCCAGGGGCCGGAGGAGTGGCAGGGGAAGGGCTGTCAGGGCTGTCGGACATCACGCGCACCTCGGCCATGGAAGGGGCGGAAAGTGGAAGGGCGGAAGGGAGAAGGAAGAGGACCGGACAGGCATGTCTGTGTGGAACCTGTTTAACCGGTTCCCGCAACGTACCAGTTAAACCGGTTCCGCAGTAGGGTGGTTGTCATGGCTCCCACTTCCGAACCGGCGACCGCTCGATTCCGCAGCGGTGCGGGCCGGCTGTGCCTCGACTTCATGCGCACCCTGCGGCTGCGCGGCACGGACGACGCCACCGAGGAACTGGCCACCGCTCAGGATCTGGCCGACTGGGTCGCCCAGTTGGGGCCCTATCCCGCCGACGTGGTCATCCCGGTTCCGATGGCGGCCGTCCTCGACCGGGCGCGGGCACTGCGCGAAGCGGTCCATGTGCTGCTGACGGTGGCTCGTGGCGACGGCGGTACGGCCGCCTGTCCTCCGGCGGAACGCGAGCTGTTGAACACGGCCGCCGCGGGAGCGACACCGGTGCCGCGGCTCGACGAAACGGGCACGGCGATGTGCGGAGCCGAGGATCCTGTCGGCGCGGTGCTTGCGGACATCGCGCGCGATGCCATCACGCTGGCCACGTCCCCCGCCCTGGCCCAGGTGCGCGCCTGCTCCGGACCTCACTGCGCCGCCTGGTTCCTGGACACGTCCCGTCCCGGCAACCGGCGTTGGTGCTCGATGGAGACATGCGGAAACAAGTCGAAGAAGAGCACCTGGCGCACCAAGCAGGTGACCGCACCAAGTACGTGACCGGCGCGAAGCACGTGAGCGGCACGAAGCACGTGACCGCGCCCAGCTCACTTGACAGCCGTCACGGCAGGCGACCGCACCCAGCGGCATACGGCAATCTGCGCAGTTGCGGAACGCCGGCGATCGCCAGTACGAGAATGGTGGCGCCGAGCAGCCCGCCGATCACCGGCGTTGCCCTCGAAGGGGGAATTGGCGCCCCAGCCCGGCAGGTTGGCCGAAGATGGAGGCGTGCCAGGTGACGAGGGCGAAATCGCTCTGAGCAAACAAGACCTTCGTGAGGTCACCGCGTTCGCGGCGGCGTGCGCGGAAGCGGTGCTCGAGGTGTTCGAGACGGATCGGCCGGACGACACACGGCCTCGAGACGCCATCAGCGCCGCGTGGGAGTTCGCCCGGGGCGGCGAGCGGGGGAAGCTCTTGCGCGACACCGCGTGGGCAGCCCTCAAGGCGGCCAAGAGCGCGGACACCGAGGCGGCGCGGGAGGCCGCTCGGGCGGCGATGTCCGCGGCAGGCGCCGCCTACTTGCATCCGCTGGCCAAGGCGACCCAGGTCAAGCACATTCTCGGAGCAGGAGCTCACGCGGCCAGAGCAGCCGAACTCGGCGCAGGACACGATCCGGGCATCGGCGCCGAACATGTGGAGCAGGCTGCGCATCGTGCGACGCGCGTCGTGGTGGAAGTGCTCGAACGCTTTCCGGCGGCGCCGGAGGGTGGCGGACGGGTGGGTGAACTGACGCGTCTGCTGGACGTTCACCTTCGTTCGCACCTCCATCGCTGAACAACTGTCAACGTCCTTACGAAGCCTTTTCGTTGATGATGGCCGGCGGTAACGGACCGGTCCGGCACCGACCCGGCGTCGCCCAGGGACGCATGCGATGCCGGGTCGGGTGGGCCTGGGGCCCATCTATTTTTTACTCAGGCATTTGATGCGCCGCCGCAACCGGCGGTCGGCATACGGTGCGGGAACGGCCCGGACTTCGCCCTTCGCGCGCTCGGTGATTTCCGGTCAACCTCTGGATTTGATCGCGAGTTCAGCCAACCATCTGCGGCCTGGCGGAGCAAGCAACATGTGAGCCTCGTTCGCCCTGGCGATCCGGACTCGCCCACTCAGCCCTATCTTTTTCGGCCATGCGGGCTTTGATGCGAGCCGATGAATCCGATGGTGAGCCGTCACCAAATCTCGAGGTCGGGCCGATCCGGCCATCTGTATGCCGGCTGCGTACATTTGCTATCCCATGGCCAAAGCTTTACGCGGGCGCTCGGGACCGATGCGGTCCGTTCGGCGCGAGTTGCGACTCGCTTGCCTTCCATGCCTCGTATTCGTGGCGCCATGAGTGCATTTTTGCCACCCGTTGACAAAGGGCACTTTCTGGCGCAGGGTCGTGATCACGCCGCCGTCTGTCCTGACGGCGGCATCATGGGGGATGGGGATCCGTGGTGTCTTTCCGTATGGACGGAAAACTCTCGACCGTCAAGGTTGCGCCCTTTGTTGGCCTTTCTGGCAGCGGCGCCTGGAGTCCGGTCCTTCTGTCCGCCCAGTGAGTCGGCTGACACCGCCAGATGTGACACGTTCCGGACCGGCAGCCCCGGAGGCCTGAAATATTCGTCGGCGACAGCACCGAAGGGACTTCCCTTCGGCGTGCCCGTACGCATTCTGCGGAGCGCCCCGAATAATCGGTCGACACCTTCATGTGTTCTCCGCAAGGCTCAAGTTCCTGTGCGTCGGAAACGGTCGTACGTGCCTGCCGCAAACCGAGGGCCGGACCGTTTCCGTGGATTCGACGCGTCATGATGCGCTGTTCGTGTCGTGACGAGAGACAGCAGGTTGGGGGACGAGAGTGACCAGGAGAAGACGAATGCGCCGCTTAACCGTTGCGGCTGTTCCCGTGGCAGGCGGTGTGCTCGCGGCCGGCGGTGGCGGTCGCGGTTCACCGGGGAGGGGGACGGGGGCGGGGTGGTCGGCCGGACGGCAGTCTTGCCGCACCCTGCGTCTCGGCCGCAGCGACCCATGCAGCCTCCATCGTCGTATCGGCCTCCCTGTCCATCGAGAACCACCTGCTGAAACGCGACTGGTAAGCGCAGATCCGCTGCGCATCGAAACTCCTCGTCCGGCAGCGCTTGAAGCGCTGAGGCCGGCATCTCCCGGCCGGAATGGCGCCGACCGCCCTGCGAGCGGAAAGTCGCGAGTGATGCCTCGCGGCTCGCGAACGCGGGCATCTGATTTCACTCCCGCGCTCTCCCGTCCGGCGTAGGGCGGAATCCAGGAATCTGGGCGGAATCCGGACGGACTCCGGACGCCTTCCGTGTCCCGCCGACTGCTCCATGAGCCCGCCATCGGCGCGAACAGCTGAACTCTTCTCTCCCCGGTGGTGAGGCGTGCCGCCGCTGCGACATGCCGTCGGCGAGGACGAAAACCGGTCAGCGCCTGATTTCGCCTCTGCGCGAAACATCGGCCTTCTCCGTTTTTCCGCCCGTCCCGAAGTCCGCCACCCCGTAACCCGTAACTGGAAATCCGTGGGTCATAGCTCGTAACCCATGACCCACAACCAATAACCCTTGACCTTAAGGAGCATGACCACCCCATGGCCGACGAGATGGTGCTGCGCGCCCAGAAATTCGTCAACAGCGTCTACGGCAGCAGGATCGGCGTCACCGTCAACGAGGACGGGAAGACGGGCTGGCCCGTCATGTACGCCCTCACCAGGGCTCTCCAGTACGAACTGGGAATCGCCACCCTGTCCAACACATTCGGACCGGGCACACTGTCGACGCTCGCCTCCAAGTACCCGAAACTGAACGCCTCCACGATGCCCTCGGCGGATTTCTGCCGGATCATTCAGTCCGCCATGTACTGCAAGGGCTACGACGGCGGTGACATCGACGGCACGTACAACTCCCGTGTACAGTCCGGGATTTCCAGCATGAAGGTCGACATGGGGGTCAACGTGGCCTTCCCCGGTGGTGACTTGACGCCCAAGGTGTTCAAGGCCCTGCTGAACATGGACGCCTACGTGACCGTCAACTCCGGGACGGACTCGATACGCAGCGTGCAGCGGTGGATGAACGGCCGCTACGTGAACCGCGCGGACTACTTCATCGTCCCCTGCGACGGCCACAACTCGCGCGACGTCTCCAAGTCGATGCTCTTCGCCATCCAGTACGAACTCGGCATGGCCGACGGTACGGCGAACGGCGTCTTCGGCCCGGGCACCCAGAACGGCCTCAAGAGCCACGCCGTGGCGAGCGGTACCACCGGCACCTGGGCGCTGCTCTTCTCCGGTGCCATGATCCTCAACCAACGCGCGGTGGCCTTCGGCGACTTCACCGCGGACACGCAGGCCGCGGTCAGGACCTTCCAGTCGTTCGCGAAGCTCCCCGTGTCCGGAGCCGGTGACTTCTCGACCTGGGCCTCGCTCCTCGTCTCGTACGGCGACCAGACCCGCAAGGGCGAGGCCTGCGACGGGGTCACCAAGATCACGGCCGCCCGGGCGGCAGCCCTGAAGGCCGACGGCGTCAAGTACGTAGGCCGCTACCTGACGAACCCGAGCACCACGTCCCTGCCCGAGAAGGCGATCCAGCCCGGCGAGCTCCAGGCCATCGCCGACAACGGCCTGCGCTGTTACCCGATTTACCAGACCTACGCCCGCGACGCCTCCAGCTTCAGCTACCCGGCCGGTCGTGCCGCCGGCCAGGCTGCGGTCAACGCCGCCCTCGACCACGGCTTCAAGTCCGGTGCGCGGATCTTCTTCGCCGTCGACTTCGACGCGCTCGACGCGGACATCACCAGCAACGTCCTGCCACACTTCAAGGGCATCCAGGACGCCATCACCGACGACGGCAACCGCTTCAGGATCGGGGTGTACGGGCCGCGCAACGTTTGTACGCGCGTCGCCGAAGCGGGTCACACCTCCGCCTCGTTCGTCTCCGACATGTCGTCCGGCTTCTCCGGGAACTTCGGCTACCCCCTGCCGCCCGACTGGGCCTACGACCAGATCGTGACCCGTACCGTCGGCTCCGGCGACGGCAAGATCGAGATCGACAACAACGTCGCCTCGGGCCTCGACATCGGCGAGAACTCCTTCAACAAGCCGCGCGGGATGCTTCCCGACGTCCTGTTCGACGGCAATTTCCTCAACGCCCTGCACGACGACATCGGCAAGTACATGCAGTCGATCGGCTTCCCCGACGACGGCGGCAACAAGATCTTCACCCACACCCAGTGCTTCGAGACGATCCTCGCCAACGACCCGGTGGTCACGGCCCAGTCGACCCGGTACGGCATGCGCAAGGCGCTGATCCAGACGTCGGCGTACTGGGAGATGCGCCACTACGACATCGTCGACCAGGGCGTGGACGCGGCCGTCGCCTACTACCACACCGGCATCGGCGGGGGTATGACGCCGATTCGGGACTCGTCCACGGGCATCGCCCAGATCAGCGGCGAGGTCGGAATCCGTGCCTGGAACCACTGCATCAACAAGGGTTACGTCTCCGGCACCATTCTCGACCCCGCCAAGGACGACGACATCTGGACCATGTGGCAGAAGGTCAACAAGGACAACGCCTTCAGCCTTCAGACCGTGTCGCTCATCCACCTGTGGGACGCGGAGGGCAAGGAAGGGGGCCACAACCCCCCGGGCGGCGAGACGGTCCTGCGCTCCATGCGCCTCGACTACACCGAGACGGAGATCTTCGAGGTGCTGCGGCGCTACCAGGGCTGGGGAGACGAGGCGGTGGCCCACGCGACCAAGCGCATGGGGCTGTACCAGGTCTTCGAGAAGTACAACGGCATCATCCGGAACCAGTGACCTCCAAGCGGTTAGCGAGACTCCATGAACAACGATCAGCCCAGCCTGGCCGTGATCCTGCCGATCATCCTCATCGGTTTGATCGTCGCGGTGACGTTGGCGGTGTACGGCGCCAGTTCACTGGCCCGGCGCGGCATCCGGCGCGCGAGCCTGGGCGTCCGGCTGCGCGCCGGCGCGGCCCTGGCCGGGGCGGCGGCGGCCCTGATGTACGCCTGGGGCGCGGTCCATCTGGTCCGGGACGAGACGATGACGACCCAGGCGTGCCGGGACGCGGTGCCCGCGGCGCAGGCGGCACACGTCTCCGGCGTCGACGTCTCCCTCGTACCGCTGCACCTGAACTGCCATGTGACCGGGGACGGTTCGTACGCGGCCGCCGTCCCGCAGTACGTCAACCCCGCCGTGCTGGGGCTGGCGCTGATCGCTCTCGTTCTCGGAGTCTTCGCGGCCCTTGAATCCGAGCGGCGATCCAGGACCGACTTCACGAAAGAGGACATCAGTTGAACACCCCTCAGCTGTCACGCCGTACGTTCTTGACCCGAACCGCGGTGATCACCACCGCCGCGCTCGCAGCGTCCCTGCCCGCCTCCCAGTTCCTCACTTCTCCGGCCTACGCCGCCGACCGTGGCCCCGACCCGGTGAAGGTCCGGGAAGCCGTCCGCAGAGCGAAGGCCCGGGACAAACGCGTCCAGACCGGCAAGCCTTCGCGCAACGGCTGGGAGATGGAGCGGGGCGCCGACGAAGGTGGCAATGTCTTCACCCGGCCCGTCCCCGGCACCCCGCTGGCCGGTGTCGCCGTGCGCATGGGCGAGGTGGAGACCTTACTCGTCCATGTCGTCCGGCGTTTCCACTACGAGATCGACGCCCTGCACAAGGGCGACGTGGTGGGCTGGCGCTCTCCCGGCACGGTCCGCAAGGGCCTGGCGGAATCCAACCAGGCGTCCGGCACCGCGGTGCAGATCCGCCCGGGGCACTACCCGAGCGGGGCCCGGGGCGGCTTCTTCCCCCAGCAGGAACTGGTCGTCCGCGACATCCTCGCCGACCTCGAAGGCATCGTCCGCTGGGGCGGCGACGACTCCAAGCCGGACGAATCCCTCTTCTACATCGACGTCGTACCTGGCGACGAGCGCCTGACCCGCGTCGCGGACAAGGTGAGGACGTGGAACTACACCCCGGGCAGGGGTTCCGGCGTCGTGGTCGATCCGCTTCTCCCCAATCGCCGTTCCGCGGCCAAGCGCCTCGCCGCACGGCAGGCATGACGGAAGCCGGCAGCCGGCCGCAGGCCAGGACCTCCGGGTCCGGTCCAGCTTCGAACCCTCCGCGGCGGCCACACCTCGGCTGACACTCACCGCAGGCCACGACCGTCCCGGATGTCCGTACGGCGTGCGACGCCCGCACGGCCCGTGGCCCACAACCCATGTGGGCCACGGGTCGGCCAGGGGTCCGCCATGGAATGCCGCCGAACCGGCTCGACGACTCGGGCGGCCCGTCCTGCGACGCAGGTGCGGAACTGATCGACATCGGCTCCGACGCCGTTCCGTTCCGTGCCGGTCCAGGTGTGCGATAAGGTCGATCTTGAACTGGTCGGCGGAAGTCGTACCGGTCGGTGATGCGTCGGTGGTCCAAGGAAAGACGTCCCGCTTCCTGTGGGGAAATGCAGGTGCAAGGCCTGCCCGGCGCTCTGTGGAGACCCTGTCCCGTGTTGTGCGGGGCAGGGTCTCTTTCTGTCTGCGGCCGGGCTCCCGTGGCCGGTCCTGGCCAGGGTGGTTCCCGGCGCCACCCCCTACGGGTGGCGATCGAGCTGGCGCCCGTGCGAGTGAACGTGATTTCCCCCGGCTGGGTGGACACCCCCCTCTGGGACCAGCTCGGCATGGACAAACAGGCCGTCTTCGCCGAACTGGCCGAGCGACTCCCGGCTTGCCGTGTCGGCAACCCCGATGACGTCGCGCAGGCGTTCCTCGCGTTGATGCGCAACGGATTCATCACCGGAACCGTGCTGCACGTCGACGGGGGACATCGCATCACCTGATCCGGGACGCGGAGACCGGCCCCGCGTTCGTCGCGGGTGCGGGTGGAAGCCGCCCACCGATCATCGACCCTCGCCGTCAGCCGTCAGCCGTCAGCCGTCAGCCGTCAGCCGTCAGCCGTCAGCCGTCAGCCATCGGCGTGAGCCGTCAGTTGTCAGTCGGCCGCGGGCTGCGGCCCGATCCGGCCGGCAGTCGCCTGGCGCCACGGCCAATCGGATACCGGCTTCCAGGGCGCCCGTCCGTGTGTCATTGTTCTACTTGAATGCGAACAACGATGTGAGGGGGACTCAGTTGACCATCATCCGCAGGTGCGCCCTGGCGGCCGGTCCGTTCGTCGTGGCCACCGCTGCCTACGCCGCCGTCTTCCGGGCGAACCACGAACGGCTGCTCGTACGGATGGCCACCCACTTCTCCATGGACGGCACGGCGGACGGCTTCATGAGCCGGCATGCCGCGTTGTCGTCCGGAGTCGGTCTGATCGTCGGCGTCGGCCTGCTGTTCACCGTCCTCGCCGCGGTGGCCAGGAAGAGCTCGGGAGTGCGGGTGACCGTCGCGGTCGGCGCCGGAACGGCGGTCCTCCTCGGCTACGCGCTGATCGCCACGGTCGTAGCGAACACCGGTGTCCACGACCCGGCCGACGCACGGCTGCCCATGTGGCAAGTGGCCGTGCTGCTGCTCATCATCGGAGTGGCCACCGGCGCGCTGGCATGGTGGCTGGGGAGGACCGCGCCGCGATCCGCGACCGCCCCGGTGCTCCCCTCGCTGCCGCTCGCCGAGGGCGAGATGGCGGCCTGGAGTCGTACCGTCATCACCCGAGCACTCCTGCTCCCGGCCGCCGCGGTCACGCTCGGCGGCCTCGTCACCGCGGTGTTCGGCCCCTGGCAGGCGGGACTGCCCCTGGTCGCCCTCGGCCTGGCCTGCGCACCGATAGCCGCCGTACGCGTCACCGTCGACCGGCGCGGACTCACGATCGCCTCGACCTTCCTGCCACGGCCCCGGCTAGCCCTGCCCCTGGACGGCATCGTCGACGCCGGCAGCGCGCAGATCGACGCCATGGGAGACTTCGGCGGCTGGGGATACCGGATCCTTCCGCACCGGCGGGGCGTGGTGCTGCGCTCGGGGGAGGCACTCTCGGTCCGTACGGTGAAAGGACGCGAATACGTGGTCACCGTCGACGACGCGACGACCGCGGCCGCACTGCTCAACGGTCTGGTGAACCGTCAAGCGGGGGAGCGTGCGCGGGGATGCTGATCCGTGTCCAGCCAGGCTCGCCCGTACCGCTGGGCGAGCAGATCGCCGCCTGCGTACGAGGGGCGATCGCCGACGGCAGCGCGGCCCCGGGGGAGCGGCTGCCGCCCGCCCGCCAGGTCGCCGAATCGCTGAACGTCAACGTGCACACGGTTCTCCGCGGATACCAGCGGCTTCGTGACGAGGGACTGATCGAGCTGCGACGCGGCCGGGGCGCGGTGGTCACCACCGCCCCCGGCATCGCGAATCACGCCCGGCTCACCGAATCCGTGCACGACCTCGTCACCCAGGCCCGCGAACTCGGCCTCACCGACGAGGAATTGATCGCCCTGGTACACAACGGCCTGGGCGGCGCACCCGCCTCCACGCCACCCACCCACCTCGGACAGTGATTCCTAATGTGGTCTGTCAAGCCGCGCGTGCAGTGGGTGGCGTGGCTTCATACGTTCGTCCATCGCGGAGGAGGGCCCAGAGGACGTTG
>NZ_JBEXGX010000031.1:0-93968 GCF_040607495.1 Streptomyces sp. NPDC005281 | reverse complement strand
CAGACCCGATAACTCAGACACGCGCCCAGACACCCGACCACCCCCTGGGACCACTACCCAGGAACCTACGCCCGAGGCCTAAAACAACGGCATTGCCCCTAGGGCCTGTCTGACAATTCCCGTCTGCCCTGCGACGCCATGCACGCTCCCCCAAGCTCTTCGAGCAGGGGGCACCCCCAGAGCACGCACCTGACGCCGCCGGGCCGCCCTTCGGGCGACGACGCGAATTGTCAGACAGGCCCTCGCGCCTCACCCGATCGAGAGCCTCCGGCACGGCGGAGTGCCGCTCCACCCGCCCGGCGCCCTGCGCAGAGCCCGAGCCGCGCCCGGCGCCTGTGCAGAGCTCGAGCCGTGTGGTCCTTCGGCCCTTCCGGCGGGCTCCCGGCGCGTATCTTGATCGCCATGCCGACCAGCTTTTCCGCCAGTCCGCTGCCCGCGTCCCGCACCGAGCCCGACGGCTCGGCCGTCATCCGCGTGCTCAGCTACAACATCCGCTCGATGCGCGACGACACCGACGCCCTCGCCCGGGTGATCAGCGCCTGCGCACCGGACCTCGTCCTGGTCCAGGAGGCGCCGCGCTTCTTCCGCTGGCGCAAGAAGCTCGCGCGTCTGGCCGCCGCCTCCGGCCTCGTCGTCCTGTCCGGAGGCGCCACCGCCTCCGGTCCCGCGCTGCTGTGCACCCTGCGGGCCACCGTGGAGCGCACCGAGGACGTCCTGCTCCCGCTCACCCCGGGACAGCACCGGCGCGGTTTCGCCACGGCGGTCGTCCGGTTCGGGGGCGCCCGGCTCGGTGTCCTGAGCTGCCATCTGTCGCTCCAGAAGGACGAGCGTCACGAACAAAGCGGCATGCTCCTCGACCGTCTCGCCGGTCTCGGCACTCCGCACGCCGTCGCGGGCGGAGACCTCAACGAGCGGCCGACAGGACCGGCGTTCCGCCGTCTCGCGGGGGTGCTCCAGGACGGCTGGGCCACCCGTCCCTGGGGCGGGGAGCACACCTGGACGTTCGCGGGCCCCCACCGGCGCATCGACGCCCTCTTCGCGACCCCCGGCGTCGAGGTCCTCGGCTGCGGGGTGCCGCTCGGCCTCCCCGGCGTGAGCGAGGCGGACCTGAGGGCAGCCACGGACCATCTGCCCGTCCTCGCCGCCCTCAGAGTGCCCGCGTCCTAGTACGGCGGCGCCGGGGGATGCCGGGGGGATGCCGGAACCTCCCGGACCGACCCGGGCCGTGGTCAGACGACCGCGCCGCGCCCCGGGTCGTCGCGGTCCTCGTCGTCGTCCTTCATGCGCGTCACCAGGGTGGCGAAGCCGCCGAGGAAACCGCCGATGCCGAGGGTGGTGAGCCACCAGGTCATGTCCCAGCCGAGCAGCACGGCCAGCAGAAGCAGGGCGGGGCCGCCGAGCACGCCGAGCCAGGCGAACTTCGCGGTCGTGTCCGCAGCGGGCAGCGGAGGCGGCTCGGGCGGGACGAAGTGGCCCTCGTCGTCCTCGTCGAAGTCGTCCTCGGACGACTCGGCCGCGCGGTAGTCCCGCGGTCCGCCGACACCGGGCGCGAACGCGATCGAACTGCCGAGCGGCCTGACGGCGGAGGGCTGATCGCCGGAGGACGCCTCCGGCTCGGAGCCTGCTCCCTGATCCGGGGCGTCGTCGCCCTCGTCCGTACCGTCCCCGGTGCTCTCGGCGCCCCCGCCGCCCGTCCCGGAGCCGGTGTCCGGCCCGGGTTCCGGGAGCGCGAGGTCCTCGATGGACCGGAACGGCCGCGAGCCCGGCGGGTCCGGCGGCTCCGCGCCGTAACCCGCGACGATCGACTTCCAGACGGCGTCCTCGTCGAAGGGCACGCTCTGCTCGTCGTCGGCGGACTCCCCGCGGGCATCCCCGAGCGACTCCCCGATCAGGTCCCCGGCGGACTCGGCGCGCGCGTCGCCCAGCTCCTCGCCGCGAGCCCCGTCGAGCGGCTCGCCGACGGGGACGCCCTTCTCCTCGGAATCACCGCGGTCCGCGTCGTGCTCAGCCACCGGCTGCCGTCCCTTCCTGCCTACCCACCCGACCGGTGTCGGCCTCCTTGCCGGCACCGGGCGCGAGCCGGGTGACGAAGGAGTGGCTCTCCTCGAAGATCCGGTCCGCGTCGTGGTCCAACGTCGCGACGTGGTAACTCTGTTCCAGCACGATCTCCGTCACGTCCGTGGAGGACACCCGGCCGAGGATGCGCGCCGAGTCGGCGGGGGAGACCACATGGTCCTGGAGGCTGTGCAGGAGCAGGAGCGGCTGGGTGACCTGCGGCAGCTCCGCGTCCACGACCCCGCACAGCAGGCGCAGCGAATGCGCGGCGTGCAGCGGCACCCGGTCGTAGCCGAGCTCCTCGGAGCCCTCCTTGGCGATGTCGCTCGCGATGCCCTTCACGGACGGAACGAGGTGACGGAGCACGGGCAGGGCGTGCGCGGTCAGGCCCTGCACCTTGTTGAGTGGGTTGACCAGCACGATGCCGCTGATCTCGTCGCCGTGCCTGGCCGCGAGCCGCAGGGCCAGCGCGCCGCCCATCGAGAGCCCGAGGACGAAGACCCGCGAGCAGCTCGCGCGCAGGGCGCGCAGCTCGCGGTCGACCTCCGCGTACCAGTCCTGCCAGCCGGTGACCTGCATGTCCTGCCAGCGCGTGCCGTGTCCCGGCAGCAGGGGCAGCGCGACGGTCAGACCGCGCTCGGCGAGATACTCCGCCCAGGGTCGCAACGACTGCGGGGAGCCGGTGAAACCGTGGCAGAGAAGGACGCCGACCTCTCCGCCCTCGTGGCGGAACGGCTCGGCTCCAGGAAGGACCGGCACCTCGGTCTCCTGTTCATGAGTGGGCTGAAAACGACTCCGGGTGTGCTTCACCGTACGCGACGGTACTGACACCGACCAGGGTCGTCGGGGCCTTTGACTGTGCTCCGGGTTAAGGTCTGATCCACGACACAGGAGGCACACGGGTGATCTACGGCGCAATGAAGTTTTCCATCGGAGGGCCGCTGAAGCTCGCCTTCAGACCCTGGGTGGAAGGCCTCGAGAACATCCCCGCCGAGGGCCCGGCCATCCTGGCGAGCAATCACCTGTCGTTCTCGGACTCGTTCTTCCTGCCTGCGGTCCTCGAACGCAAGGTGACCTTCATCGCGAAGGCCGAGTACTTCACGACCCCCGGCATCAAGGGCCGGATGACGGCCGCCTTCTTCAAGGGCGTCGGCCAGCTCCCGGTGGACCGTTCCGGCGGACGCGGCGCGGGCGAGGCGGCCATCAAGAGCGGCATCGGGGTGATCGAGCGCGGTGAGCTGTTCGGCATCTATCCGGAGGGCACCCGCTCGCCCGACGGCCGCCTCTACCGCGGCAAGCCCGGCGGCCTCGCGCGCGTGGCCCTCGCCACCGGCGCGCCCGTCATCCCGGTCGCGATGATCGACACCGAGAAGATCCAGCCGCCCGGCAAGCTGATGCCCAAGCTGATGCGTCCGGGCATCCGCATCGGCAAGCCGCTGGACTTCAGCCGTTACAGCGGCATGGAGCACGACCGGTTCGTGCTCCGCGCGGTGACGGACGAGGTCATGTACGAGATCATGAAGCTGTCCGGCCAGGAGTACGTCGACATGTACGCGACGGCAGCCAAGCGGCAGATCGCGGACGCGGCGAAGGCCGAGAAGGACGCCGACAAGGCGGCCAGGGCGGCACTCGCCCAGGCGGAGAAGCAGGCGGCGGCGGAACAGGCCGGTCCGGCGACGGGTCCCGGGGGCGAGGGAGAAGACGGACCGGCCGAGACGCAACGGTCCGGCTCCTAGGCGCGTCCGTAGGGACGTCGGCAGTGTGGGGTGGGGGGGCATGGCCAAGCGCGAGAGAGTCATGAGGATGTCGGTCGAGCAGCCGCTGTGGCGTGCGCTGACCGGGTACCGGGTGCTGACCGTGCTGTACGCGATCGGGCTCTTCGCCACCACGTACGACAGGTTCGCCCGCCCGTGGGTGGCCGTGGCGTTCTTCGCGTTCCTGCTCGTCTGGACGCTGGCCACGCTCCCGAGGGTCGCCGGCGCGGCCAACTGCACCAAGCGGTTCCTCGCCGCCGACCTCACCGTCGCGCTGGCCGGCATCCTGCTCACCCGTGTCGCCGACTCCGCCACGCGCATCGACTCGGGGGGCCCGACCCTGCCGTCGATATGGACGGCGGGCGCGGTCCTGGCCTTCGCGATCAAGGGCGGCTGGCGCTGGGCGGCCTTCGCCTCCACGCTCGTCGCCGCGGCCAACATCGTCGAGCGCGGCTCCCCGACCCGGGACACCGTGCACAACGTGATCCTCGTCTGGGTCGCCTCCATCGCCATCGGCTACGTCGTCGAGGTCGCCCGCGCCTCCGAGCGCACCCTCGCCCGCGCCCTGGAGATCGAGGCGGCCACCCGCGAACGCGAGCGTCTCGCCCGGGACATCCACGACGGAGTGCTCCAGGTCCTCGCCATGGTGCAGCGGCGCGGCACCGCGCTCGGCGGCGAGGCGGCGGAGCTCGGCCGCATGGCCGGTGAGCAGGAGGCCGCGCTGCGCACCCTGGTGTCGGGCGGTCTGGTGCCCGTCTCACGGGTGTCGGAGGACGCGGCGCTCGGCGCGGTCGTACGGGCCGTGGACGAGCCCGACGACGAGGATCCCGCGGGGCCGCTCGACCTGCGCGCCCTGCTCGCCCCGTACACCACGGCGCGCGTGACGCTCTCCGAGCCCGGCGCGCCGGTGCCCCTCGACCCGTCGGCGGCGCGCGAACTGGCCGCCGCCGTCGGCGCCGCGCTGGACAATGTCCGCAGGCACGTGGGCGCGGACGCCCGCGCCTGGATCCTGGTCGAGGACGAGCCGGACTCGGTGATCGTGACGGTGCGCGACGACGGCCCCGGCATTCCGGAGGGGCGGCTCGCACAGGCCGAGGGCGAGGGCCGCCTCGGAGTGGCGCTCTCGATCCGCGGCAGGCTGCGCGAGCTGGGCGGGACGGCGGAGCTGGTCTCCGTCCCGGGACAGGGCACCGAGGTCGAGCTGAAGGTACCGAAGGACGCGCGGGGGAAGGCCAGGACACGATGACGAAGGCGGCGGCAGGACGATGACGGGCGGGACGGCGGCGGAGCCGCGGGTGGGGGAGAACCCCGTCAGGGTCATGGTGGTGGACGACCACCCCATGTGGCGTGACGCCGTGGCCCGTGACCTGGCGGCCGCCGGGTTCGACGTGGTCGCGACCGCGGGCGACGGCGAGCAGGCCGTGCGCCGCGCGCTGGCCGCGGCGCCCGACGTCCTGGTCCTCGATCTGAACCTGCCCGCCAAGCCCGGTGTCCAGGTCTGCAAGGAGCTGGTCGGCGCCGACCAGTCCCTGCGGGTCCTGGTCCTGTCGGCCAGCGGCGAGCACGCCGACGTGCTGGAGGCGGTGAAGTCCGGCGCGACCGGCTACCTCCTGAAGTCGGCGTCCGCCGAGGAGCTGACCGACGCGGTGCGCCGGACGGCCGCGGGCGACCCGGTGTTCACCCCGGGCCTCGCCGGACTGGTCCTCGGCGAGTACCGCCGGCTGGCCTCGGAGCCCGTCGCCGCCACGGGCTCCGACGGGCCGCGGGCCCCGCAGCTGACCGACCGTGAGACCGAGGTGCTCCGGCTGGTCGCCAAGGGCCTGAGCTACAAGCAGATCGCCGAGCGCCTGGTCATCTCCCACCGCACCGTCCAGAACCATGTGCAGAACACCCTGGGCAAGCTCCAGCTGCACAACCGGGTCGAGCTGGTCCGCTATGCCATAGAGCGCGGTCTTGACGAGGCGTGACCGGGCGCGGACGACACCGCCGGGAGGGGCCGATGCCGCCCTTCGGGTGATCTGCACTGATCAACTACAGGACAATTCACCGGAACAGCCCTTCCGCACCATGCCGAAGTGACCTGGATCACTACTAGCGTGAGTCCGACAGCCAACTGTGGCGAAGGGACTTTCCATGCGGGTCGGAGTACTGACCGGTGGCGGCGACTGCCCCGGGCTCAACGCCGTCATCCGGGGCATCGTCCGCAAGGGCGTGCAGGAGTACGGCTATGACTTCGTCGGCTACCGGGACGGCTGGCGAGGGCCGCTCGAAGGCGACACCGTACGGCTCGACATCACCGCCGTGCGCGGCATCCTGCCGCGCGGCGGAACCATCCTCGGGTCCTCGCGAACCAACCCCCTCAAGCACGAGAACGGCATCCGCCGTATCAAGGAGAACCTCGCCAAGCAGGAGGTCGAGGCACTCATCGCGATCGGCGGCGAGGACACCCTGGGCGTCGCCGCGCGGCTCGGCGACGAGTACGGCATCAACGTCGTCGGCGTTCCCAAGACCATCGACAACGACCTCTCAGCCACCGACTACACCTTCGGCTTCGACACGGCGGTCAACATCGCGACCGAGGCCATCGACCGCCTCCACACCACCGCCGAATCCCATATGCGCGTCCTCGTCTGCGAGGTGATGGGCCGCCACGCCGGCTGGATCGCCATCCACTCGGGCCTCGCCGGCGGCG
Organism: Streptomyces sp. NPDC005281; assembly: GCF_040607495.1. Lineage (NCBI taxonomy): Bacteria > Bacillati > Actinomycetota > Actinomycetes > Kitasatosporales > Streptomycetaceae > Streptomyces > Streptomyces sp. NPDC005281. The sequence goes on along the minus strand of NZ_JBEXGX010000031.1, from coordinate 87,467 downwards.
CGAACGTCATCCTCATCCCCGAGCAGCGCTTCGACGTCGACCAGGTCTGCGCCTGGGTGTCCTCGCGTTTCAAGGCGTCGTACGCGCCGATCGTCGTCGTCGCCGAGGGCGCCATGCCCAAGGACGGCGACATGGTCCTCAAGGACGGCACCCTGGACTCCTTCGGGCACGTCCGGCTCTCCGGGGTCGGCGAGTGGCTGGCCAAGGAGATCGAGCGACGCACAGGCAAGGAGGCCCGCACCACCGTTCTCGGGCACGTCCAGCGCGGCGGGACGCCCAGCGCCTTCGACCGCTGGCTCGCCACCCGCTTCGGCCTGCACGCCATCGAGGCCGTCCGGGACGGCGACTTCGGCAAGATGGTGGCCCTGCGCGGCACGGACATCGTCCGCGTTCCGATCTCGGAGGCCACCGCCAAGCTGAAGACGGTCGACCCCACGCTGTACGAGGAGGTCGGGGTCTTCTTCGGCTGACGGCGGCCCCTTCGCGGCCCGGGGGTATGGGACGTACATTCGGCCCATACCCCCAGAACGGGAGAAACCGGTGGAGATTCTGGCGTTCGGCGTCCAGTCCGACGAGAAGTCCCTGATCGAGAAGGCCTTCGAAGGACGCCACGAGGTCCGCTGTCTCGACGTCTTCCTCACCGAGGACACCGCGCCCATCGCGGCCGGCTACGAGGTCATCTCCACCAGCGTCAACTGCGGCCTCGGGAACCGTGTTCTCCAGACCCTCGCGGCCGGTGGCACCCAGCTCGTCACCCAGCGCTCCACCGGGTTCAACAACATCGACCTGGAGGTCGCCGAGCGCCTCGGCATGACGGTCGCCCGGGTCTCGTACTACTCGCCCTACTCGGTCGCCGAGTTCGCCTGGACCCTCGGCATGGCCGTCAACCGCCGTATCGTGCGCGCCGCCAACCGCACCCGCGACTTCGACTTCCGTCTCCACGGGCTGATGGGCCGTGACATGCACGGCCGCACCGCGGGCGTCCTCGGCACCGGGAAGATCGGCGAGGCCTTCGCCCGCATCGCCCACGGCTTCGGCATGAACCTGCTCGGCTGGGACATCGCGGAGAACCCGGCCTGTGTCGAACTCGGCATGGAGTACGTCTCCAAGGAGCGGCTTCTCGCCGAGTCCGACCTGATCTCGCTGCACGTCCCGCTGATCCCGCAGACCCAGCACCTCATCGACGCCGGCGCCCTGCGTGCGATGAAGGACGACGCCATCCTGGTGAACTCCAGCCGCGGCGGCCTGATCGACAGCCAGGCCCTCGTCACCGAGCTGCGCGAGGGCCGCTTCACCGGCGTCGGCCTCGACGTGTACGAGGCGGAGGCCGGGCTGTTCTACCTCGACAAGTCCCTCGAAACCGTCGAGGACGACACCCTGGCCCGCCTCGTCACCTTCCCGAACGTGTTGGTCACCTCGCACCAGGCGTACTACACCCGCGACGCCGTCGGCCAGATCGTCGACGCGACCGTCGGCAACGTCCTCGACTACACCGAGGGCCGCCGCTCCGAGAACGTGCTCGTGCCCCGCAGCTGACCGATCAGCTCCCGCACGACGGCGGCGCCGTTCAGTGTCAGCACCGACTCCGGGTGGAACTGCACGCCCGCGAACCCGGGACCGCGCAGCGCGTGCACCTCGCCGTTCGCGGCGCGGCTGACCTCGACGGTGTGCGCCGACAGCTCCACCAGCGCCTCGTCGTCGCAGCGCGCCGTGAAGCTGTTGTAGAAGCCGACGGTCTCGGGCCGCCCGAAGAGGTCGATACGGGTCTGCGCGCCCTGGTACGGCACGTCCTTCCGTACGATCTCCAGCCCCAGCCCGGCCGCGATCAGCTCGTGCCCGAGGCAGACACCGAGGACGCCGTACCGGTGTTCACGGAGCACCTCGGCGGTCAGCCCGCGCAGGAAACGCATCTTGGGGTCCGCCGCGTCGCCGGGGTCGCCGGGGCCCGGGCCGAGGACCACGGGACCCTCGTGCGCGAGGACCGCCTCGCGCAGTCCCGGTTCGTCGTAGCGGCGTACCGTCACCTCGAGCCCGGACGACCGCAGCACATGCGCGAGCATCGCGGTGAAGGTGTCCTCGGCGTCCACGACCAGCGCGTGCCCCGCGAGATCCCGGGACCGCTCCTGCATCCGCAGCCAGAACGGCGCCAGCGAGGCCCGCCGCCCGTCCAGCGACGCCCGTACCCGCGGATCGTCGCCCAGTGTCGGCCGGGCGCCGTCCGGGCGCGGCCGGCCGGGCAGCACCCCCAGCGCCGCCAGCACGCCCGCCGCCTTGGCGTGCGTCTCGGCGACCTCGCCCGCCGGGTCCGAGCCCCGGACGAGGGTGGCGCCGACCGGCACCCGCAGCCGGCCGTCCGCGTCGATGTCGGCGGTGCGGATGAGGATCGGGGAGTCGAGGGTCTGTGCCCCGGGTCCGCCGTCCGGCCCGTCCTCCCGACGCCGCCCGACCAGCGCCAACGCGCCCGCGTAGTAGCCGCGCCCGCCGACCTCGTGACGCTCGATGACCCGGCAGGCGTTCTGCACCGGAGAGCCGGTGACGGTCGCCGCGAACATGGTCTCCCGCAGCACGTCCCGCACGTCCAGCGAGGAGCGGCCGCGCAACTCGTACTCGGTGTGCGCGAGATGGGCCATCTCCTTGAGCCGCGGCCCGATCACCACCCCGCCCATGTCGCCGACCGTGCACATCATCTTGAGCTCCTCGTCGACGACCATCGAGAGCTCCTCGATCTCCTTGCCGTCGGCGAGGAACGCGAGCAGGTCCTCGGGCGTCGGACCCCCGGCCGGATAGCGGTACGTCCCGCTGATCGGGTTCATCACCACCGTCCCGGCGGACATCCGCACATGCACCTCCGGGCTCGCCCCGACCAGCGTCCGCTCCCCGGTGTGCACGACGAACGTCCAGTACGCGCCCCGCTCGCCGACCAGCAGCCGGCGGAACAGCGCCAGCGCGTCGGCCCGTCCGAATCCGGGGATCCGCCCCTCGTACGTCCGCCGGATCACGAAGTTGGCGCCCTCGCCGCGCCCGATCTCCTCGCGCAGCACCCGCTCGACGATCCCGGAGTACTCCTCGTCGCCGACGTCGAAGCCGCCGCCCTCGACGCGGACGTCGTGGGCCGGCAGCTCCGCCAGCGCCCTCGCGAGCGGCAGTTCGTGACGTTCCTCGGGGGCGAGCACCGTCAGCGGGGTGCCGTCGTCGCGGACGTCGAAGCCGCGCTCCCGGATCTGCCGGAACGGGATCAGCGCGAGCGCCTCGTCCGGGATGTCGGCGAGACGCTCCACCTCGCGCACCGGCCCCAGCAGCAGTTCCACCACGTCGTGGTCGCGGCCCGGAGTGCGGCGGCGCAGCAGGGCGAACGGACGGGGATCGTCCAGCAGGTCGAGCAGATTCATCGGTGCGGTCCTTCTCTCGAATCGTGCATCTCGGAGAGGAACGGCCCGGGTCCGCAAACACCGAAGGCCGCCCTCGGGCGGCCTTCGCGAAGTTTTTGTCTACGCGCAGTCAGCGGGCCGCCGGATGAGCGGTCCACCACCAGTTCTGGTTCGAATGCGCGAACATGCGCCGCACCTTACCCGAGGGTGAGGGGCGGGCAACAGCGTGAAACGGCCCCGCGAGGCGTTCCTACCGTCCGGTCACCGGCCATGGATGGCCAGACAGCCCGAACGCACCGAGAAACGAGAACCATGCACGCAGTCCGTTCGCCCCAGACCCGCAGGACCGGCGCCCGCGCCCTGACCGTGCTCCTCGCGGCGGCCGCCCTCGCCGCGGGATCCCTCGTCCCCGCGAGCTCCGCCCCGCGCGCGGGCGACTCCGAGGACCTCACCCAGATCGCCTACCGCGGTTACATCTTCACCGTCCCCGACTCCTGGCAGATCGTGGACCTGAAGAGGCATCCCGACACCTGCGTGCGCTTCGACCGGCACGCCGTCTACCTCGGCACCCCGGGCAGCGACCAGAACTGCCCGGCCAGGGCCACCGGCCGTACCGAGGCGATTCTGGTCCAGCCCGCACCCGTGGCGGCAAGGGCCGTCACCGAGAACCCGGTGGCCCGCACCTACCGGGCCACCGCCGACCGCATCGCCGTCACCGCCGCCTACGGATACGACCGCGCGCGCATCCAGGACGTCCTGCGCAGCGCCGGACTTCCCGTCGCCGGCGCACGGCGCGAGGGGCCCGCGGAACAGGCCGCGGCGGCCCCGCTGCCCACCGACGCGACCTCCTTCCGCGGCGAGGGCTTCGACGCCTGCACCGCCCCGAGCCAGTCGGCGATGGACGCCTGGCGCGACAACTCCAAGTACGGCGCCATCGGTGTCTACATCGGCGGTCTCAACCGTGCCTGCGCCCAGCAGCACCTGACCGCCGACTGGGTGCGCACGCAGTACACGCGCGGCTGGCGGTTCTTCCCGCTGTACGTCGGCCGGCAGCCCTCCTCCGACGGCGGCAGCTGCGGCGGCGGCTGCTCGGCGATCACCAGCCCGGTGCCGCAGGGCACCGCGGCGGCCGACGACGCCGTCAAGCAGGCGGCCGCGCTGGGCTTCGGCAAGGGCACGGTGATCTACGACGACCTGGAGCACTACGAGCCCGGAGGCAAGATCACCGACCAGGTGCTCGCCTACGTCCAGGCCTACACCGTGCGCCTGCACGCACTCGGCTACCGCTCCGGCGCGTACGGCAACACCTCGTCCCTGGTGTCCGACCTGATCGCCAACAAGAGCACCGTCACCCTGCCCGACGTGATCCACTTCGCTCGCTGGAACGGTGTGTCGGGCACGTCCGACTCCTCGATCCCCTCGGCCCTGTGGGCCAAGCACCAGCGTGTCCACCAGTACGTGGGCGACACGACCGAGACCCACGGCGGTGTGCGGATCTCCATCGACCGCGACCGGCTCGACGTGGGCTAGGGGACCCTGGAGCCTCTCCCCGGGCGGGCGTCGCGGCCGTCCGGGGAGCCGTCGTTCGAGCGCGGTTCGTCTCACTTGATGAGCATGTGGACGGGACGCCCGACCCGACCCCGTAATGTTGTCCGGGTGACCGTGAACGCTAAGTCCAGCGCGAGCGCTGGCAACACCTGGCGAAACCTGCCCGCGGCGCAGCAGCCCGAGTACCCCGATGCCGAGGCTCTGCGCGATGTGATCGCGGAGCTCGAGTCGTATCCGCCGCTCGTCTTCGCGGGCGAGTGCGACCAGCTGCGCGCCCGGATGGCGTCCGTCGCCAAGGGAGAGGCGTTCCTTCTCCAGGGCGGCGACTGCGCCGAGGCCTTCGACGCCGTGTCGGCCGACCAGATCCGCAACAAGCTCAAGACCCTGCTCCAGATGGGCGCCGTCCTCACGTACGCCGCCTCGGTCCCCGTGGTGAAGGTCGGCCGTATCGCCGGCCAGTACTCCAAGCCCCGCTCCAAGGGCACCGAGACCCGCGACGGCGTCACCCTGCCGACGTACCGGGGCGACTCGGTCAACGGCTTCGACTTCGACGAGAAGTCCCGCATCCCGGACCCTGAGCGCCTGAAGCGGATGTACAACGCGTCCGCCTCCACGCTCAACCTGGTGCGCGCCTTCGCCACCGGCGGTTACGCCGACCTGCGCCAGGTGCACGCCTGGAACCAGGACTTCGTGAAGTCGTCCCCGTCCGGCCAGCGCTACGAGCAGCTCGCGCGCGAGATCGACAACGCGATGAACTTCATGCGGGCCTGCGGGACCGACCCCGAGGAGTTCAAGACCGTCGAGTTCTACGCCTCCCACGAGGCGCTGCTCCTCGACTACGAGTCGGCGCTGACCCGCGTCGACTCGCGTACGGGCCACCTGTACGACGTCTCGGGCCACATGGTGTGGATCGGTGAGCGCACCCGTCAGCTGGACGGCGCGCACATCGAGTTCGCCTCGAAGATCCGCAACCCGATCGGGATCAAGCTGGGTCCGACGACGACGGCCGAGGAGGCGCTTCAGTACATCGAGCGTCTGGACCCGGACCGCGAGCCCGGCCGTCTCACCTTCATCGTGCGCATGGGCGCGGACAAGGTCCGCGACAAGCTGCCCGAGCTGGTCGAGAAGGTCACCGCCTCCGGCGCGACCGTGGCCTGGGTGACCGACCCGATGCACGGAAACACCTTCGAGGCGGCCTCGGGCCACAAGACCCGCCGCTTCGACGACGTGCTCGACGAGGTCAAGGGCTTCTTCGAGGTCCACAAGGGTCTGGGCACGCACCCGGGCGGCATCCACGTCGAGCTCACCGGTGACGACGTCACCGAGTGCGTGGGCGGCGGCGACGAGATCTTCGTCGACGATCTGCACCAGCGCTACGAGACGGCCTGCGACCCCCGTCTGAACCGCAGCCAGTCCCTTGACCTGGCCTTCCTCGTCGCCGAGATGTACCGCGACCAGTAGCAGATCAACAGGCCGCTCGCCTGTTACCGGCACCTGAAGTGGGGCGCGGATCACATACGATCCGCGCCCCACGCCACTTTTGCGGTTGCTGTGCGACGGGTAAGGTTAGGTTTGCCTCACCGATCATCGGGACGGCGCGACCCAACGATTCCGGCGGGAGGTGAACCGCGTGTACGTCTGCAGTTGCTTCGGGATCACCGAACAGCAGGTGAAGAAGCACGCGGAGGACGGCGCCTGTACTCCTCGGCAGATAGCCTCGGCCTCCAAGGCGGGCACGGACTGCGGTTCGTGCGTACGCCGGATCCAGGCACTGCTGGGCAGGGGCTCGTGTCCGCGCCGCGAACTGGCCGACCAGGGCATGCCGGTGCTCTCCGAGGTCCTCGGATCCACCGGGACGGGCGCGCGCGAGACCGTCGGGTACGGCACCGCCGGCCGCGAGGCCGCCTGACGCTCCGGACCTGGCCCTCGGGTCCTGGTTCCCGGCGCCGAAGCTCTGGCCCTCCGGTCCCGGCTCTCCTGTCCTAGCTCTCCGGCTGCTCGACGAGCTGCGCGATGTAGAGCGCCTCGCCGAGCTTCTCGACCAGCTCCAGCTGGGTGTCCAGATAGTCGATGTGGTGTTCCTCGTCCTCGAGGATCGACTCGAAGATGTTCGCGGACGTGATGTCACCCTTCGTGCGCATCACCTCGATCCCGCGCTTGAGGCGGTCGATCGCCTCGACCTCCACCTGCCGGTCGGCCTGGAACATCTCGGTGACGGTCTGCCCCACCCGGACATGGAAGAGCCGCTGGTAGTTCGGCAGCCCGTCCAGGAACAGGATGCGGTCGGTGAGCACCTCCGCGTGCTTCATCTCGTCGAACGACTCGTGCCGGGTGTACTTCGCGAGCTTCGTCCAGCCGAAGTTCTCCTGCATCTTCGCGTGCAGGAAGTACTGGTTGATCGCGGTCAGCTCACCGGTCAGCTGCTCGTTGAGGAATTCGATGACCTCGGGGTCGCCCTGCATCGCAGAGGCTCCTTCCAAGCGGGGTACTGGGCAGATTGCGCCGCATCTTCGCACCAGTGTCCCGGAGCGTCCAGTAAGTGCATGCTTACTACGAGTTGCCCCGATCCGGCCCGCGCTGGTCATGGGCACTGTTCCGGGTCTGTCAGGATGGAGTCATGGGTCAGCCGGTGGAGCGCGAATCTGGAGAAACGGCACAGTCGGAGCTTCCGCCGGGACAGCGACTTCAGCGCGGCTGGCCGGTCACGCACTACGGACCCGTCCCCAAGTTCCGCCCCGAACGCTGGGAGTTCCGGGTCTTCGGCGCCACCGCCGACGGCGGGAAGCAGTGCTGGACCCACGAGGAGTTCACCGCCCTTCCGTACGCCTCCGTCGTGGCCGATCTGCACTGCGTCACGAAGTTCAGCATGCTCGGGGCCGAATGGGGTGGCGTGCCCGCCCGTACGATCCTGGAGATAGCCCCGCCCGCGCCCACCGTCACCCATGTGATGGTCTGGGCCGAGTACGGGTTCAGCTCGAACCTGCGCCTCGCGGACTTCGCCTCCGGGCGCACCATCTTCGCCACCCACAAGGACGGCGAACTGCTGACGGCGGAGCACGGTTTCCCGCTGCGCCTGGTCGTCCCGCATCTGTACGCCTGGAAGGGCCCCAAGTGGGTGCGCGGCGTCGAGTACATGACCGCCGACCGCCGCGGCTTCTGGGAGGAGCGCGGCTACCACAACGTCGGCGACCCCTGGCGCGAGCAGCGCTACTCCTACCAGGAAGAGCCCGGGGACGGCCCCGAGCTCTGAGTCCTGGTGTCGCTCTCCGAGCGCGTCAGTGGTGGTATTCGTGGACCACCGCGTGGCCCTTGCCCCGGCCGATCAGCCACTTGTTGACGGGCGTCGTGACCGCGAAGGCGATCACCAGCGAGACCGCCAGCGAGAACCAGAAGACCGCGTCGGCCAGTTCCGCGTCCATCGCGGCCGGCCACAGCGTGATCACCCCGTTGTCGATCAGCTCCATCACCGCGATGGACAGGGTGTCCGCGGCCAGCGCCACCCGGAAGGCCGTACGGAAGTCGACGCCCGCTTTCAGCACTCCGCGCAGGGTGAGCGAGTAGCCGAAGAGGAAGGCCAGCACGATCGCCAGGATCGTCGTCGGCAGGTTCCCCCACCCGAAGGCCGTTCCCACGACCATGCCGAGCACCTCGCCGATGGCGCAGCCGGTGAGGCAGTGCAGGGTGGCCAGGGCGGCCATGGGCCAGGTGGCCGCGGCCGGTCCGTGGTGAGGGGTGTGCGCCTGCGGGCGCGTGTCCGCGCGGGTGTGTGCCTCGTGCCCCATGAGATCCCCCAATGTCGAGTCACGGCTGCTTGACGTAGGAGGAACCACATACCCCCCTGGGGTATTCCCGAGGCGCCGGACCGGCCGCGGGACCGTCTATCCGTCGCGGAGTTTCTTCAGTCGCTCCACGTCGGCCGCGTGACCTTCCTTCCCGCCGGGCGTCTCGATGATCAGCGGGACACCCTCCGTCGCGGGATGTGTCATCAGGGCGCGGAACGGGTCCTCGCCTATGTGGCCGGAGCCGATGTTCTCGTGCCGGTCCTTGTGCGCGCCGGCCACGTCCTTGGAGTCGTTGGCGTGGATCAGCTTCAGCCGTCCCTCGCCGACGGTGTCGACCAGCAGGTCGAGGGTCTGGTGCATACCGCTCGGTCCGGTCAGATCGTGGCCCGCCGCGAAGATGTGGCAGGTGTCGAGGCAGACGCCCAGCCTGGGGTGCGCGTCCAGGGCCTCGAAGTAGGGTCCGAAGTCCCAGGTGCGTGAGCAGAGGGAGGCGCCCTGGCCGGCCGTCGACTCCAGCAGGAGGAACGGGTCGTCGTCATGGGTCAGTTCGTCCAGCAGCGGCAGCAGGTGGGCGCGCACCTGCTTCAGGGCGACGGAGCGCTCCCGGCCGCCGGTGGCGCTCCCGGTGTGCACGACCACCCCGAGGGCGCCGATGTCCCGCCCGCGCCGCAGCGAGTGCCGCAGCGACTCCACCGACTTCTCGACCGTCGCCTCGGTGTGCGAGCCGAAGTTGATCAGATACGGGGCGTGGACGTACGCGGGGATCGAGCCGGCGGCGCACGCCGCGCGGAAGTCCTCGTCCTGCTTCGGATTCCCGGTGGGCGTCGCCCAGCCGCGCGGGTTGGCGACGAAGACCTGCACGGCCTCGGCGGCGAGGTCGCGGGCGTAGGCCAGGCCGACGGTGCTGAGGCCGCCGGCCACGGGGACATGGCCGCCGACGGGGTTGCGGAGCTGCTTGCTGGTCACACCCGCCAGGGTGTCACGGGCCCCCGGGCACCCCACGGGCGGTCCTGCGCGCGGATCTCGCGGGGGAGCGGCCTCCGAGCGGCTGCCCGTTCGGAGGCCCTGTGCCCCTGTGTCGCTGCGGTCCTGCGGTCCTGCGGCTCTGTGGTCCGTCGGATCCGCTCAGCGGATCTGGATCGTGATCGTCGAGCCCTTGGGCGCCGTGTCGCCGCCGTGCACCGACTGCTTCTTGACCGTGTCGCTGAAGAGCCCGAGCAGTCCGCGGTCCTTGGAGACCTGGAACCCGGCATTCTCCAGCGTCTTCGTGGCGTCGTCCACGCTGTCGCCCACGACGTTCGGGACCTCGATCATCTCGGGGCCCTTGGAGAGCGTCAGCGTCACCGTGTCGCCCGTGGCGGCCTTGAGACCGGCGGCCGGCGACTGCCGGGCGACCTGGCCCTTGTCGAACTCCGAGTGGACCCGCTCCACGGCGATCTTCACCTTCAGGCCCGCGCCCTCCAGCAGCGTGGTGGCGTCCTCCGCCGACGAGCCGGTGACGTCGGGCAGCTCCATCGGCCTGCCCTTGCTCACCACGATCGCGATCGCCGAACCCGAGTGCCGCAGGGTGCCCGCGGACGGATTCGTGCCGATCACGAAGCCCCTGGGCACGTCCTGGCTGAAATCGCGCGTGACCATGCCCGCCGCGAGCCCGTCGCCCTTGAGCACCTCTTTCGCCTTGAACAGCGCGAAGCCGTTCAGGTCCGGCACCTTCACCGTCCGGGGGCCGTCGGAGACGGTCAGCGTCACGGAGTCGTTGTCCCGGATCCGCTGACCGACACCGGGGTCGGTGTCGATGACCGTGCCGCGCTTCACGGTGTCGCTGTAGGCGTGCTTGACCCGCTTGACGTCGAGCCCGGCGTCCTGGAGCTGGTTCCTGGCCTGCTGCTCCGTCTTCGCCAGGACGGGCGGGACCTTGGTGAACTGGCCCGAGTTGATGTACCAGACGCCGGCGCCGAGGCCGAGGACCAGCACGATCGCGGCGACGACCAGCAGCATCCCGCGCCGCGGCCGGGCGCCCGGGGGCCGCGTGCCCGGAGGCTGGGTGGGCATGACCGGCGCTGTGGTGAACGGGCTGCTCTGCTCGAACCGGCTGGTCCGGTCGACAGCGCCGTCGTCCTCGTTCACCGGCAGCAGACGGGGGACGGACAGCGAGCGCGGGATCACGCTCGTACGGTCGTCGGCGTTGTCGTGGCCCACGGACAGGGCACCCGGCGGAATCGCGTCGAGCTGGTCGGCGGTGAGGCCGGCCCTCGCTTCGAGGACCTGGCCGAGCAGTGCCACCGCGTCGGCCGGGCGGATCTCGGGATTGCGGGCCGTGGCCGCGGTGACCAGTTCGTCCAGCGCGTACGCCATGCCCGGCACGGCGGCCGACGGAGGCGGCACGTCCTCGTGGAGGTGCTGGTAGAGAACCTGAGCGGCGGAGTCGGCGCTGTGCGGCTTGGCGCCGGTGAGCATTTCGTAGAGGACGACTCCGCAGGCGTAGACGTCGACCCGGGTGTCGGAGGTGCCGTGCTCGATCTGCTCGGGGGCGAGGTACGACACGGTGCCGAGGACGGTACCCGTCGTACTGGTCACCGTGTCCACGGCGCGGACGAGGCCGAAGTCCGCGACCTTGACCCGGCCGTCGTCCCCTATCAGGACGTTCTCCGGCTTCATGTCGCGGTGCACGAACCCGGCGCGGTGCGCCGCGCCGAGCGCGGCGAGCACCGGCTCAAGGATGTCGAGCGCGGCCCGGGGCTGGAGGGCGCCACGCTCGCGCAGCACGTCACGCAGGGTGCACCCGGCGATGTACTCCATGGCCAGATAGACGTACGACCCGTCCGCCCCCTGGTCGAAGACCTGCACCACGTTGGGGTGCGCCAGTCGCGCCACCGACTTGGCCTCGCGGATGAACCGCTCGACGAACGAGGCGTCGGCGGCCAGCGTCGGGTGCATCACCTTGAGAGCGAGCACGCGGTCGAGGCGGGTGTCCAGGGCCCTGTAGACCGTGGCCATCCCGCCGACCGCGATCCGTGCCTCGACGCGATACCGGCCGTCGAGCACGTGTCCGACAAGCGGGTCCTGAAGGGTCGTATCCACGCAGGTGAGTCTACGAGCCGCCACTGTCACGGCGCCCCGTTCGGCCGATACAGGGGCCCGACTGCAGCCGAGCTGTGACGCGCACCTGACGCACGAAGATCTGTTCGTCGTACAGATGTCCGATCAGATCCTGTCTGTCGCCGCAAGACCACAACACGACAACCTGCTGCGACTCCCCGGGCGGACCGGCGATCAGAACGCCGGGCGCTCCGGGTCCAGCGCCGCCATGCCCTCCGTTGGGGAGGACGCCGCCGCGAAGTGCCGCCGGGGGATGCGTCCCGCCCTCCGCGCCAGCCGCCCCGCCTCCACCGCGTGCCGCATGGCCTCCGCCATCAGCACGGGCTCCTGCGCCCGTGTCACCGCCGAGGCGAGCATCACCCCCGCACATCCCAGCTCCATGGCGAGCGCGGCGTCCGACGCCGTACCGGCCCCCGCGTCCAGGATCACCGGCACGCCCGCGTGCCCGACGATCAGCTCGAAGTTGTGCGGGTTGCGGATCCCGAGCCCGGACCCGATGGGCGAGCCGAGCGGCATGATCGCCGCACAGCCGACGTCCTCCAGCTTCCGCGCCAGGACCGGGTCGTCGTTCGTGTACGGCAGCACGGTGAAGCCGTCGTCGACCAGCGTCTCCGCCGCGTCCAGCAGCTCGATCGGATCGGGCAGCAGGGTGCGCTCGTCGGCGATGACCTCCAGCTTGACCAGATCGGTGCCCAGCGCCTCACGCGCCAGCCGCGCGGTCAGCACGGCCTCGCCCGCGGTGTAGCAGCCGGCCGTGTTCGGCAGGACACGGATGTCCAGCCGGCCGAGCACCGACAGGACCGAGCCGTGCACGGACGCGTCCACGCGCCGCATCGCGACCGTCGTCAGCTCCGTGCCGGACGCCACCAGGGAGCGCTCCAGCACGTCGAGGCTGGGCGCGCCGCCCGTCCCCATGATCAGCCGGGACGTGTAGGCCGTACCGCCGAGGACGAAGGGGTCGTCTGCCATGGGTCAGCCTCCTTGGACGGCGGTGAGGACTTCGACGCGGTCGTCCTCGGCGAGCGCGGTGGACGACCACTGCGTTCGAGGGACGACGGTCTCGTTCAGTGCGGCGGCCACCCCGGACGACGCCGGGGTGAGGGTCGCGACGAGCGCGTCCAGAGCGGTTCCTGCGGCGATCCGCCGCCGCTCCCCGTTGACGACGATGTTCATACGGGCAGCTCCGTGCGGGCCGTGGCGCCGAAGCGCAGGGGGGTGAAGGGGCGGGCTTCGGCGGGGAGTTCGCCGGTGGTCAGGACATGGGCCATCACATCGCCGGTCACGGGCGTCAGGAGGACACCGTTGCGGAAGTGCCCGGTGGCCAGCAGCAGACCGTCCAGCGCGCTCGGGCCGAGCATCGGAGCGTTGTCGGGCGAGCCGGGGCGCAGACCCGCGCGGGTCTCGACGAGCGGCAGCTCGGTGATCCCGGGGACCAGTTCGTGGGCGTCGCGCAGCAGTTCGTAGACGCCGCCCGCCGTCACGGTGGTGTCCCAGCCCAGCTCCTCGCTCGTCGCGCCCACCACGAGCTCGCCGTTCTCGCGCGGCACCAGGTAGACGTGGCTGCCGCGCACCACGGCCCGCACGGTGCGGCTCAGGAACGGCGCGTACCGCCGCGGCACGGTCAGCCGCAGCACCTGCCCCTTGACCGGGCGCACCGGCGGCACGGCGTCCTGCGGGACACCCGCCAGACGCCCGCTGAGGCTGCCCCCGGCGAGCACCACCCGGCCCGCGGTGAGTTCGGTGCCGTCCGTGGTGACGACTCCGGCGGCCCGGTCCCGTACGACCGTCAGGCGCTCCGCCCAGGTCCTGTGCAGTGCCACCCCGGCCCGCTCGCACGCCGTGACCAGGGCTCCCGCGAGGCGCCGCGGGTCGATCTGGTGGTCGCCGTCCACCCGCAGACCCCCGCGCACACCGGGCGCGAGCATCGGCTCAAGGCGGCGGCACTCGCGGCCGCTCAGCCACTCCGACTCCAGCCCCGAACGGACCTGGAGCGCGTGCAGTTCCCGCAGATGGGCGCGGTCGTCGGCGTCCAGCGCGACGGCCAGCGTGCCCGACCGGCGGTAGCCGAGATCCTCGCCGGTCGCCTCGGTGAGCTCGGCGGCGAAGTCCGGATAGCGGCGCGCCGAGGCGAGGTTGAGGCCCAGCAGGGTCTCCTCGCCGAAGTGCAGCTCGGTGACGGCGGCCAGCATCCCGGCCGCGACCCGGGCGGCCCCGCCGCCCGGCTCGGGGTCCACGAGCGCGGTGGTGAACCCGCGTTGCGCGGCCCGCCAGGCCGTCACCAGACCGATGATCCCGCCCCCGACGACGAGGACGTCCGACGAACGTGCAGACGGCATGGGCGTCCAGCCCCTCCCTTCGCCGGCATGACCCGGATCAGGTTCGTACGGTCGGAGGCCGCCAGCCTCCCTCTCAGCCCGGTGCGTCCGGGCTCCCGCGAGTGCTTTACGTTGGCCACCCTAGCCCGCCCCCGTCCGTCTCGGTAAGGGAGCCTCCGCCCGTGGCACGACCCCTCGACGGCCTCGTCCTCGCGCCCGTCGCCGACCAGGCCGCCGGCCAGGTCGGCACCCTCACCCGGTTCACGTACCACGAGGAGGACGGCGTGGTCTGGGCCGAGTACGCGGGCGGCGACATCGTCCGCGGACACCTCGTGGGCACCCGCGAGGGCGACCGCCTCGACTTCCGGTACGTGCAGCTCAAACGCGACGGGACCACCGCGTCGGGCCACTGCGTGTCCCTCGTCCTCGAACTGCCCGACGGCCGTGTCCGGCTGGAGGAGACCTGGACGTGGGAGTCCCGGCGGGGTTCCGGGACGAGCGTGGTGGAAGAGGTGCGCGGGACCCGCCGTGTGGAACAGGTCACCGAGCACGTCAGCTGACTGACGAATCGTCACGTGTCTATGGTGATCAGGTGAGCGATCAGACGCAGGCACAGTCCCCGTCGCGCAGGCCCACGGCACGGCGGGTCGTCGTGGTGGGCGCGGGCATGGCCGGGGTGCAGACCGCGGTCGCCCTGCGCGAACAGGGTTTCACCGGCACCGTCACGCTGATCGGCGCGGAGCCGCATCAGCCCTACGACCGGCCACCGCTGTCCAAGGCCGTCCTGCTGGGCAAGGCCGAGGGCTCCGCCTTCGACGTCGACTTCGAGGCCCTGGACATCGACCTCAGGCTGGGCAGCGAGGCCCTCGCCGTGCGGCCGGGCGACCATGAACTGGACACGGCCGGGGGACCGGTCCCGTACGACGTCCTGGTCGTCGCCACCGGCGCCGAGCCGATCCGGCTCCCCGGCGCCGAAGGCGTGCCCGGAGTGCATCTGCTGCGCACCCTGGACGACGCCGACCGGCTGCGACCCGTTCTCGCCCGGCAGCACGACATCGTGGTGGTCGGAGCCGGCTGGATCGGCGCCGAGTTCGCCACCGCGGCGCGCGAGGCGGGCTGCGCGGTCACCGTCGTCGAGGCCGCCGACCGGCCGCTCGCCGGAGTGCTGCCGGCCGAGGTGGCCGCCCCGATGGCCGCCTGGTACGCGGACAGCGGGGCCTCGCTGCGCACCAACGCGCGCGTGGAGCGTGTCGAGCCGGGCGCGGTGGTCCTGGACGACGGCTCCCGGGTGCCCGCGGGCGCCGTCGTGGTCGGGATCGGGGCGCGGCCCGCGACCGCCTGGATCGCCGGCTCCGGCATCGAACTCGGCGCCGACCGCGAGATCGTTGCCGACGACCACCTGCGCACCTCCCTGCCGGACGTCTACGCGGTCGGCGACTGCGCCTCCTTCCCGTCCGGGCGCTACGAGCGGCGCCTTCTCGTCCACCACTGGGACAACGCCCTCCAGGGTCCGCGCACGGTCGCCCTGAACATCGTCGGGGAGACCCCGGCCGCCTACGACCCCGTGCCGTACTTCTGGTCCGAGCAGTTCGGCCGTTTCGTGCAGTACGTCGGCCACCACGGGCCCGCCGACACCCTGGTGTGGCGCGGCGACCCCGCGGGCGTCTCCTGGTCGGTGTGCTGGCTCCGCGGGGAACGGCTCGTCGCCCTGCTGGCGGTGGGCCGCCCGAGGGATCTCGCCCAGGGCCGCCGGCTGATCGAGGCGGGTGTCGCCATGGACCCGGAGCTGCTCGTGGACCCGTCGAGGCCGCTGAAGGCCGCCACTGCCTGATCCCTCACCCCGCGGTCGGACGCCCTCGGCTTCCGACTGTCGGCCCGGGATGGCACGCTTGTCCCGTGACCGAGATTGACGCAAAGATCGATGCTCTCGTCCCCGCCTGGCTCACCCTCCCCGACATCGCCGAACAGTTCGGTGTCGAGGTGACACGCGTCCGGCAGCTGCTCAAGGAGGGCCAGCTGATCGCCGTACGCCGTGGTGAGAACCGCGCGCTGCATGTCCCCGCCGACTTCATCGACGTGGCCGAGCAGAAGGTCGTCAAGGGCCTGGCAGGCACCCTGACGCTCCTGAGGGACGACGGCTTCTCCGACGAAGAGGCCCTCGAGTGGCTCTTCACCCCCGACCCGACCCTGCCCGGCACCCCCGCGCAGGCGCTGAGCGAGAATCGCGGCACGGAGGTGAAGCGCCGCGCCCAGGCGCTCGCCGTCTGACCTTTTTCGAGACCGTCCGGCACGGGGAGCACGGCGGCGGGACCATCCCGGCCGCCGCGCTCCCCGCGCACCGACAACGGGGGACCCACGCATGCCCGAGAACGCCGCCACGACCGCGCGGGACCGCCTCGCCGACGCCCGTGTCTATCTGTGCACGGACGCCCGCAGACGCCAGGGCGACCTCGCCGAGTTCCTCGACGCGGTCCTGGCGGGCGGTGTCGACATCGTGCAGCTGCGCGACAAGGGCATGGAGGCGGGGGAGGAGCTGGAGCACCTCCAGGTCTTCGCGGACGCCTGTGCCCGGCACGGCAAGCTCCTCGCGGTCAACGACCGCGCGGACGTGGCCCACGCCGCCCGCGCCGGAGTCCTGCACCTGGGCCAGGGGGACCTTCCGGTTCCCGCGGCCCGCGCGATCCTCGGCGACGAGGTGGTCATCGGCCGTTCCACGCACGCCGCGTCCGAGGCCGAGGCCGCCGCCGTCCAGGAGGGCGTGGACTACTTCTGCACCGGCCCCTGCTGGCCCACCCCCACCAAGCCCGGCCGCCACGCACCCGGCCTCGGCCTGGTCCGCAGCACGGCGGCCCTCGGCACCGACCGTCCCTGGTTCGCGATCGGCGGCATCGACCTCGGCCGGCTGGACGAGGTGCTCGAAGCGGGCGCCCGCCGCGTCGTCGTCGTACGGGCGATCACCGAGGCCGACGATCCGGGCGCCGCAGCGGCGGAGTTCGCGAAGCGGCTGCGCACGGCGTAGGCCGCCGGGCATCCGCTCGGACAGCCGCCCGGCCGGGCGGCTGTCCGAGGGGTGGACAAGAAGTCGACAGTTCGGACAAAAGTCAGCGGTTCGGTTGGGTGACCGACGCCCGCTGGCTAACCTGCGAGTATGGCCCTCGGATCTGCTTCCACCAGGACTGATCGCGCGCGCACCGTGCGCGACATGCTCGCGACCGGCAAACAGACCTTTTCCTTCGAGTTCTCGGCGCCGAAGACCCCCAAGGGCGAGCGGAATCTGTGGAACGCCCTGCGCCGGGTCGAGGCCGTGGCCCCCGACTTCGTCTCCGTGACCTACGGAGCCGGCGGTTCGACGCGGGCCGGCACGGTCAAGGAGACCGAGCAGATCGTCCTCGACACGACCCTCACCCCGGTCGCGCACCTCACCGCGGTCAACCACTCCATCGCGGAACTGCGCAACATCATCGGGCAGTACGCGGACGCGGGCATCCGCAACATGCTCGCCGTGCGCGGAGACCCGCCGGGCGACCCCATGGGGGAGTGGGTCTCCCACCCCCAGGGTCTGACGTACGCGGCCGAACTCGTGCGCCTCATCAAGGAATCCGGCGATTTTTGTGTCGGGGTCGCCGCCTTCCCCGAGATGCACCCCCGCTCCGCGGAGTGGGACCTGGACGTCTCCCACTTCGTCGACAAGTGCCGCGCCGGCGCCGACTACGCGATCACGCAGATGTTCTTCCAGCCGGAGTCCTACCTCCGTCTGCGTGACCGCGTCGACGCGGCGGGCTGCGCGACGCCGGTCATCCCCGAAGTCATGCCCGTGACAAGTGTGAAGATGTTGGAACGGCTGCCCAAACTCTCGAATGCTTCGTTCCCGGACGCCCTGAAAGAGCGGATCCTCACAGTCAAAGACGATCCGGCGGCTGTACGCTCCATTGGGATCGAGTTCGCGACGGAGTTCTGCGCGGGGCTGCTGGCCGAGGGAGTACCCGGACTGCACTTCATCACGCTCAACAACTCCACGGCGACGCTGGAAATCTACGAGAATCTGGGCCTGCACCACCCGCAGCAGGCCTAGACCGGTCGCACCCGCGTACGACACACTGCGTAGCGGCCACTGGGAGAGGGGCGTACATGGGCTTGACGGTCCTCTATCTGGCATTCGGCATCGTCGCGCTGTGGCTGCTCGGCGAGGTGCTGTTGCAGTACAAGGCGCGGCTGCGGTTCCGGCTGCTCGCCTTCGTGGGCTTTCTCGGCGTGGTCCTCGGTGTCCTGATGCACTCGGTCCCGGTCATCGGCCTGGGCGCGGCCGCCTTCACGGTCGGCCAGACGTATGTGACGCTGTCGTTCCGCCAGGGCTTCGCACAGGGCTGGGCCATCAAGGGCCCCGGGGTGGAGGGCAAGCCCGGCAAACCCAGCAAGCGCCGCCGCGGCGAGCCGGAGGACGCGGACGCACCCGAGGACAACTCCGACCTCGAAGAGGTCGAGGTGGCCGCCTACCGGCGCGAGGACGAGTACACGGCCGACGAGGACGATGTCTTCACGCCCGCCCCTTCCGACCGCTTCGCGCCCCCGGAGCCGGCCGAGCCCACGGCCGCCGAGTCGACCTCGGTGTACGAACCGCAGCCCCTGCCCGAGGACACCGGCTCCTACGGCGTCTACGACGCCGCCGCGTACTCGGCCGCCGCCGACCAGTCCTACGCCGGCGCCTCCCAGTCCCAGGACCAGGAGGCCTACTCGACGGGCCAGAACCAGCAGGCCTACGCGACGGGCCAGAACCAGCAGGCCTACGCGTACGACGGCTACACGGGCTACGACCAGCAGCAGTACGGCTACGGCACCGGCCAGCAGCAGTACGCCACCTACACGGACCCGTACACCGGGCAGCAGACGTACACGGGCGCCACGTACGACCAGAGCGCCTACGCCGGCGGCGACCAGCAGTACGCGCAGCAACAGCAGCAGAACTACGGCCAGGACCAGTACGCCAACGGTACCTACGGTGGCGAGACCCCGTCCGGCGGTGTCTGGGTGCCGCAGCAGCGCACCGACGAGTACGGCGGCGAACTCCCGCCCGAACAGCAGCAGCAGTACCCGTACCAGGGCAACAACAACGGCAACGCCGGGTACGACGAGCAGTACCGCTACTGACCGGCCGGACAGCGGCCGAGGTCTCGCCCACCGCCTTCCGGCGTTCCCGCCGCGGTGCCGGTCACTGCGAGCCCTGGAAGTGCGGTCCCTCCACGATCAGTCCGGCCACCAGCGCGCCCGACATGCCCGCGTGCGGCAGACCGCCGCCGGGGTGTGCCCAGCCCCCGGCCGCGAAGAGTCCCGGGATCCGCGTGGTGTTCGACGGGTACAGCAGCCGGCCGTCCGCCGCGGCCAGCGCCGGGGCGGGAACCGCGCCACCCGCCACCCCGGTCGTCTCCGCGATGTCGGCCGGGGTGCGGACCTCGTGCCACAGGAGCCGGTCGCGCAGACCGGGCAGGGCCCGCCCGGCGGCGCCGAGAACCCGCTCCACGTCCTCCCCGGACACCTGAGCGCCGGACGGCACGGTGACGGTCAGTGTCACCGCCTCGTGCTCAGCGTCCGGCACGAGCGCCGGGTCGTCGGGACGTGCCACCACGACGGTCGGCGCCGCGGGCACCCCGGGGCGCTCGCCGAAGAGCCGCTCCAGCTCACCGTCGCGGTCGGCCGAGTGGACCACCGTCCGGTGCGCCACCCCGGCCGGCCGCCCGCCGCGCAGCGCGAGCAGCAGCGTCAGCCGGCTCGCCGCGCCGGGCCGCGGCGGTACCTCGTCACCGCCCCGGAGCCCGGCCCCGGTGAGGAGGCCCTCCGGTGCCACGCCCGCGACCACGAAGTCCGCCTCCTCGAACGTGCCGCCCGGGGAGAGCTCCACACCGGCGACCCGGCCGTCCCTCTCGGCGATCCGCTCGACCCGGGTGCCGAAACGGAACTCGACCTTGCGCTCCAGACACCGCTCGTACACGGCGCGCGCCAACTCCCGGATTCCGCCGCGCACGTACCAGGTGCCGAAGGCGTGGTCCATGTACGGCAGCACGGCGGCGCTCGCCGGGGTCGCGCGCGGGTCGAGCCCGTACGCCAGGGCGTGGCTCTCCAGGAGGGCCGTCAGGCGCGTGTCGCGCAGCTCCCAGGCGGCGACCTCGGCGAGGGTCCCGGCCCGGCGGGTGCGCAGCAGCTTCCGGTGCGGCACCGACGGATAGGGGTCGCGCTCGGCCAGCACCGCCCAGTCGGCCCACAGCGGCTCCTCAAGGAGCGGCCGGCGCGCACGGTCCCACGCCTCCCGGGCCCGCACCAGGAAGTCGCCCCACCGCGTGCCCGCACCGTCGCCAAGCGCTTCGTCCAGGGCGGCGACCACGCCCGCGCGCGAGGCGTTGGGCAGGGACACCCGGGTGCCGTCCGCGAAGACGTGGCCGGCCGCCGGGTCGACCTGGACCAGCTCGACGCACTCCTCCAGAGGCCGCTTCCCGGTCTTGACGAACAGGTCGCGATGGACCGCGGGCACCGGCAGCAGCCCCGGGCCCGTGTCGAAGACGAAGCCGTCCCGCTCGAAGCGGCGCACCGCACCGCCGTACGTCTCCGTACGCTCGTACACCACGACCCGGTGGCCCGCGACGGCCAGCCGGGCGGCGGCCGCCATCGCGCCCATCCCGGCGCCGATCACCGCGATCCGTCCCATGCCGGCGACTTTATCGGCCCCCACCGACAGCCCCCGTCAGTCGCGGTCCGCCCACGGCGCCCCGCCGTACCGCCGCCGCGCCACGGCACCCGTCCTGCGCTCCTCGCGGCGCTGCGCCCGGCGGCGCAGGAACCGTCTGATCCGCGAGACGAGGAAAAAGAGCACGGCGAGCCCGGTGCACAGCAGGACACCGGCGACGACCGCCGCGGCCCAGGGATGGAAGATCGCCAGCGTGACGATCCCCGCGACCCCGAGATCCTCGGCGGTGCTCAGCACGATGTTGCTGAAGGGTTCCGGCGAGGTGTTGACCGCCATCCGGGTCCCGGCCTTGACCGTGTGGCTGGCCAGGGCGGTCGAACCGCCGAGCACGGCCGCCGCCAGGTCCGGGACCGAGCCGCTCTGTCCGGCGAGCATCGCACCGACCCAGGCGCCCGCCGCGGGCCGGATCACGGTGTGCACCGAGTCCCACACCGAGTCGACGTACGGGATCTTGTCGGCGACCGCCTCGCAGACGAAGAGAACCCCGACTGTGACCAGGATCTCAGGGCGTTGCAGGGCCTGCGGGACGTCGTTGCTCAGCCCGGTGGCGCCGAAGACGCCGAGGAGCAGCACCACCGCGTACGCGTTGATGCCGCTGGCCCAGCCGCTGGTGAAGACCAGGGGGAGTACGGACACGGAGGGGATCGTAACCAGTCGGCGACGGCCGCGTCCTGGGTCTGAGCGCGCACGCCTGAGTATCCGTACCTACAGGGTGAGATGAGTAGCCGCACGGATGGGCCCGACCTGCGGGAACGGGAGAGTGGAGGCACGGAAAGGGGCGCGGCTCCGGCACCGCCGACACGGGGCGGCGGAACGGAACTCGCGCCCTTGGCCGCTCCTTCCGCCGGCCCGCTCGGCGGGAGCGAGACACGGGGGAACCCGGGGGACGACCGAACGGGGGCCCGACGGGGGTACGGGGGAGCACGGCGAAGCGCCGGTAGGGACGGCCCGTGGGGGACGCGGCCGTCCGGACCGGCGCTTCGTGGTTGCCGGGCACCCGGCGCTCGGAAACCCGTCCTCAGCGGTGGCCGCTCACGCGTCCCTGGAGGAGCCGGGACAGTGCCGCGTGGACGTCGTCCAGGGAGCGCTCCGGCTGGAACGCCTGCCAGTCCAGGGCGGCCACCAGGACCATCCCGACCAGCGCCGCCGCCGTCAGCGGGATGTCGATCTCGTCGCTGAGCTCCCCGCCCGCCACCGCGTCGCGCAGAACGTCCTCGACGACCGCCACCGCCTGCTGCCGCACCACCATCAGGGTGGACTGCCAGGCCCGGTTGGTGCGCCAGAGCTCCGCCACGTAGAGCTGGGTGAACGCCGGATAGCGGTTGATGAAGACGAGTCCGGCCCGGATCATCGCGTCCAGCGCGTCGACCTTGCTGCCGCCGTCCCGGTCCGTCTTCTCCGCCGCCTCCCGCAGCGACGCGGTGAGGAGCCCCACGCCATGGCGCAGCAGCTCTTCGAAGAGGACCGATTTGCTCGCGAAGTTGTAGTAGACCGTGCCCTTGGCGACCCCGGCCCGCTCGGCGATCTCGTCCACCGTGGTGGCGGAGAAGCCCTGTTCGGCGATCAGGGTGACGGCCGCCTCGTAGAGCTTCTGCCGGGTCGCCTCGCGGCGGCCGCCGCCGCCCGCCGTGGTGCTGCTGCTTTCCATGGCTCCGATTGTCACAGGAGCATCCGCGCGCGTGGTCACAGGCTCAGCTCCGGATGCAGCCGGTCGAGGGTCCACACCTGCCTGCGGCGGGCCGTCAGGGCGGTGAGGGCGAGCGCGCCCACCGTGAAGGCCGTCAGTACGGCGCACGCCGTCCGTACCGGCTCCAGGCCGCCGCCGGTGATGAGCCTGCGGAGGGCCTCGACGATGTAACTCATCGGCAGGTAGGGGTGGATCGCGTTGAAGAAGCCCGGACTGGTCTGGACGGGGTACGTGCCGCCCGCCGACGTCAGCTGGAGCATGAGCAGGGCCAGGACGAGGATCCGTCCCGCGGCCCCGAAGCGGGCGTTCAGCCACTGCACGATCGCCGCGAAGCAGGCGGTCACCAGGAACAGGAATCCGACCGTTCCCGCGGCCCGGACCATCTGGAGACCGATCGCCCAGTGCAGCACCGCCATCAGGGCGGCCGTCTGGAGCACGCCGACGGCGGCGACCGGCAGCCAGCCCGCCAGCGCGACGCGCCATGCCGAGGCGCCCGCGGCGAGGGCGCGCCGGTTCAGCGGCTGGATCAGCATGTACGCCACCATCGCGCCGACCCACAGGGACAGCGGGATGAAGTAGGGAGCGAAACCGGTGCCGTAGTTGGGTGCCTTGTGCAGGTCCCTGGAGGCCATGCGCACCGGGTCGGCCATGACCTCGGTACGCAGGTCGCGGTCGGGCTTGTCGTAGTCGGGGATCCGTCCGGCGCCGTCGTGCAGGCCGCCCGCCAGTTTCCCGGAGCCGCCGACGAGCTTGTACAGGCCCCCGTCGAGGTCGCCGGCGCCGGTCTTCAGCCGGCCGACGCCCTTGTCGAGGTCCGCGGCGCCGGTCCCGACGGTGCCGAGACCCTCGTGCAGCCGCTTGGCGCCCCGGGCGACCGCGGCCGCCCCGTCGTTCAGCTTGTCGATCTTCGAGACGGCGTCGTCGAGGTCCTCGGAGAGGTGCGGCGAGCGATCGGCGAGGGCGCGCGCCTGCTTCTCCAGCGTCGCCAGGTTCTTGTCCAGTTCGTCGAGGTCGCCGTCCTGGTCGCCGATCAGGGCGTTCACGTCGTCGGTGACCTTGACGACGTCCGCGGCGGCCTCCGCGGCCTTCGTCAGCTCGGGACAGGCGGGATCGGGAACCGGCAGGGTCTCGCATCGCGCGCGGTGGACGGCGTTCAGCGCGTCGGAGGCGGTGCGCGCGCCCTTGGCGGCGGCCGGAGCCGTCTTCACCAGGGTGCCGAGATTGTGGCGGATGCCCGAGGCCGAGTCGGCGACCAGCCGGGCCGTGTCGCCGATCGACTTCTCGTTGTCCTTCAGGAAGGGGCCCACCTTGTCCGCGACCCCGTCGACCTTGCCGGCCAGCGCCCGGGTGCCGTCCGCGACCTGGTGCGAGCCGTCCTCCAGATCACCGGCGCCCGTGGTGAGCTTCCTGAGGCCCCCGGAGAGCTTCCCGCTGCCCTTCTTGGCCTCCTTCAGGCCGTCCGCGAGATCCTTGGAGCCCTTCTTCGCCCTGCCGATGCCGCTGTTGAGCCGGTCGGCGCCCTCGGCCGCCCGCACGGTCTTGCCGTGGATGTCCGAGAACGAGATGAAGATCTTGTCGAGGAACGAACGCGAGGCCTTCGTGGAGGCGGCCGTGCGCACCTCGCTGAACACCGTGCGGGAGATCTGCCCGACGATGTAGTTGTTCGCGTCGTTGGTGCGCACCTGGAGCGCGCTCGTCTCGGGCGAGGTCCCGGAGCTGGACGCGATCCTCCTGCTGAAGTCGCCAGGCATGGTCAGCGACAGGTAGTACGTGCCGTCCTCCACGCCCCGGCGGGCCTCGGCCGAACTCACCTCGTGCCACTCGAAGGTGTCGCTGTCGCGCAGGCCCGCCGTGATGGTGTCCCCGACGATGACCCTGCGGCCGTCGGCCGTCGCGCCCTTGTCGTCGTTCACCAGCGCCACGGGGATGCGGTCGAGACGGCCGTACGGGTCCCAGAACGACCACAGGTAGAGGGCGCCGTAGAGCAGGGGCAGCAGCAGGAGCGCGACCAGGGCGGCGCGCGGGAGCTTGCCCCGGCCGAAGCGCCGGAGTTCGAGAAGGGCCAATTCAGTTGCGCGCATCGGCCGTGTCCCTGTCGTGTTCGTCGCTGTCGCTGTCGCTGTCGCTGTCGCTGTCGCTGTCGCTGTCGCTGTCGCTGTCGGAATCGGTGGCGGTGCTTGGGGCGGTGTCGGTGCCGGCGGCTTCGGAGGTCGCCGCGGAGTTGATGATGCCGACGGTGCCGGGGTCCGGGTCATCGGAGGTCTTCGCCGTGCCGGCCGGTGCGGTGGACACGACCACGGCGCCTTCGGGAGCCTCGCTGCACACCGCCACGACCGTCGTGCCGGACTCGGTGACGGACCTCAACAGGGCCCACATCTCGGACCGTTCGGCGTCCGAGAGCTTGAGGTCGGTGTCGTCGACGCCGAGCAGCAGCGGGCGGCCCATCAGGGCCAGCGCGAGGGACAGCCGCAGCGTTTCGAGCCGTTCCAGATCGCGTACGGCGGTCCTCGGACCCTTGGGCAGCGTGTCCGGGTCGAGCCCGGCGGCGGCCAGCGCTGCGCCGATCCGTGCCTCGGTCTCGGCCGCCCGCTCGCCCCGAGGGCGCAGCAGGGAGCGCAGCGAGCCCCCGAACCGCCTTTGCAGCAGGGCCCGTTCCCTCAGGTGCTCCCCGACGGTCAGCGCGGGGTCCAGGTCCGTGACCCCGGGCACGTGCGCGAGCGCGCTCGTCCGGCGCACCGCGGCCATCTGCTTCGGCAGTCTCGACGAACCCACGGTTGCCGTCCCCCCGGTGGCCTTCATCCGGCCCGTGAGGGCGAGCAGCAGGCAGGTGCGGCCGGATCCCGAGGGCCCCTCGATCGCGATGAGCGATCCGGGCTCCGCGTCGAGACGGACCCCGCGGAAAACCTGTCCGCGGGGTCCGTCGAGTCCGAAGTCTCCGGCCGCGATGCCCACTCCATGCGGACCGTCCACAGCTCCCCCATCCCCTGGAACACATCGAACCACTTTTGAACTGACTGGTCAGTGCAAAAACTATCCCGAACTTGCGCTCGAAGCAAAAGTGCAGGTCAGAACGGATTGTCAGTGGCATACCGCACGATGGGCACATACGGCCACAGTGCCGTCACACGACGACAGGAGGTTCGTCATGGCCAGCTCGTCCGCAGCCGCCGCCCGTCGGCGCCGCGCCACCGGCCCTGCCCCCTCACCGACCGGACCGGCGGGTGACGTCCACCCCGTGCTCCGCCGGGCCACGGCCCCGCCCGCCGCCCTCGACCTGCTCTCCCAGGCCCGCGCCGGACTCGACGAGGCGGCGGCCCTGGAAACGTCCAACGAGCGTTACGCGACAGCCCACTTGGCGGCGCTGCGCACCGCCGCCGCCGTCCTCGCCGCGCGTGCCCGCCCGGAGCCTGCCTCCCGGCGCCGGGCCCGAATCCGCAGTGCCTGGGAGGTGCTTCCGGAGATCGCCCCCGAACTGACCGAGTGGAGCGCGCTGTTCGCCTCCGGGGCCACCCGCCGTGCCCGCGCGGAGGCCGGCATCCAGGGCGCGGCCACCACCCGCGACGCCGACGACCTCATACGCGACGTCGCCCTGTTCCTGCGCCTCGTCGAGCGGATGCTGGTGCTCCAGCCCGTGCTGCCCCAGCCCCGCCGGGACCGCGAGCAGGACCGGGACCGGTGATCCGGCGCGCGTGAGACGGGGGACCGGTCACGGCGGCGGAGGCAATAGGGTGGAGGCGCCTGCTGCCTCCCCGCCGGGGGGCTCGAAGATCGCCCCGCCGTTCGACAGGCGGTGCCGCGCCGAGGAGTCAACTGCCGTGTCGGACCCGATGCGCCCACGCGCTTCTCTCCGTACCGCCGTCGTCTGGGAGGTCCTCCAGGACGCTTTGGACCGTCAGGTCAAGGCCGCCGGGCGGGAGTCGCTCGACGTACTCGACACGGGCGGCGGCAGCGGCAACTTCGCGGTGCCCGTGGCCCGCCTCGGTCACCGCGTCACCGTCGTCGACCCCAGCCCGAACGCGCTGTTCGCACTGGAGCGGAGGGCCGCCGAGGCCGGCGTCGCCGACCGCGTGCAGGGTGTCCAGGGAGACGCGCACGGCCTCTTCGACGTGGTCGAACGCGGCCGCTACGACGCCGTGCTGTGCCACGGCGTCCTGGAGTACGTCGACGACCCGGCCGAGGGCGTCCGCAACGTCGTGGACGCGCTGCGACCCGAGGGTGTCCTCAGCCTCCTCGCCGCGGGTCTGGGCGGAGCCGTGGTGGCCCGCGCGCTGGCCGGACACTTCAAGGAGGCCAGGCACGCGCTCGACGACCCGGACGGACGCTGGGGCGAGAGTGATCCCGTTCCGCACCGGTTCACCGCCGAACAGCTCACCTCCCTGGTCGCGGGCGCCGGCCTGCACGTGGCCGCCGTGCACGGTGTCCGGGTCTTCGCGGACCTGGTGCCGGGGGTCCTGGTGGACACCGAGCCGGGAGCCCTGGAGGCACTTCTGAAGCTGGAGGCGGCGGCCGCCGAGCTCACCGCCTTCCACTCGGTGGCCACACAGCTCCATGTGCTCGGTGAGGCCCGAGGGGCGACAGAGGACTGAGCGGCTCCCGTGGCGCGCCGCTGATCAGGGGCTTGGCGGCAGATGGAGTACGCCACAGACCACCCGATCGAGTGCGCGGCGCCGTATGATCGGGGGAGACCGTCCGGCATGACGGACCGTTCGCTGGGGAATGCACGCCTCAGCGCATCGGGGCGCCATGAAGGGTTCCGGTCGGTGAATTGGCGTAGAGGGCGGGTTTCACGGGGCCGATTCCCTGCCTATCCTGAAGGGGACCCCCGGTCGCCCCGGCGACTGCACGATGAGGAGGACTCCGTGCCGCTCTCGGAGCACGAGCAGCGAATGCTCGAGCAGATGGAGCGAGCGCTGTACGCCGAAGATCCCAAGTTCGCGACAGCGCTTGAGGGAAGCGGGCTGCGTACGTACACCCGGCGACGGGTCTACCAAGCGGTCGCGGGCTTCCTGGTGGGTATCGCGCTCCTCATGGCTGGAATGGTCGCGGTTCAGATCTGGCTGAGCGTGGTGGGCTTCCTCGTCATGCTGGGCTGTGCGGTGCTCGCCGTCACCGGCTGGCGCAAAGCCCCCAAGCCGGGTGAGCAGCCGGCCGCGGCGGGTTCGCCCGCCGCTGGCGGGCAGAGCCGACAGCGCCGTTCCGTGATGGACCGGATCGAACAGCGCTGGCAGCGTCGTCGCGACGAGCAGGGCGGCAACTGAGCCGTCGGCGTCGCCGCCGCAGACATACGCGTGAGGGGGTGTCCACCCGGAACCGGGTGGACACCCCCTCACGCGTATGTACGGTCAGAACCGCCGAGGCCCTCCCTCTCGCGGCACCGCCCCTCGGCCGGCCGGCCCCTGTCGGAGCGTGCCTGGACCGGCCCCGGCTCTGCCGGGGCCGGTCCAGGTGTCAGCCGTTCTGGCCCGACGGGCGGCGGAGCAGGGCCTGGAGACGGGCGGACAGCCGGGCTCTCAGCGTTCTCCGGGCGGCCGAGGCCATCCAGATCACCCGGACGGCCGAACGCGGGGCGAGAAGAGCGCGCAGACGGGCGAGCCCGCTCGCTGAGGTCCTGAAGGAGTTCCGTACCTGGCGCGCGTCGTTCGCGAGGCCCGCCACCGGCTGCGGGTGCGGAGCGTAGAGCACCTGCTCCACGGCCGCGGCCAGCCGGTGCACCGCGGCCTCGGCCTCCGCGTCGAGCTCCCCGAGCCCGACGATCCGCTCGGCCGCCTTCCTCGGCGTCTGCGACTCCTCCGGCGCGATCCCGAAGTCCCACGCCGTGTCGGTCACCTCCGACCAGGCCCCCAGCGTGTACGCCGCGACCTCCGCCTCGGTGCGGCCATGGCCGCCGAGCCGGACCGCGCGTACCCGTGTCCGCCACAGCATGGGCAGCAGCGGCACTCCCAGCACCAGTAGCCCGGCCAGAGTCAGCTCGAGGATCCTGGTCCAGGGCCAGTCGTCGTCCTGGGGACCGATCGCCACCGACGAGGACTGGTCCGGGCAGGCCGCCAGCTTTCGCAGCTGGGGCGAGCAGCTCGCGCTCGCCGACGGCTCGGCCGAGGGCGCCGCGGACGTCGAGAACGCCGGCTTCGGGGCGGCGGACTCGGCGTCGCCCGGTGTGTTCGTCTGGGTGTACGAGGGCACCGAGCCCCGGCTCGGGGTCGGCTCGAAGCGGGTCCAGCCCACGCCCTCGAAGTACAGCTCGGGCCAGGCGTGCGCGTCCCGCAGCCCCACCGACATCGAACCGTCCGCCTGCGGGGTCCCCGACGTGAAGCCCACCGCCACGCGGGCCGGAATCCCGAGCGTCCGCGCCATCGAGGCCATCGCGAAGGAGAAGTGGACGCAGAAGCCCTCCTTCTCCTTCAGGAAGTTCGCGATCGCGGCGGAGCCGCTGCCGGCCTGCACCTGGGTGTTGTAACGGAAGTCGCCGCTGACGGCGAAGTAGTCCTGGAGCTTGACCGCCTGCTCGTAGTGGTTGGCCGAGCCCGCGGTGACCTTGCGGGCTGTCCTCGCCACCACCGCCGGCAACGAGTTCGGGACCCTGGTGTACTCGCGCTTCATCGCGGGCGACGGATCCGGGGCGCTCGCCAGCTGCTGCGCCGTCGGTTCCACCATCAGGCTCGTGACCTCGTACTGCGCACCGCGGGTGTTCTGTCCGTGGTCGCCCACGAGGGTGCGCCCCACGGGTTCGTAGCGCCAGCTGCCCTTGATGTCGACCTTGCTGGCCGGATACGGCATCGGCAGCCAGTCCTGCGCGTACCAGTCGGCCGCCGCGATCCGGGTCCGGATCGTCGCCCGCTTGACCTCGCCGGACAGTCCGACCGGCGTCGGGAACGTCTTCGGCACGTCCACGATGTGGCGCTGGGCCGGCTTCCAGGCCGTGCCGTCGAAGTCGTCCAGCGAGACGATCCGCAGATACAGGTTCTGGGTGTCCGCGGTGTCCGTGCGGTATGTCATGACCGTGCGGTCCTCGTCCACGTTCAGACTGTCGCGGAGGGAGACCAGCGGGTTCACCGCGGAGATCGTGCCGCCGCCCCCGGTGCCGTTGCCGATACCCCGTCCCGCGCCGCCCAGCAGACCGCCGTCGAGCGAGGGCAGGGCGAGCGGCACGAACAGGGCGACCCCCAGTGCGACCGCCCCGATCCGCCGCCCCGTGCGGACGGGCGCCACGACACCGCTCGCGGGCGCCGGGCCGGGTGCGCGGGCCGATCCGCCGGAGCCGCCGAAGACACGGCCCCACTGCGAGAGCCGGTCCCGGCTCTCGGCCAGCAGCAGCATCAGATAGCCGGCTGCCGCCAGCAGGAACCACAGCCCGGCCGCGCCGCCGCCGGAGAGGCCCGCGGCGACCGAGTACAGGGCGAGCAGCGGAAGGCCCGCGGGCGCGGCGCTGCGGTAGGTCACGGCGAGGGTGTCGACCGCGAGCCCGATCACCAGGACACCGCCGACCACCATCAGCCGGATCCCGTCCGACAGCGGAGCCGGGATCGAGTATCTGCCGACGTCGTCGGCGCCCGCCTGGAGCAGGTCCGAGATGTGCTGGAACGCCTCGGGCCCGGGGACGATCCCGGCGAGGGCCTGATGCCGGGCGAAGACCAGTGTCAGCAGCATCAGCGTCACCAGTGCCTGGCACGCCACGGTCAGCGGCCGGGCCAGCGGGACCCGCCGGGTCAGCGCGCCGACACCGGTCTGCACCGCCAGCAGGAACGCTGCCTGTAAGATCCACGTCGCCGGGCTCACCAGCGGCAGCAGCGAGCAGGACGTCATCAGTGTGGCCGCCGCCGCGTACAGCGCCAGCCTTGCCCGCCCGCTCATACGCCACCGTCCCCCGCGTTCGTCCCCGTCGACGCCAGGTGCGTGCGCTGACGGTCCGCCTCGCGCCACAGGTCGGCGAGCGACGCCCCCCGCGGCACCGCCATGGCGGTCCACCCCGCCTCGCGCAGCATGCGCAGCGGGTCCGTGCCTTTGTCCAACGGGCCGGGCACATCGGTCGGTTCCCGTACCCACGACTCACTGTCCAGAAGGAACGCGACGGCTCCGCCGCTGCGCTGGCGCATCTTGCCGAGCACGGTCGCCTGCTCCTCGTCGAGATCGCCGAGGAAGGCGATCAGCAGCCCCTCGTTGCCGCCGCGCAGCACCTCGTACGCCCGGGAAAGGCCCGTGCCGTCCGAGTGGTCGACGACGGCGAGCGTGTCCATCATCATCCCGGCGGCGTCCGCCGACCCCTGGCTCGCGCCCGCGAACCCGTCGGCGCCCTCGCCGGGCACCGAGCTGCCGGTGTCCGTCAGAAGGCGCACCGAGAAGCCCCGTTCGAGCATGTGCAGCAGCGTGGACGCCGTCCCCGACACGGCCCATTCGAAGGCCGAGTCGGGTCCCGCGCCCTGGAACGCGATGCCCCGGGTGTCCAGCAGCACGGTGCAGCGCGAGCGCTGGGGCTGTTCCTCGCGGCGGACCATCAGCTCGCCGTAGCGGGCAGTCAGCCGCCAGTGCACGCGGCGCAGGTCGTCGCCGTAGCGGTACCCGCGCGGAATGATGTCGTCCTCGCCGGCCAGCGCGAGAGAGCGCTGCCGCCCGTCGCCGTACCCCTTCGCCTCACCGGCCAGCCGCGCCGCCGGCAGTGCCTCCACGCGCGGGATGACGGTCAGGGTGTCGTACGCCGAGAAGGAGCGGGTCAGCTCGCACATGCCGAACGGGTCGGTCAGCCGCAGCTGGAGCGGGCCAAGCGGATAGCGGCCGCGCAGGTCCGAGCGCACGCGGTAGGACACCTCGCGGCGGCCGCCCGCCTCCACCCGGTCCAGCACGAAGCGGGGGCGCGGACCGAGGACGTACGGCACCTTGTCCTGGAGCATCAGCAGGCCGGTGGGCAGCCGCGAGATGTTGTCCATGCGCAGATGCACGCGGGCCTCGGAGCCCGCGGGCACACGCCCGGGGGAGAGCCTGCGGCTGCCCGCGACCCGGTAGCGGGTGCGGTACAGCACGGTCGCGCAGACCAGCGGCAGCGCCGCGAGGAGCAGGCCGACCCGGAGCAGATCGTTCTGCCCCAGGACGAACGCGCAGATCGCGGCGGCCACTCCGGCCGCCAGGAACGAGCGGCCGCGTGTGGTGAGACCGGCGAGCGCGGTGCGCAGCCCGCCCTTGTCCTCGGCGGTTTGGCCCGTGCTCGCCTGTGTCATCACAGCCTCCGGGGCGGCTGCTGACCGTACGTGGGCGCGCCCCGGCCCATCGAGAGGCCGGACTGCTGGGGAGCGGCGGGCACCGGGGTGCGCTGGAGGATCTCCTGGACGACCTGCTCGGCCGTGCGGCGGTTCAACTGCGCCTGGGCCGTGGGCAGCAGGCGATGGGCCAGGACCGCGACGGCGAGCGCCTGGAGGTCGTCCGGCAGCGCGAACTCCCGGCCGCTGAGGGCCGCGGAGGCCTTGGCCGCGCGCAGCAGGTGCAGTGTGGCCCGCGGTGAGGCGCCGAGTCTGAGGTCGGGGTGGGTGCGCGTGGCCGCCACCAGGTCCACCGCGTAACGGCGCACCGGATCGGCGACATGGACCGTGCGGACCGCGTCGATCAGTTTCACGATGTCGTGCGCGTGGGCGACCGGCTGGAGGTCGTCCAGCGGGCTCACTCCGCCGTGGATGTCCAGCATCTGGAGTTCGGCTTCCGCGCTCGGGTAGCCGATGGAGACACGGGCCATGAAGCGGTCGCGCTGGGCCTCCGGCAGAGGGTAGGTGCCCTCCATCTCGACCGGGTTCTGGGTGGCAACCACCATGAAGGGGCTGGGCAGTTCGTAGGTCTGCCCGTCGATGGTCACCTGCCGCTCCTCCATCGACTCCAGGAGCGCGGACTGCGTCTTGGGCGAGGCGCGGTTGATCTCGTCGCCGATCACGATCTGCGCGAAGATCGCTCCCGGCTTGAACTCGAAGTCCCGGCGCTGCTGGTCCCAGATGGACACACCCGTGATGTCCGAGGGCAGCAGGTCGGGCGTGAACTGGATACGCCGCACCGAGCAGTCGATGGAACGCGCCAGCGCCTTGGCGAGCATGGTCTTGCCGACGCCGGGCACATCCTCGATCAGGAGATGGCCCTCGGCGAGCAGCACGGTCAGCGAAAGCCGTACGACCTCTGGCTTGCCTTCGATCACTCCTTCCACCGAACTGCGGACACGCTCCGCGGTGGTGGTCAGATCTGTAAGGCTCGCTCGATCGTCATAGGTCGTCACCCGGCCCTCCTCGGCCCGTTCGGGCCGACGCCCTGTGCGGACCGGCCCACCCCGAAACACGGGCACCACGCGCGAAAGGTTCCGCGTGACGCCACACCCGCATTCTTGTTGCCGTTACCGGTTCGTGTCATCCGCCTGTGGACAAGTGGCCGCGATATGTCAGTTCTTACGGCTCTTTGGGCACCGGACGGCCGGGGTTTTTTGTGAGGAGAGGGTCCCACGAGCTGCGGAGAACCGGCGACCGGGGGTTCGGCGGGCCCGGTCAGGAGGGGTCGATCTCCCGCAGCAGGCCGGTCGTGACGTCGAAGACGAAGCCGCGTACGTCGTCGGTGTGCACCAGGAACGGGGAGGTGCGCACGCGCTGCATCGACTGCCGTACGTCCTGGTCGACGTCGCGGAAGGCCTCGACCGCCCACGCGGGGCGCTGGCCGACCTCCATCTCCAGGTCGTGCCGGAACTCCTCGGTGAGGGACTCCAGACCGCAGCCGGTGTGGTGGATGAGGGCCACGCTGCGGGTGCCGAGGGCCCGCTGGCTGATGGTGAGGGAGCGGATCACGTCGTCGGTGACCACGCCGCCCGCGTTGCGGATGGTGTGGCAGTCGCCCAGTTCCAGGCCGAGCGCGGCGTGCAGGTCGATACGGGCGTCCATGCACGCGACCACGGCGACCCGCAGCACGGGGCGGGCGTCCATGCCCGGGTCGGTGAAGGCGGCGGCGTATTTGCCGTTCGAGTCGACGAGGCGGTCGGTGACCGAGGCCGCTGCGTCTATGGCGCCTTCGGGCTCGGTGGGAACGGATGCGGAAGTCGTCATACCTGCGACGTTACTGGTCACGCTCGGACCGGGCCTGCTGTGAGAGGGGACAAAGAATGTCATCGCGGCTTGTTGTGAGGTAATCCACACGGGCGGTGACGACGTGCCCGTTCGGGTGATTCTTTCGGATCCGTGGCTTCGGTCCGAGCCCCGTCCGCGACGCGCATGCCGGTTGATTGACCGCGAGACACCGTGGACTAAAGTGACGCGAAGCGGGAGGCGAGGCTCTCCCCGCTGGACTGTTTTCCCCAGGAGACCCGGCGACTTTCCGGAGTTTCCCCGCGTGCGCGGCGCGTACGTACGGCTCGGCCTCCTCCCGCTCCCGGTCGGCCGACGCCATTCATCCGGCGTCGACGGGCCTCCCCTTCCCGAGCGGGTGGGGACCCGGCAGTGCGTATGGCCGCGCCGGACCTGAGAGGGCCCGGAATGAAAGGGCGCGAAGCGCTTCCCGACGAGGGCGACAGCGGGCGACCGGAGGGACAGAGCCGTCACGTCCCGGTGATGCTCCAGCGGTGCCTGGACATGCTGGCCCCGGCCCTCGCCGATCCGGGAGCCGTGGTCGTCGACTGCACGCTCGGGCTCGGCGGTCACAGCGAGGCACTGCTCACCAGGTTCCCCGGAGTGCGGCTCGTCGCCCTGGACCGCGACAAGGAGGCGCTGCGCCTCTCCGGAGAGCGGCTCGCCCCCTACGGCGACCGCGCCGACCTGGTGCACGCCGTGTACGACGAACTCCCCGACGTGCTCGACCGTCTGGGCATCCCGCGTGTCCAGGGCGTCCTGTTCGACCTCGGTGTCTCCTCCATGCAGCTCGACGAGGCGGACCGCGGCTTCGCGTACGCGCAGGACGCCCCGCTCGACATGCGCATGGACCAGACGACCGGCATGAGCGCCGCCGAGGTGCTCAACACCTACCCGCCGGGCGAACTGGTGCGGATCCTGCGGGCGTACGGCGAGGAGAAGCAGGCCAAGCGGATCGTCTCCGCGGTCGTGCGCGAGCGCGTCAAGGAGCCCTTCACCAACAGCGCGCGGCTCGTCGAGCTGATCCGTGACGCGCTGCCCCAAGCGGCCAAGCGCACCGGCGGCAACCCCGCCAAGCGCACCTTCCAGGCGCTGCGCATCGAGGTCAACGGCGAACTGAGTGTCCTGGAGAGGGCGATCCCCGCGGCCGTCAAGACGCTCGCCGTCGGCGGACGGGTCGCCGTGCTGTCGTACCACTCGCTCGAGGACCGGCTGGTCAAGCAGGTGTTCGCGGCCGGCGCCGCCAACACCGCGCCGCCCGGGCTGCCGGTCGTCCCCGAGCGCTACCAGCCCCGGCTCAAGCTCCTCACCCGCGGTGCCGAACTTCCCACCGAGGAAGAGGTCGCCGAGAACCGGCGGGCGGCTCCCGCGCGGCTGCGGGGTGCTGAGCGCATCCGCGAGGAATCCGCCGAGTGAGGCGCGGGGAGAAGGAGGGGCCGTGAGCCGGGATGCCGAACTCGCGGAAGGCCGAGGGCCCGCCTTGCGGACCCGCCCGACGGCGGGGGCCGGAATTCCGGACCCACGGCTTCCTCGTGAGTGCGGGAACCGAACCCGCGACGGCTTCGTGAGTACGGGCACCGAACCCATGGAGCGGCCGTGAAGCCGGAACACCAGAGGCACAGGGAGGGCGCGTGAGCGGCAGACCCGAACTCAGGGGACGGGCCGCCCGGCTCGCGCGGCTCCTCCCGACCGGGGCCGGGCAGGCCGCCCGCACCCCCTTCGTCCTCCTGGTGGTCCTCCTCCTCGGCGGCGGCCTCATCGGGCTCCTGGTGCTGAACTCGGCGCTCAGCGAAGGCGCGTTCCGCCTCGACGACCTCCAGAAGGACACCAAGAGCCTCACCGACGAGGAACAGGCACTCCAGCGGGACGTGGACGCCTACTCCGCCCCCGACGCCCTCCAGCGCCGAGCCCGCGAACTCGGCATGGTCCCCGGCGGCGACCCGGCCTTCCTCGGCCCCGACGGCACGGTCAAGGGCGTTCCCGGCGCCGTCGGCTCCGCCGCGCGGTCCCCGATGATCCCCCCGCCCGAGGTCCTCGCCCCGGCCCCGCGCACCCCGGGCCCGGCAGCGTCCCCCGCCGCGCGGCGACCCTCCGCGGGAGTGTCCGCGACCAGGGTCCCCGTCCCGTCCACACAGCCCTCCACGACCCCCGGCAGGTGACGGAAGTGTCCGACAGGGAACCGCCGCGCCGCCGAGTCCCCGGCCCCGCCGGGCCGGCCCGCCCAGGTGGCCGGAGCAGGTCCGGCCCGGGCGGCCGGCCGGTGCGCCGCCCGGCCGCCGCCCGCTCCGAAGGCCCGCGCGTCATCCGGCTCGGCAGCCCCCGCCCCCGTCTGCGCATGGTCAGTCTCGCGCTGACGCTGGTGATGATCGCGTTCGTCGTACGGCTGCTCCAGGTGCAGGCCGTGGACGCGAGCACCTACGCCGCGAAGGCCGAGCAGAACCGCTACGTCGGGCGCACCCTGGCCGCCGAGCGCGGCGGGATCACCGACCGCGACGGCGTCGAACTCGCGACGAGCGTGGACGCGTACGACATCACCGCGGACCCGACGATGTTCACCCGCGAGGCCACGAAGGTGGACGACGCCCCCGAACAGGCCGCTGCCCTCCTCGGACCGATCATCGGCCAGGACGTGGACACCGTCGCCAGGAAGCTGCGGACGAAGAACACCCGCTACACCCTCCTCGCGCACCGCCGCACCCCCCAGGTCTGGCAGCAGATCAAGGACCTGAAGAGCACGCTGGGGGCCAAGGCGGGGACCGACAGCGGCACGGTCAACGTCCTCGCCGGCGTCCTCGCGGTACCGGCCAGCAAGCGGGTGTACCCGAACGGCGATCTCGCCGCCGGGATACTGGGCTGGGTCAACGCCGACGGCAAGGGCGGCGGCGGCATCGAGCAGCAGCTGAACAAGGAGCTCACGGGCAAGGACGGCAAGATCCGCTACGCCCAGTCCGGAGGCCGCCAGGTGCCGACCGTGGGCTCCACCGAGACACCGGCCGTGTCCGGCGCCGACGTCGAGCTCACCATCGACCGGGACATCCAGTGGGCCGCGCAGGACGCCATCAGCCGGCAGGTGAAGACGTCCAAGGCGGACCGCGGCTACGTGATAGTGCAGGACACCAGGACCGGCCAGGTCCTGGCCATGGCCAACGCGCCCGGCTTCGACCCGAACGACCTCACCCAGGCGAACGCGGCGGCCATGGGCAACGCCGCCCTCCAGGACGCCTACGAGCCCGGCTCCACCGCCAAGCTGATGTCGATGGCCGCCGTCCTCCAGGAGAACGCGGCGACCCCCGGGACCCATGTCGTCGTGCCCAACCGGCTGCACCGCGGCGACCGGCTCTTCCAGGACGACGTCGACCACGCCACCTGGGACCTCACGCTCAACGGTGTGCTCGCCAGGTCCAGCAACATCGGCACCATCCTGGCGACCGGCCAGCTCGGGAAGACCCAGAAACAGGCCAACCAGGTCCTGTACTCGTATCTGCGCAAGTTCGGCATCGGCAGTCACACCGGGCTCGGCTTCCCCGGCGAGACGGCGGGCATCCTCGCGCCCGCCGACAAGTGGTCGACCTCGCAGCAGTACACGATCCCTTTCGGCCAGGGCATGTCGATCAACGCGATGCAGGCGGCCTCCGTCTACTCGACGATCGCCAACGGCGGCGTCCGTGTCGAGCCGACCCTGGTGCGCGGTACGAAGGGACCCGACGGCCGCTTCACACCGGCCGCCGCGCCCGCGAAGAACCGGGTCGTGAGCGAGAAGACCGCGAAGGCCCTCGCCCGGATGCTGGAGTCCGTGGTGGACGACGAACAGGGCACCGGCATCAGGGCGCGCATCCCCGGGTACCGGGTCGCGGGCAAGACCGGTACGGCCAATCGCGTGGATCCGGCCACCGGCAAGTACCACGGCTACACCTCGTCGTTCGCCGGATTCGCCCCCGCGGACAAGCCCCGGATCACCGTCTACTGCGCGATCCAGAACGCCACGAAGGGCAACTACTACGGCGGCCAGATCTGCGGACCCGTCTTCAAGCAGGTGATGGAGTTCGCCCTGAAGACCCTTCAGGTCCCGCCCACCGGTGCCAAGGCGGCCCGGCTGCCCGTCGACTTCACGCCGTGACCGCCCCCGACCGCACGCTGTGATCAGCGCCTCCGCACAACGGACCAGGAACCACTCGTGACAACGATCACCCCGGACCCCGGGAACCAGCCCTCCCGGCACACCCCGTCCCCGCCCTCGCTTCGCCCCGGCGGGGGTGAGCCCGGTACGCTCACCGCCGTGCCACAAGCTGATCAGTCCCAAACCACCCAGAAGGGCGTTCCTGTGACATATCCGGGGCCGCCGCGGCCGGTTCACGTCCTGGCCACCCACATCGCGGAGCTGGCCGATCAGCTGGGCGCAGAGAAGCCCGAGAGCGACGTGGGGGTCACGGGCATCACCCACGACTCCCGCGCGGTGCGGCCCGGCGACGTGTACGCCGCCCTGCCCGGCGCCCGTCTGCACGGCGCCGACTTCGTGACCCAGGCGGCCGGCCTCGGCGCCGTCGCCGTGCTCACCGACCCGACCGGCGCCGGTCGCGCCGCGGCCACCGGTCTACCGGTCCTCGTCGTCGAGAACCCGCGCGGATCGATGGGCGAGCTCGCGGCCACCATCTACGGCCGCCCGGGGCGCGATCTCCTCCAGATCGGGATCACGGGCACCTCCGGCAAGACCACCACGGCCTACCTCGTCGAGGGCGGCCTGAAGACGGTCCGTTCCACCGGCCTGATCGGCACGGTCGAGACGCGCATCGGCGACGAGCGCATCAAGTCGGAGCGCACCACACCCGAGGCCACCGACCTCCAGGCCCTGTTCGCGGTCATGCGCGAGCGCGGGGTCGACTCGGTCGCGATGGAGGTCTCCAGCCACGCGCTGGTCCTCGGCCGCGTCGACGGCTGCGTCTTCGACGTCGCCGTCTTCAACAACCTCAGCCCGGAACACATGGAGTTCCACACGGGCATGGAGGACTACTTCCAGGCCAAGGCCCAGCTGTTCACGGCCAGGCGCAGCCGGCTCGGTGTCGTGAACCTCGACGACGAGTACGGCCGCCGTCTCGCCCAGGAGGCCACCGTCCCGGTCATCACCTTCTCCGCCGAGGGCCACCCGGACGCCGACTGGCGCGCCGAGGACGTCGAAGTCGGCCCGATGGACTCGACGTTCACCGCCGTCGGCCCCAAGGGTGAGCGGATCACCGCCCGCTCGCCGCTCGCCGGCCCCTTCAACGTGGCGAACACCCTCGCCGCGGTCGTCGCCCTCGCGGCCGCCGGGATCGACCCGCAGACCGCGGCCGACGGCATCGCCGCCGTCCCCGGGGTCCCGGGCCGGCTGGAGCGCGTCGACGAGGGCCAGCCCTACCTCGCGGTGGTCGACTACGCCCACAAGACGGACGCCGTCGAATCCGTCCTGCGCGCCCTGCGCAAGGTCACCGAGGGCAGACTGCACGTGGTGCTCGGCTGCGGCGGCGACCGTGACAAGACCAAGCGGATGCCGATGGGCGCGGCCGTGGCCCGGCTCGCCGACACCGCCGTCCTCACCTCCGACAACCCCCGTTCCGAGGACCCGCTCGCGATTCTCGCCACGATGCTCGCGGGAGCCGCCGAGGTACCGGCCCACGAGCGCGGCGAGGTCCAGGTCTTCGAGGACCGGGCAGCCGCCATCGCCGCGGCCGTCGCGCGCGCAAAGCCGGGGGACACCGTGCTCGTCGCAGGCAAGGGCCACGAGCAGGGCCAGGACATCGCCGGGGTGGTGCGTCCCTTCGACGACCGCCAGGTGCTTCGCGAAGCTATCCAGCAGACCCAGGGATGAACTTGTGATCGCCCTCTCCCTCGCCGAGATCGCAGCAGTCGTCGGCGGGCAGACGTACGACATACCGGATCCGGGGCTACAGGTCACCGGACCGGTCGTCAGGGACTCCCGTGAAGTGGAGTCCGGCAGCCTCTTCGTCGCCTTCGTCGGCGAACGCGTGGACGGCCACGACTACGCCGAGGCGGTGATCGAGGCCGGCGCTGCCGCCGTCCTGGCGTCCCGCCCCGTCGGCGTGCCCGCCATCGTCGTCGACGACGTGCAGACGGCTCTCGGCGCCCTCGCCCGCCATGTCGTGGAACGGCTCGGCGCGACCCTCGTGGCCCTCACCGGCTCCGCGGGCAAGACCAGCACCAAGGACCTGATCGCCCAGGTGCTGCGGAGCAAGGCGCCGACCGTCTTCACCCCCGGTTCCCTCAACAACGAGATCGGACTGCCGCTCACCGCGCTCAGCGCCACCGAGGAGACGAAGTTCCTCGTGCTGGAGATGGGCGCCCGCGGCATCGGCCACATCCGCTATCTGACGGAGCTCACCCCGCCGAGGATCGGTCTCGTCCTGAACGTGGGCACCGCCCACATCGGCGAGTTCGGCGGCCGCGAACAGATCGCGCAAGCAAAGGGCGAGCTCGTCGAGAGCCTTCCAGGGGACGGCGCCGCGATCCTCAACGCGGACGATCCCCTCGTACGCGCCATGGCGTCGCGCACGAAGGCGCGCGTGATCCTCTTCGGAGAGTCCGGCGAAGCGGACGTACGGGCCGAGAACGTCCGGCTCACGGAGAGCGGACAGCCTTCCTTCAGTCTTCGCACACCCTCCGGGTGCAGTGATGTGACCATGCGCCTGTACGGTGAGCACCACGTGTCGAACGCGCTCGCCGCGGCCGCCGTCGCCCATGAGCTGGGCCTGTCCGCAGACGAGATCGCCCGCGCGCTCTCCGAGGCGGGCTCCCTCTCCCGCTGGCGGATGGAGGTCACCGAGCGTCCGGACGGCGTGACGGTCGTCAACGACGCCTACAACGCGAATCCCGAGTCCATGCGAGCCGCCCTGCGCGCGCTCGCGGCGATGGGCAGGGGGAGGCGGACCTGGGCGGTGCTCGGTCAGATGGCCGAGCTCGGGGACGAGGCGCTCGCCGAGCACGACGCGGTCGGACGGCTTGCCGTCCGGCTCAATGTCGGCAAGCTCGTCGCGGTCGGGGGCAGGGAAGCGTCCTGGCTGCAACTGGGCGCATATAACGAGGGTTCGTGGGGTGAGGAGTCGGTGCACGTGTCCGACGCACAGGCGGCTGTCGACCTGTTGCGCAGCGAGCTGCGCCCAGGGGACGTCGTGCTCGTGAAGGCGTCCAGGTCCGTCGGGCTTGAACGGGTGGCGCTCGCGCTGCTCTCCGACGGTACCGAGGGTGAGGTTTCCGCCCGATGATGAAGCAGATCCTGTTCGCGGGAGTCATTGGCCTGTTCTTGACGCTGGTCGGCACTCCGCTGCTGATCAAGCTGCTGGCCAAGAAGGGCTACGGCCAGTACATCCGCGACGACGGCCCGCGTGAGCACGCCAGCAAGCGCGGTACGCCGACCATGGGTGGTATCGCCTTCATCCTCGCGACGATCATCGCGTACTTCCTTTCGAAGGTGATCACGGGCTACCCGCCCACGTTCTCGGGCCTGCTGGTGCTCGGTCTGATGTCGGGCATGGGCCTGGTCGGCTTCCTGGACGACTACATCAAGATCATCAAGCGGCGTTCGCTGGGCCTGCGGGCCAAGGCGAAGATGGCCGGACAGCTGATCGTGGGCATCTCCTTCGCGGTGCTGGCGCTGATGTTCGCCGACAACCGCGGCAACACCCCGGCCTCCACGAAGCTCTCCTTCGTCCAGGACTTCGGCTGGTCCATCGGCCCGGTGCTCTTCGTGGTCTGGGCGCTGTTCATGATTCTCGCCATGTCCAACGGCGTGAACCTGACGGACGGTCTGGACGGCCTCGCCACCGGCGCCGCGACGATGGTCTTCGGTGCCTATACGTTCATCGGCGTCTGGCAGTTCCAGGAGTCCTGCGCCAACGCGGCGACCCTGACCAACCCGGGTGCCTGCTACGAGGTACGCGATCCGCTCGACCTCGCGGTCGTCGCCTCCGCCCTGATGGGAGCCTGCTTCGGCTTCCTGTGGTGGAACACCTCGCCCGCCAAGATCTTCATGGGTGACACCGGTTCGCTGGCCCTCGGCGGCGCGCTCGCCGGCCTCGCGATCTGCTCCCGCACGGAGATCCTCGTCGCCCTGCTCGGCGGCCTCTTCGTCCTCATCACCATGTCGGTGGTCATCCAGGTCGGCTCCTTCAAGCTGACCGGGAAGCGCGTCTTCCGTATGGCCCCGCTGCAACACCACTTCGAACTCAAGGGGTGGTCCGAAGTCCTTGTGGTGGTCCGCTTCTGGATCATCCAGGGCATGTGCGTCATCGTCGGACTCGGCCTCTTCTACGCAGGATGGGCAGCCAAGAAGTGACCGACTGGCAGGGCAAGAACGTCACCGTCGCCGGCCTCGGCGTCTCGGGAATCCCGGCGGCCAGGGTCCTTCACGGCCTCGGCGCGCTCGTCACGGTCGTCAACGACGGCGACGACGAACGGTCCCGGGCACAGGCCGCCGACCTGGAGGCACTCGGCGTCACCGTGCGCCTCGGTGACGGCGACACCCTGCCCGAGGGCACCGAGCTCATCGTCACCGCGCCCGGCTGGCAGCCGGGCAAGCCGCTGTTCACCGCGGCCGCCGCGGCGGGCGTCCCGGTCTGGGGCGACGTCGAACTCGCCTGGCGGCTACGGGAACTGGACGGCCGGAAGGCCGCGCCCTGGCTCGCGGTCACCGGCACCAACGGCAAGACCACGACCGTCCAGATGCTCGCCTCCATCCTGAAGGCGGCGGGCCTGCGCACGGCCGCGGTCGGCAACATCGGTGTCTCCCTGCTCGACGCCGTCCTCGGCGAGGAGGAGTACGACGTCCTCGCCGTCGAACTCTCCAGCTACCAGCTCCACTGGGCGCCCTCGCTGCGCGCCCACTCCGGGACCGTGCTGAACCTCGCGCCCGACCATCTCGACTGGCACGGCTCCATGGAGGCGTACGCCGCCGACAAGGGCCGTATCTACGAAGGCAATCGGGTCGCCTGTGTCTACAACGTGGCCGACAAGGCCACCGAGGACCTGGTGCGCGCCGCGGACGTCGAGGAGGGCTGCCGGGCCGTCGGCTTCACCCTCGGTGCTCCCGGGCCCTCCCAACTCGGCGTCGTGGACGGCATCCTGGTCGACCGCGCCTTCGTCGAGAACCGGCAGAAGAACGCCCAGGAGCTGGCCGAGGTCTCCGACGTCCGCCCGCCCGCCCCGCACAACATCGCCAACGCCCTTGCCGCAGCGGCCCTCGCACGCGCCTTCGGGGTGCCTCCACGGGCCGTACGGGACGGACTGCGGGACTTCACCCCGGACGCGCACCGCATCGCGCACGTGGCCGACGTGGACGAGGTCGCCTACGTCGACGACTCCAAGGCCACCAACACGCATGCGGCGGAAGCCTCCTTGGCGGCGTACGAGTCGATCGTGTGGATCGCCGGCGGGCTCGCCAAGGGCGCGACCTTCGACGAACTCGTGGCCCGCTCGGCGAAGCGGCTCAGAGGCGTCGTCCTGATCGGCGCGGACCGCGCGCTGATCCGCGAAGCCCTCGCGCGACACGCCCCCGAGGTACCGGTGGTCGACCTCGACCGGACCGACACTGGGGCGATGCTCGCGGCTGTCCAGGAGGCCAGGAGGCTCGCCGGGCCCGGGGACACGGTGCTGCTGGCCCCGGCCTGCGCGTCCATGGACATGTTCGCCAACTACAACAAGCGCGGTGACGCGTTCGCGGAGGCGGTCCGCGAACTCGGCGCCTGACCCGGTTGCCTGGCCGGGCGGACCTGGGAGGGACGGACGCGTGACATCGCTGTGGACCAAAGACTCCGATGCCGGCTAGCCGCACCGGCCGCCCTCCCGTGCGAAGGGCCGGCCGGCCCTCCGCCGCG
Organism: Streptomyces sp. NPDC005281; assembly: GCF_040607495.1. Taxonomy (NCBI): domain Bacteria; kingdom Bacillati; phylum Actinomycetota; class Actinomycetes; order Kitasatosporales; family Streptomycetaceae; genus Streptomyces; species Streptomyces sp. NPDC005281. Next base: position 44,006 of record NZ_JBEXGX010000031.1, on the reverse strand, counting down.
GGGATGGCGCGCGACAACCCCGTACGCCGTCTCTACCTGCGTGCCCGCAAGGCCTGGGACCGGCCGCTCACCGCGTACTACCTGATCCTCGGCGGCAGCCTGCTGATCACCGTGCTGGGCCTCGTGATGGTCTACTCGGCCTCCCAGATCACGGCGCTCCAGCTGTCGCTGCCCGGGTCGTACTTCTTCCGCAAACAGTTCCTGGCCGCCCTGATCGGCGGTGTGCTGCTGTTCGCCGCCTCACGGATGCCGGTGAAGCTGCACCGGGCGCTGGCCTACCCGATCCTGGCGGGCGCCGTCTTCATGATGGCCCTGGTGCAGGTGCCCGGGATAGGGATGTCGGTCAACGGCAACCAGAACTGGATCTCCCTCGGCGGCTCCTTCCAGATCCAGCCCAGCGAGTTCGGCAAGCTCGCGCTCGTGCTCTGGGGCGCCGACCTGCTCGCCCGCAAACAGGACAAGCGGCTGCTGACCCAGTGGAAGCACATGCTGGTGCCGCTCGTGCCCGCCGGCTTCATGCTGCTCGGCCTGATCATGCTCGGCGGCGACATGGGCACGGCGATCATTCTCACGGCCATCCTGTTCGGGCTGCTGTGGCTGGCCGGAGCGCCCACCCGGCTGTTCGTGGGCGTGCTGTCCGTCGCCCTGGCGATCGGCTTCCTGCTCATCAAGACGAGCCCCAACCGCATGTCCAGGCTGGCCTGCATCGGCGCCACCGAGCCGGGGCCGCACGACACCTGCTGGCAGGCCGTGCACGGCATCTACGCCCTCGCCTCCGGCGGTCTCTTCGGCTCCGGCCTCGGCGCGAGTGTGGAGAAATGGGGACAACTGCCCGAAGCCCACACCGACTTCATCTTCGCCATCACCGGGGAGGAACTGGGCCTCGCGGGGACGCTGTCGGTGCTCGCACTCTTCGCGGCTCTAGGCTATGCGGGTATCCGCGTGGCCGGACGCACGGAGGACCCCTTCGTGAGGTATGCCGCGGGAGGCGTGACCACCTGGATCACGGCCCAGGCCGTGATCAACATCGGTGCGGTGCTCGGTCTGCTGCCGATCGCCGGTGTCCCGCTCCCGCTGTTCTCCTACGGGGGTTCCGCCCTGCTGCCGGCCATGTTCGCCATCGGGCTGCTGATCGCCTTCGCGCGTGACGATCCCGCTGCGCGGGCGGCTCTCGCGATGCGGCAACCCCGCTTTGGCAGAAAGCGGGGTGCGGTGAGAGAGTCCGCAAGGGCCGCGGGGCCCCGGAGATGGAACACGATGAGACGGCGTGCCTCTGCGGCGCGTTCGTCCGGAGAGCGGTGAATTTCGGTGCATGTCGTACTCGCCGGCGGGGGGACCGCCGGCCACATCGAGCCCGCGCTCGCCCTCGCGGATGCCCTGCGCAGGCAGGACCCGACCGTGGGGATCACGGCCCTGGGCACGGAACGGGGACTCGAGACCCGGCTCGTACCCGAGCGTGGCTACGAACTCGCGCTGATCCCGGCCGTACCGCTGCCGCGCAAACCCACCCCGGAGCTGATCACGGTCCCCGGGCGGCTGCGCGGCACGATCAAGGCCGTCGAGCAGATCATGGAGCGGACCAAGGCGGACGCGGTCGTCGGCTTCGGCGGCTATGTGGCGCTGCCCGGCTACCTCGCGGCCAAGCGCCTCGGTGTGCCGATCATCATTCACGAGGCCAACGCCCGGCCCGGACTCGCCAACAAGATCGGATCGCGGTACGCGGCCCAGGTCGCCGTCTCCACGCCCGACAGCAAGCTCCGCGGGGCCCGTTACATCGGCATCCCGCTGCGCCGCTCCATCGCCACCCTCGACCGGGCCGCCGTACGGCCCGAGGCGCGCGCCGCGTTCGGGCTCGACCCGAACCTGCCGACGCTCCTGGTTTCGGGCGGCTCACAGGGCGCCCGCCGCCTCAACGAGGTGGTCCAGCAGGCGGCTCCCTACCTCCAGCAGGCCGGGATCCAGATCCTGCACGCGGTCGGCCCGAAGAACGAACTGCCGCAAGTGCACCAGATGCCGGGGATGCCCCCGTACATCCCGGTACCGTACGTGGACCGGATGGATCTCGCGTACGCCGCGGCCGACATGATGCTCTGCCGCGCCGGCGCGATGACCGTCGCCGAACTCTCCGCCGTCGGACTGCCCGCCGCCTACGTCCCGCTGCCCATCGGCAACGGCGAACAGCGGCTGAACGCCCAGCCGGTGGTCAAGGCCGGCGGCGGACTGCTGGTCGACGACGCGGAGCTGACCCCGCAGTGGGTGCAGCAGAATGTGCTGCCCGTGCTCGCCGACCCGCACAGGCTGTACGAGATGTCGCGTGCCGCCAGCGAGTTCGGCCGCCGCGACGCCGACGACCTGCTCGTCGGCATGGTGTACGAGGCGATCGCCTCACGCCGGCACTAGGGACGCACGAGGGAAGGCAGGGAGCGTGGCCGGACCGAGTACCGCCGAGCGCGGTGAACGGCAGAAGCTGGAGTCCGGCCCGCCCCGGCCGCCCCTCGCGGGGCGGCTCCGCCGCCTTCGTAGGCTCATCATCCTTTTGTTCGCGGTGGTGTTGGCCGGGGCCGCCGCGGTGTGGGTCCTCTACGGCTCCTCGTGGCTGCGCACGGAGCGTGTGTCGGTCTCCGGGACGCGGGTGCTGACCGTCGCGCAGGTGCGGGAAGCGGCCGGTGTGCCGGTCGGATCCCCGCTGGTCTCCGTCGACACGGACGCGATCGAGGCGCGGCTGCTGAGGCAACTGCCCCGGATCGACTCGGTCGAGGTCGTCCGTTCCTGGCCGCACGAAATCGGTCTGAACGTGACCGAACGGACTCCGGTCCTGATCGTCGGAAAAGGCGCGAAGTTCGTCGAAGTGGACGCCGGGGGCGTGCGGTTCGCCACGGTCACCGACGCCCCGAAGGGCGTGCCCGTCCTGGTACTGGCGGTGTCGAAGGGCGCCGCGCCGACCCGCTTCCCCGTCGACCGGCTGGTGCGCGAGGCGGTACGGATCGCCGGGGACATCCCGGACCGGGTCGCCCATGACACCCGTACCGTCAAGGTCCGTTCCTACGACGCCGTCTCACTGGAGTTGAGCGGCGGCCGGACCGTGCAGTGGGGCAGCGCGGAGAACGGCCGGGCCAAGGCCAGGACACTCCTTGCTCTCATGAAAGCCGATCCCGGAGCCCGGCACTTCGACGTGAGCGCCCCCACCGCCCCCGCCTCGTCGGGCAGTTGACCCGCATCCGTGCAGGCCAGCACCCTGGTTGGGCAGTGCTGTGCCTGATCACATAGGGTGAAAAGAAAAACGGGAGGTTCGGCGTGTTCGTTGAACGCGCACCGCTTGTCGACTTAGTGTCCTGTTCGGAAGAGTCCAAGGAACAGACACACTGGTAACCCTAAACTTCAGCGTTAGGGTTCGGGTCGGCGTTCGGACCGTCCCACTCGGCATCAGTCGTCGGATCGCGAGCGTGCGAGGCGACGACACGTAACTCGAGGCGAGAGGCCTTCGACGTGGCAGCACCGCAGAACTACCTCGCAGTCATCAAAGTCATCGGTGTCGGCGGCGGTGGTGTCAATGCCATCAACCGGATGATCGAGGTCGGTCTCAAGGGCGTCGAGTTCATCGCCATCAACACCGACGCGCAGGCGCTGTTGATGAGCGACGCCGACGTCAAGCTCGACGTCGGCCGGGAACTCACGCGCGGCCTCGGGGCCGGAGCGAACCCGGCGGTCGGCCGCAAGGCCGCCGAGGACCACCGCGAGGAGATCGAGGAGGTCCTCAAGGGGGCCGACATGGTCTTCGTGACAGCCGGAGAGGGGGGCGGCACCGGCACCGGCGGCGCGCCCGTCGTGGCCAACATCGCCCGCTCGCTCGGCGCCCTCACCATCGGTGTGGTCACCCGCCCGTTCACCTTCGAGGGCCGGCGCCGCGCCAACCAGGCCGAGGACGGCATCGCGGAACTCCGCGAAGAGGTCGACACCCTCATCGTCATCCCGAACGACCGGCTGCTGTCCATCTCGGACCGCCAGGTCTCCGTCCTCGACGCCTTCAAGTCGGCGGACCAGGTCCTGCTCTCCGGCGTCCAGGGCATCACGGACCTCATCACCACCCCCGGTCTGATCAACCTCGACTTCGCCGACGTCAAGTCGGTCATGTCCGAGGCCGGTTCGGCCCTCATGGGCATCGGCTCGGCCCGCGGCGACGACCGCGCGGTCGCGGCGGCCGAGATGGCGATCTCCTCGCCGCTGCTGGAAGCCTCCATCGACGGCGCCCGGGGCGTCCTGCTGTCCATCTCCGGCGGCTCCGACCTCGGCCTGTTCGAGATCAACGAGGCGGCCCAGCTGGTCAGCGAGGCGGCGCACCCCGAGGCCAACATCATCTTCGGCGCGGTCATCGACGACGCCCTCGGCGACGAGGTGCGAGTCACCGTCATCGCCGCCGGCTTCGACGGCGGGCAGCCGCCGGCCAAGCGGGACAACGTCCTCGGTTCGTCCACGGCCCGACGCGATGACCCCGCCCCGGCACGCCAGGCCGAGAGCCGCCCGTCCTTCGGGTCGCTCGGCAGCGTCACCCCCAAGGAGCCGGCTCCGCAGCCCGTTCCCGAGCCGGTCAGCGAGCTGCCGGTGTCCCCGCCGGTCCCGCCGTCCCGCTCCTACTCGGACAGCGCGGCCGAGGAACTGGACGTGCCGGACTTCCTGAAGTGATAGATCAGCGCTCCGCCGCGAGCACCGTGAGCGGCGCCCACTTCGCCTTCACCGACAGGTGGGGCGGGGTGAGCGCCGTTCCGTACGGGGAGCTCAACCTCGGCGGGGCGGTCGGCGACGACCCCGGCGCCGTGAGGGCCAACCGCGAACTGGCCGCCAAGGCCCTCGGGCTCGACCCGGCCCGGGTCGTCTGGATGAACCAGGTGCACGGGCCGGACGTGGCGGTCGTCGAGGAGCCCTGGGGCGCCTCGGAGATTCCCGCCGTCGACGCGATCGTCACGACGCGGCGGGGACTCGCGCTCGCCGTCCTCACCGCCGACTGCACCCCCGTCCTGCTGGCCGACCCCGTCGCCAAAGTGGCGGCCGCCGCGCACGCGGGACGGCCCGGCATGATCGCCGGCGTGGTTCCCGCGGCCGTACGGGCCATGGTGGAACTCGGCGCCGATCCGGCCAGGATCGTCGCCCGCACCGGGCCCGCCGTCTGCGGGCGGTGCTACGAGGTGCCTGACGCCATGCGCGCCGAGGTCGCCGCCGTGGAGCCCGCGGCGTACGCCGAGACCTCGTGGGGGACGCCCGCGGTCGATGTGACCGCCGGGGTGCACGCGCAGCTTGAACGGCTCGGCGTGCGCGACCGGGAGCAGTCGCCGGTGTGCACGCTCGAATCGTTGGACCACTTCTCTTACCGACGGGACCGCACCACCGGGCGGCTCGCGGGATATGTCTGGCTGGACTGATAGGGCATGACGGACCGTAAGGCTCAACTCGCCGCGAACCTGGCGAAAGTGGAAGAGCGCATCGCGGCGGCGTGCACGGCCGCCGGGCGCAAGCGCGAAGAGGTGACCCTGATCGTGGTCACCAAGACCTATCCCGCCGCTGATGTGCGGATCCTGTCGGAACTCGGTGTACGTCACGTGGCCGAGAACCGGGATCAGGACGCCGCCCCCAAGAGTGCGGAGTGCTCGGATCTGCCCCTGTTGTGGCATTTCGTCGGGCAGTTGCAGACCAACAAAGTGCGTTCTGTGGTCGGTTACGCGGATTTCGTGCAGTCCGTCGACCGTTCCCGGCTCGTCGTGACCCTCTCGAAGGAAGCGGAGCGGGCGGAGTGCGAGGTGGGATGTCTCATCCAGGTCGCGCTGGACGCGCAGGAGGGCGGCCGGGGCGAGCGGGGAGGCGTGGGGGTCGGCGGGGTCGAGGAGTTGGCCGCGCTCGTCGCGCGGTCCCCGGGGCTCCGGCTCGACGGGCTGATGACGGTCGCCCCGCTCACCGGTGAGTACGAGGGGCGCCGACAAGAGGCGTTCGAGCGGCTGATGGATTTGTCGACTGCCCTGCGCCGGGCCCATCCGGCTGCGAACATGGTCTCCGCAGGGATGAGCTCGGATCTCGAACAGGCCGTGGCGGCCGGAGCGACACATGTACGCGTCGGTACTGCGGTACTCGGAGTCCGACCCGGCCTCCGGTAACGTCGCCAAGAAGTCGGACCACAGCAGAAAATATGGTCATTACCGCCAAATGCGGGCATAACGACCTCGTGGATCGCGGGCACTTGGCAATTCGTCAGCCGATCCACCACAGAGCGGAGGACTCAGAGCATGGCCGGCGCGATGCGCAAGATGGCGGTCTACCTCGGCCTCGTGGAGGACGATGGGTACGACGGCAGAGGATTCGACCCCGACGACGACTTCGAGCCCGAGCTCGACCCGGAGCCCGAGCGTGACCGGCGACGGCACGAGCCGGTGCACCAGTCACATCAGGCGCACTCGTCCCAAAGAGACGAATCGGTACGAGTGGTGCAGCCACCGGCGCCCCGCGACCCGGTTCCGCATTCCGCCTCGCTCGCCGCGGAGTCCGGGCGCCCGGCGCGCATCGCCCCCGTGGCGTCCATCACACAAGAACGTCAGAGCCTGGAGAAGAACGCCCCGGTGATCATGCCCAAGGTCGTGTCGGAACGAGAGCCGTACCGGATCACCACGCTGCACCCCCGGACCTACAACGAGGCCCGTACCATCGGGGAACACTTCCGCGAGGGCACCCCGGTGATCATGAACCTGACCGAGATGGACGACACCGACGCGAAGCGACTTGTCGACTTCGCCGCGGGTTTGGTGTTCGGCCTCCACGGCAGCATCGAGCGGGTGACGCAGAAGGTGTTCCTGTTGTCGCCTGCTAACGTCGATGTCACGGCGGAGGACAAGGCCCGCATCGCAGAGGGCGGGTTCTTCAACCAGAGCTGAGACGCAGGACCGGAAACACCGCATGGGAAACAGGGGAGAGGGAAGCACGGATCATGAGCGTGGTCGGGCAGGTCTTCTACATCGCGCTGATGTGCTTCCTCATCGTGCTGATTTTCCGGTTGGTCATGGACTACGTCTTCCAGTTCGCCCGCTCATGGCAACCCGGCAAGCCGATGGTGGTCGTTCTGGAGGCCACCTACACTGTCACCGATCCACCGCTCAAGCTTCTGCGGCGGTTCATTCCGCCGTTGCGTCTCGGGGGCGTGGCGCTTGACCTGTCCTTCTTCGTACTGATGATCATCGTCTTTATCTTGATCAGACTTGCGCAGAGCGTGATGTGAGCGATGTGAACGATACGGTCTTGCCGAATGCCGACGACTACGTTGAGGTGAAGAGATGCCGTTGACCCCCGAGGACGTGCGGAACAAACAGTTCACGACCGTCCGCCTCCGAGAAGGCTATGACGAGGACGAGGTCGATGCCTTCCTCGACGAGGTCGAAGCCGAACTGACCCGCCTGCTGCGCGAGAACGAGGACCTCCGCGCCAAGCTGGCCGCCGCCACGCGCGCGGCCGCGCAGAACCAGCAGCAGCAGGGTATGCGCAAACCGCCCGAGCAGCAGGACCAGCAGGGCCCGCCGCAGGGTATGCGCGGGCCCGGCGCTCCTGTGCCCGCGGGGATATCAGGTCCGCCGCAGGGCATGGGCGGTCCCATGGGTGGTCCCATGGGCGGCCCGCCCCAGCTGCCGAGCGGTGCTCCCGCGCTGCCCCCGGGCCCCAGCGGTCAGGGTGGCCAGCAGGGTCAGGGTCCGATGGGCCAGGGCCCCATGGGTCAGGGTCCGATGGGCCAGGGCCCCATGGGTCAGGGTCCGATGGGCCAGGGCCCCATGGGTCAGGGTCCGATGGGTCAGGGTCCGATGGGCCAGGGCCCCATGGGTCAGGGTCCGATGGGCCAGGGCCCCATGGGTCAAGGCCCCATGGGTCAGGGTCCGATGGGCCAGGGCCCCATGGGTCAGGGTCCCGGTCAGATGCAGCAGATGGGCGGCCCCATGGGTCAGGGCCCCGGGCAGATGCAGCAGATGGGCGGCCCCATGGGCGGTCCGATGGGTGGCCCCATGGGCGGCCCCGGTCAGCACATGCCGCAGCAGGGCCCCGGTGGCGACAGCGCCGCCCGTGTCCTCTCGCTGGCTCAGCAGACCGCCGACCAGGCGATCGCCGAGGCACGCTCCGAGGCCAACAAGATCGTCGGCGAGGCCCGCAGCCGCGCCGAGGGTCTGGAGCGCGACGCCCGTGCCAAGGCCGACGCCCTGGAGCGGGACGCGCAGGAGAAGCACCGCGTCGCGATGGGCTCCCTGGAGTCCGCCCGCGCCACGCTGGAGCGCAAGGTCGAGGACCTGCGCGGCTTCGAGCGCGAGTACCGCACGCGTCTGAAGTCCTACCTGGAGTCGCAGCTGCGCCAGCTGGAGACGCAGGCGGACGACTCGCTCGCTCCTCCGCGCACCCCGGCCGCGGCATCCCTGCCGTCGTCCTCCGCGCCCTCGATGGCTCCCGCGGGTGCCGGCGCGCCGTCCTACGGCGGCAACCAGGGCATGGGCGGGGGAATGGGCGGGGGCATGGGCGGACCGTCGCAGGGCGGACCGTCCTACGGCGGGCAGCAGCAGATGTCGCCCGCGATGACCCAGCCGATGGCTCCGGTGCGGCCCCAGGGCCCGTCGCCGATGCAGCAGGCGCCCTCGCCGATGCGCGGGTTCCTCATCGACGAGGACGACAACTGACGGCCGCCGACACGCCATAGGCGTCGGCAGCATTCAGGGCGGGGCCCCCGGATTCCGGGGGCCCCGCCCTTTTGCGTGCCCGTCGGAGGCCCCCACGGGGGCCGGGGGGCGCGGCACGGTGGCGTGGGTTTCCGGAGCGGCGTACGGGCCCCGGCACCCCTGCGGGACCCTTGGGCCGCTCCGGCACGGTACGGGGTACGCCGAAGGCCCGGGGACCGCGGCGTGGGCCGGCCCGGCACGGCAGGGGGTATGCCGAAGGCCCGGGGCCACCAGGAAATCCTGGTGGCCCCGGGCCTTCGGTACTGTCCGGGCGTCCTGTGTCACGCCTTGCGGAGGCGGAACACCAGGGACAGGCCCTCGTCGGTGAACGGCTCCCCGTACGTGCCGTCGGCCTCGCTCTGGGCGAAGTCCGTGGCGAGGACCTCGTCGGCGATGAGACCGGCGTGCTCGCCGAGGGCCGCGACGACCGCCGGGTCCGTGGAGGTCCAGCGGAGCGCGATGCGGTCGGCGACGTCGAGGCCGCTGTTCTTGCGGGCCTCCTGGATCAGCCGGATCGCGTCACGGGCGAGGCCCGCCTGCCGCAGCTCCTCGGTGATCTCCAGGTCGAGGGCGACGGTCGCGCCGGAGTCGGAGGCCACCGACCAGCCCTCGCGCGGGGTCTCTGTGATGATGACCTCGTCCGGGGCCAGGGTCACGCTCTCGCCGCCGACCTCGACCGACGCGGTGCCCTCGCGCAGGGCGAGGGACAGAGCGGCGGCGTCGGCCTGGGCAATGGCCTTCGCCACATCCTGGACGCCCTTGCCGAAGCGCTTGCCCAGGGCGCGGAAGTTCGCCTTCGCCGTGGTGTCGACCAGTGAGCCGCCGACCTCGGAGAGTGAGGCGAGGGAACTCACATTCAGTTCCTCGGTGATCTGCGCGTGCAGCTCGGGGTCGAGCGTCGCGAAGCCGGTCGCCGCGATCAGCGCGCGTGACAGCGGCTGACGGGTCTTGACGCCGGACTCCGCGCGCGTGGCCCGGCCGAGCTCGACGAGACGGCGCACCAGCATCATCTGGCGCGACAGCTCCGGGTCGATGACGGACAGGTCCGCCTCGGGCCAGGACGACAGGTGGACGGACTCGGGGGCGTCCGGCGAGACCGGGACGACCAGGTCCTGCCAGACCCGCTCGGTGATGAACGGCGTCAGCGGGGCCATCAGCCGCGTGACCGTCTCCACGACCTCGTGCAGCGTGCGCAGCGCGGCCTTGTCGCCCTGCCAGAAGCGGCGGCGCGAGCGGCGGACGTACCAGTTCGAGAGGTCGTCGACGAACGCCGACAGCAGCTTTCCGGCGCGCTGGGTGTCGTACGCCTCCAGAGCCTGCGTCACCTGGTCGGTGAGCGCGTGGAGTTCGGAGAGCAGCCAGCGGTCCAGGACCGGACGGTCGGCAGGAGCCGGATCGGCCTCGCTCGGCGCCCAGTCGGACGTCCGCGCGTACAGGGCCTGGAACGCGACCGTGTTCCAGTACGTGAGGAGCGTCTTGCGGACGACCTCCTGGATGGTGCCGTGACCCACGCGCCGGGCCGCCCACGGGGAGCCGCCGGCCGCCATGAACCAGCGCACCGCGTCGGCGCCGTGCTGGTCCATCAGCGGGATCGGCTGGAGGATGTTGCCCAGGTGCTTGGACATCTTGCGGCCGTCCTCGGCGAGGATGTGGCCGAGGCACACGACGTTCTCGTACGAGGACTTGTCGAAGACCAGGGTGCCGACGGCCATCAGCGTGTAGAACCAGCCGCGGGTCTGGTCGATGGCCTCCGAGATGAACTGCGCCGGGTAACGGCTCTCGAAGAGCTCCTTGTTCTTGTACGGGTAGCCCCACTGTGCGAACGGCATCGAACCCGAGTCGTACCAGGCGTCGATGACCTCCGGGACGCGGGTCGCCGTCAGGCCGCAGCCGCCCTGCGGGCACGGGAAGGTCACCGCGTCGATGTACGGGCGGTGCGGGTCCAGCTCCGACTGGTCGGTGCCGGTCAGCCCGGTCAGTTCCGCGCGCGAGCCGACACAGGTGATGTGGCCCTCCTCGCAGGTCCACAGCGGCAGCGGGGTGCCCCAGTAACGGCTGCGCGAGAGCGCCCAGTCGATGTTGTTGTTCAGCCAGTCGCCGAAGCGGCCGTGCTTGACCGACTCCGGGAACCAGTTGGTCTTCTCGTTCTCCTCGAGGAGGCGGTCCTTGACGGCCGTGGTGCGGATGTACCAGGAGGGCTGCGCGTAGTACAGGAGCGCGGTGTGGCAGCGCCAGCAGTGCGGGTAACTGTGCTCGTACGGCACGTGCTTGAAGAGCAGGCCGCGGTTCTGGAGGTCCTCGGTGAGCTTTTCGTCCGCCTTCTTGAAGAAGATGCCGCCCACGAGCGGGACGTCCTCCTGGAAGGTGCCGTCGGTGCGGACCGGGTTCACGACCGGGAGGCCGTATGAGCGGCAGACCTTGAGGTCGTCCTCACCGAAGGCGGGGGACTGGTGGACCAGACCCGTACCGTCCTCGGTGGTCACGTACTCGGCGTTGACCACGAAGTGGGCGGGCTCGGGGAACTCGACGAGCTCGAACGGACGTTGATACGTCCAGCGCTCCATCTCGGCACCCGTGAAGGACTCGCCCGTGGTCTCCCAGCCCTCGCCGAGCGCCTTCTCGACCAGCGGCTGCGCGACGACGAGCTGCTCCTCGCCGTTCGTCACGACGACATAGGTGACGCCCGGGTGCGCGGCGACCGCGGTGTTGGAGACCAGCGTCCACGGCGTGGTCGTCCACACCAGGAGCGCGGCACGGCCCGCCAGCGGACCGGAGGTGAGCGGGAAACGGACGTACACGGAGGGGTCGACGATGGTCTCGTAGCCCTGCGCCAGCTCGTGGTCCGACAGGCCCGTCTCGTCGCGCGGGCACCAGGGCGCCACGCGGTAGTCCTGGACCAGCAGGCCCTTGTCGAAGATCTCCTTGAGCGACCACCACACGGACTCGATGTACTCGGGGTCCATGGTCCGGTAGGCGTCGTCCAGGTCGACCCAGTAGCCCATGCGGTTCGTCAGCTCGGTGAACGCGTCGGTGTGACGGGTCACGGACTGACGGCAGCGGTCGTTGAACTCGGCGATGCCGAACGCCTCGATGTCCTGCTTGCCGGTGAAGCCGAGCTCCTTCTCGACCGCCAGCTCCACCGGGAGGCCGTGGCAGTCCCAGCCGGCCTTGCGGCCCACGTGGTAGCCGCGCATGGTGCGAAAGCGCGGGAAGACGTCCTTGAAGACGCGCGCCTCGATGTGGTGGGCGCCCGGCATGCCGTTGGCGGTGGGCGGGCCTTCGTAGAACACCCACTCCGGCCTGCCCTCGGACTGCTCGAGGCTCTTGGCGAAGATCTTCTGCTCACGCCAGAAGTCGAGCACGGCGTGCTCGAGTGCGGGCAGGTCGACCTGGGCGGGCACCTGGCGGTACGTCGGCGCTGTCATCGGCGAGCTTCCTCCAACGGACTTTCTGCCTTCCGTCGGAGGGACGAGAGCCGTGTTGCTACGGACGCCGTGTGCGGCGCGCTCCCGCGGTACCACCCTCCTTGGCCCTCCGATGCGCCGTTCGCGCCGGTGAGCCCCCTCATTGGGGTCGCGATGCCGGGTCTACTGGCCCCAGAGGGGTGTTCTGCCGGCGGCTCCGGGGTGATCTTCGCGTCGCGCTGGCCCCCGGGCTTCCACCGTCCCCGGGTCGCTCCTGGCCGCGTACGCCGCTACTCGTCCCCATCCACGCTTCTCGCTGCGCCCAGTGTACGGCGCGACGGGGAGGGCGGCCGACCGGTTTTCCCGGGCACCGCCGTGGCCTGCGCGGTGACCCGAATGGCGAGGTCCGCGCGTCCGGATCCCGGGACGTCCGGTCCGGCGGATTACCCGGCGGGGAGCTGGGCACAACGCATGCAGACTCGCCTCGCGGGGCTCGCGCGGCGGGCGAATCGTGGTCAGGTCCCGTTGCCGCGGGCCTGGAGTCGATTTATCGTCCCAGCACGATTCGCGAGCAAGATCACGATATGTGAAGGGGCCGCGGCCATGGTGGCGAAGAAGACCGCCGTACATCAGTCGGCGTCGGGCAGATCCACGGGAGCGGCGGCCAAGGACACGGGCGGAAAGAGCGACGCGCGGACGGCCCCCGGGACGGACGGGGCGGCTCCCGCGAAGGCGGCCGGGACGAAGGCGGCGTCCTCCGGGACGGCGTCCGCGAAGGCCGTGGGCAAGAAGACAGCCGCCAGGAAGACCGGCGCCAAGAAGGCGGCCACCGCCGGGAAGCACGCGTCCGGGAAATCCGCGGCGGCGAAGAGCACGGGCACGGCGAGGAAGAGCACCGGTACGGCCGGCAAGAGCACCGGTACGGCCAGGAGGACGGCCGCTTCCGCGGCCCAGGGCGCGGCAGAGGCCGCGAAGACGACGGGAGCCCCGACGGTGGTTGCGAAGAAGACCCGTGGCACGGCCACGACTGCGAAGAAGGCCACCGCGGTCCCGAAGGCGAGGATCGCTGCGGTGGAGCCCGGCGAGCTCGCGGTACGCCCGGGGGAGGACCCCTGGACCCCGGAGGAGGTCGGCGAGGCCCGCGCGGAGCTCCAGTCGGAGGCGCTGCGGCTGAGCACCGAGATCTCCTCGTCGGAGGAGGCTCTCGCGGGCCTGATGCGGGACTCCGGCGACGGAGCGGGCGACGACCAGGCGGACACCGGTACGAAAAACATCACACGCGAGCACGAGATGGCGCTCAACTCGAACGCGCGCGAAATGCTGGAGCAGACCGAGCGCGCCCTGGAGCGCCTCGACGCGGGCACCTACGGGCTCTGCGAGAACTGCGGCGACCCCATCGGCAAGGCCAGGATGCAGGCCTTCCCACGGGCCACTCTGTGCGTCGAGTGCAAGCAGAAGCAGGAACGCAGGCACTGAATCCCGGGCGCCGCGCGGGAGCGCCCGCGCCCGGCGCTGCGTGTGGGCTCCTGAGCACCTGGGCCCGGGAGCGGGTGCCGTACCCTCGTCCTCAGTCAGGAACCTAGGTCGAGGGACTCACTCACGTGGCAGAGGCGGAGCGCATCATCGGTACGCCGGACATTCCAGGGCCGGCGGGCGCCGAACCGGACCAGTCCGGCGGGAACGCGGCGTCCGGCGACCGGGTCGGCGCCGACGCGCCGGCCCCGGCCGATCGGCCCAGGGGCAAGCGGCGGATCGCCGTGCTCTTCACGGTGGCCGTACTGGCGTACGCCCTCGATCTCGTCAGCAAGATGATCGTGGTGGCGAAGCTGGAGCACCACGACTCGATCGAGATCGTCGGCGACTGGCTGAAGTTCGAGGCGATCCGCAACGCGGGCGCCGCCTTCGGCTTCGGCCAGGCGTTCACGATCATCTTCACGGTGATCGCGGCGGCGGTGATCGTCGTCATCGCCCGGCTCGCCCGCAAGCTCTACAGCGTGCCGTGGGCCATCGCGCTCGGCCTGCTGCTCGGCGGCGCGCTCGGCAACCTGACCGACCGGATCTTCCGCTCGCCCGGCGTGTTCGAGGGCGCGGTCGTGGACTTCATCGCGCCCAAGCACTTCGCCGTCTTCAACCTCGCCGACTCGGCGATCGTCTGCGGCGGCATCCTGATCGTGCTGCTGTCCTTCCGGGGCCTGGACCCGGACGGCACGGTCCACAAGGACTGACCCGCCAGGGCCCCCGCCCGGGGCCCGTCGTACGGACCGTCCCACGGCCGGTACGACGCCTCGGAGAGGCCCCGGCGGGGCACTGGCGTTCGGGACGTGGTCCGGCGGTGTCCGAGCCGTCCGGCATACTCGACGGGTGAGTACCGTTCCCGAGATCCGCACCCTGCCCGTGCCCGACGGCCTGGAGGGCGAGCGTGTAGACGCCGCCATCTCCCGCATGCTGGGCTTCTCCCGTACCAAGGCCGCTGAGCTCGCCGCGGCGGGGAAGGTCACGGTCGACGGCTCGGTGGTCGGCAAGTCCGAGCGCGTGCACGGCGGCGCCTGGCTCGAGGTGGAGATGCCCGGGGCCCCGGCGCCCGTGCAGATCGTCGCCGAGCCCGTCGAGGGCATGGAGATCATCCACGACGACGACGACGTGCTCGTGATCGTCAAGCCCGTCGGCGTGGCCGCGCACCCCAGCCCCGGCTGGTCCGGCCCGACCGTCATCGGCGGCCTCGCGGCCGCCGGCTACCGCATCTCGACCTCCGGCGCGGCCGAGCGCCAGGGCATCGTGCACCGCCTCGACGTGGGCACCTCGGGCCTGATGACGGTCGCCAAGTCCGAGTACGCGTACACCTCGCTCAAGCGCCAGTTCAAGGAGCGCACGGTCGACAAGCGCTACCACGCGCTCGTGCAGGGCCACCCGGACCCGACCAGCGGCACCATCGACGCGCCCATCGGACGCCACCCGAACCACGACTACAAGTGGGCGGTCACCTCCGAGGGCAAGCCCTCCGTCACGCACTACGACCTGGTCGAGGCGTTCCGCGCCGCCTCCCTGCTCGACATCAAGCTGGAGACCGGGCGCACCCACCAGATCCGCGTCCACATGTCCGCCCACCGCCACCCCTGTGTCGGCGACCTGACCTACGGCGCGGACCCCACGCTCGCCAAGCGGCTCGGCCTCACCCGCCAGTGGCTGCACGCGGTGCGGCTCGGCTTCGAGCACCCCGCGGACGGCCGGTGGGTGGAGTTCGAGAGCGACTACCCCGAGGACCTTCAGCGGGCGCTCGACAAGGTCCGTGAGGAGAGCTACGCGTGAGCGGCGCTCCGGACGCGGCGGCGGACGTCCTTCCGGCGGCTGCCTACGAGGTGCGCGTCGCCGAGCACGCGGGCGACCGTGAGGCCTGTTTCGCGGTGCGCAAGGACGTCTTCGTCGGCGAGCAGGGCGTCCCCCAGGACATCGAGTACGACGCGTACGACGCCGGCGCCCTGCACGTGCTGGCGGTCCGCGAGGACGGCGTACCGCTCGGCACCGGGCGTCTCCTGGAGGGCGAGGCGGCCGCCGCGAAGGTCGGCGGGGATCCGGCCGTCGGCTCGCTCGGGCGGCTCGCCGTGACGCGCGAGGCGCGCGGGCTCGGCGTCGGCGCCGCGCTCGTGCGGGCCATCGAGACCGCGGCACGCGCGCGTGGCCTGGCCGCCGTGGACCTGCACGCGCAGACCCACGCGCTGGGCTTCTACGAACGGCTCGGATACGTGGCGTACGGTCCGGAGTTCGCCGACGCGGGAATGCCGCACCGCGCGATGCGCAAGGCGCTGTGAGCGGGGATTGACGTAGCGGCGTGGCACGCTTGAGGTCTGGTTCGCCCTTGATCGTCTAGACCCCGCCGGAGCGCTGACCATGGATCAGTTGGCCCTGCTGTTCGTGCTGCTGCTCGGGGCCGTGGTCAGCGTCCCGCTCGGAGAGCGGTGGGGCCTTCCCTCGCCCGTCCTGATGACCCTGCTCGGCATGGTGCTCGCCGTGCTGGACTTCGTCCCGAACGTGGACATCCCGCCGGAACTGATCCTGCCCGCGCTGCTGCCGCCGTTGCTGTACGCCGCGGTGCGGCGCACCTCGTGGAGACAGTTCGCCGCGAACAGACGCCCGATCTTCCTGCTCGCCGTGGCCCTGGTGTTCGTCACCACACTGGCCGTCGCGGGAGTCGCGAGCTCGATCGTGCCGGGCCTGCCGCTCTCCGCCGCCTTCGCGCTGGGCGCCCTCGTGGCACCGCCCGACCCGGTCGCAGCGACCGCCGTCGCGGGACAGCTCGGGCTGCCGCGCCGTCTGGTGTCGATCCTGGAGGGGGAGGGGCTCTTCAACGACGTGACGGCGATCGTGCTGTACCACGTCGCGATCGCCGCCGCGGTCAGCGGGGCCTTCTCGCCCTGGCGGGCCGGACTCGATTTCGTGCTCTCCGCCGTCGTCGCCCTTATCGTCGGGCTGGCCCTCGGGTGGACCGCCAACAGACTGATGACCCTGGTGGGCGACGCCTCCCTCCAGGTCGGTCTGACCCTGCTGGTGCCGTACGCCGCGTACGTGCTGGCCGAGGAGCTGCACGGGTCGGGGGTGCTCGCCGTGCTCGTCACCGCCCTGTTCCTCGCCGAGTACGCCACCGACGCCGACGACGTCATGACCCGGCTCGCCGGCTCGACCGTCTGGGAGGTGGTGGACACGCTCGTCACCGGCGTCGCCTTCGGGCTGATCGGCCTCGAACTGCACAACGCGATCCGCACGGCGTCGGGACGGTGGGGCGAGCTGCTCGGCTGGGCCGCCACGATCGTGGTCGTGGTCGTGTTCGTACGCCTGGCCTGGCTGCTGCCCGCGACCTGGCTGACGAAGCGGCTGCACGCCAAGCGGGACTACGACGAGGAGATCCCGACCTCGTGGCGGGAGACCGTGGTCATGTGGTGGGCCGGGATGCGCGGGGTCGCCTCCGTGGCCCTGGCGCTCGCGATCCCGCTGGAGATGGACGACGGGTCGCCGTTCCCCGACCGGGACGAGATCGTGTTCATCGCCTTCGGGGTGATCATGGCGACCCTGGTGCTTCAGGGGCTCACCCTGCCCTGGCTGGTCAGGAAGCTCGGGGTGCGGGCCGACGAGGACGTCGAGAAGGCCTTCGAGAAGGAGCTCGCGGTACGGGCCGCCAAGGCCGCGCGGCGAAGGCTCAGGGAGATCGAGGAGGTGGAGGAGCTGCCGGAGGAGCTCTCCGAGCAGCTCCTGCGCAGGGCCTTCGAGATCGGTGTGCGGATCAGTCCCGACATGGGGGACGAGGAGCGGCGCGAGGCGCATGTGCAGCGGGTCCGGCGGATGAAGCGGATGCGGCGGATCCAGGGGGAGATGCTGAGCGCGGCCCGGCACGAGGTGCTGTCCGCGCGGAGCGAGCCCGGGGCCGACCCGGAGATCGTGGACCGGGTCCTCAGACACCTCGACGTCCGCAGCCTGCGCTGACGCCTGCCGACGGTGCACCTGGGCCTCGCCCGGGCCCGGGCCTGCGCCGGACCTGGCCTGGCCGGCGCGTCCGATGCGTCGGCCCTGCCAGGCGCGTCAGGCCGGCCCGGCACGTCCGGTCGGCGCAGCACGCTGAACACGGGGGCGCCGGCCTGGCCAGGCCCGGCGGCGCAGCACGCTGAACACGGGGGGCCGGCCTGCGCCTTCGGAACGATGCGGAGTGGTTCTCAGCCTCGGCCGGGGCCCGTTCGGGGCGCTTCGTGGGTGTGGCGGACGTGGCTCGCGCGGGCCGCCACCGCGTCGGTCTCCGCGCGGCCCGTGCGCGGGTTCTGCCCCGGGAGCGACGCCGCCTCGGCGGTGTTGACGCGGGGGAGCGCGTAGGGGTGCCGCTCGGTCAGCCAGCGCATCATCTGCTCGCGGACCGTGACCCGTACCGTCCAGATGTCGTCCGCGTCCTTCGCGGTGACGAGGGCGCGCACCTGCATGGTGCTGGGCGTCGAGTCGGTGACGGCGAGGCCGTAGTCGCGGCCGTCCCAGGCCGGGCACTCGCGAAGGATGTCGCGCAGCTTCCCGCGCATCGCCTCCACCGGGGCGGAGTGGTCGAGGTGGAGGAAGACGATGCCGGTCATCTGGGGAGTGCCGCGCGACCAGTTCTCGAACGGCTTGGAGGTGAAGTACGAGACCGGCATGGTGATCCGGCGCTCGTCCCACGTCCGTACGGTCAGGAACGTCAGGGTGATCTCCTCGACCGTGCCCCACTCGCCGTCGACCACCACGGTGTCGCCGAGCCGCACCATGTCGCCGAACGCGATCTGAAGTCCGGCGAAGAGGTTCGAGAGCGTGGACTGCGCCGCGACACCGGCGACGATGCCGAGGATTCCGGCCGAGGCCAGCAGCGAGGCGCCGGCCGCGCGCATCGCCGGGAAGGTGAGCAGCATCGCGGCGGCCGCGACGACGCCCACGACCGCGGTGACCACCCGCTGGATCAGCGCGACCTGGGTGCGGACCCGGCGGACCCGGGCCGGATCACGGTGCGCGTTCGCGTAGCGGCTGTACGAGGTCTCGACGACGGCGCCGGCGATGCTGACCACCAGCCAGGCGGCGGCGCCGATGAGGATCAGGGTCAGTGTCCTGCCGATGCCGACCCGGTGCTCGACCAGGAGCCTCACCTGGCCGTAGGAGCCTCTGAGCAGGGCAGCGAACAGGACCAGCTGGAAGGGGACACGGCCGCGGCGGAGCAGACCCCACAGGGAGGTCTCGCTGTGCCGGTCGGCAGCCCGGCGCAACAGGCGGTCCACGGACCACCCGATGAGCAGGGTGAGCACGACCGAGCCGCCGACGACGATCACCGGGCGCAGTACGTTCTCCATGCCTGAGAACGTAACCGGCCCTCAGCGTCATGAACATGTGTTCTCCGGGCGGAACGGGGTATCCCAGGGGCCCGTCCCAGGACGCCCGGCGATCGGGCTCCGGTCACCCTCGCGCTGTGCCCGGCCCGGCGCTGTCGGTGCCGGCTGGCACCATGGAGTCCATGAACATCATGCTCTTTCACTCGACCTACGGTCTCCGGCCGGCGGTGCGCGCGGCGGCGGACCGGCTGAGGGCCGCGGGACACGAGGTGTGGACCCCCGATCTCTTCGAGGGACGCACCTTCGAGACCGTCGAGGAGGGCATGGCCTTCAGTGACGGGACCGGCAAGGACGAACTGCTGAAGCGGGCGGTGCTGGCCGCCGCGCCCTACTCCGAGCGCGGCCTGGTCTACGCGGGCTTCTCCCTCGGCGCCTCGGTGGGCCAGACCCTGGCCCTCGGCGACGAGAAGGCCCGCGGGCTGCTCCTGCTGCACGGCACGTCGGACATCGCCGCGAGCGCGTCGGTGGACGGCCTTCCGGTCCAACTGCATGTCGCCGAGCCCGATCAGTTCGAGACGGACGACTGGCTGAGCGCCTGGTATCTCCAGATGCAGAGAACCGGAGCCGACGTGGAGATCTACCGCTACGCGGGCGCCGGGCACCTCTACACCGACCCGGACCTGCCCGACTACGACGCCGAGGCCGCCGAGGCCACCTGGAAGGTGGCGCTCGGCTTCCTCGACTCGTTGTAGCGCTCCGCCCGCTGCGGGGCGGAGCGCCGGGGGCCTCAGCCCGGGAAGCATTCCTTCGGCGGGTGCACCAGCGACGGGAAGTGCCCGGACCACACCCAGCTCGTCGGCTGGGAGTCGTAGATCCTGAACCACCGCTCCCCCGACGGGGTGTGGGTGGTCGAGCACTGGATGCGCAGGGTGGTGCCCCGCGGCTCCGTGCGGTACCTCGTCGACGAGGAGGTGGGCTGGGCGTATATGGGAGAGCTTTCCGCCGTGGTCAGGTTGACGTACGCCGGCGCCGCCGCGGCGGCGTCCTGGGCCTCGGCGGAGGTGGTCGTGAGCCCGGCGAGGACCAGCGCGGCGCCGAGCACCGCGGACTTCGTCAGGACACTTTGGGGGGTGGCCATGTGACTCCAATCGTGGGCGATATTGACGGTCCGCAAATGTGTCAAGCCGTCAATATCCCTAATATTACGGAGACTTGATCACTCGCGATCATCGGCCCCTATGCGGGGTCGTACGTCCGTTCCACCGTCTGCGTGCCGGTGCGCGTGCGGTACGAACGGGCCCAGGACGAGGTCGCGTTCGGGTTCGTGCGGTCGGAGAGCACGTAGTAGTCCATCTGCGCGCGGTCGGCGGTGATGTCCAGGACGCCGTAACCGTGGCGGTCGGTGTCGACCCAGTGGACATGCCGGTTGGCCGCGCGGATGACCGGGGAGGCGATGGCGGAGACGACGCCCTCGGGGACCTTGACGATGTCGTCGAGGTTGTCGGAGGTCATCGAGGTGACCACGAACTCCGTGGCGGCGGAGGCGGACAGCGGGTACGTGCCGGCGTCCACCGGCACGTCGTTGGCCCAGGCCATGTGGATGTCGCCGGTCAGGAAGACCGTGTTGCGGATCGCGTTGGAGCGCAGGTGCGCGAGCAGTTCGCGGCGGTCGTCGGTGTAGCCGTCCCACTGGTCGGTGTTGACGGCGATGCCCTCCTGCGGCAGCCCGAGCAGCTTGGCGAGCGGCTTGAGCAGGTCGGCGGAGAGGGCGCCCACCGCGAACGGCGAGATCATCACCGAGTTGCCGACCAGACGCCAGGTGGTGTCCGAGGACTTGAGCCCGGACTTCAGCCAGTCGAGCTGGGCGCGCCCGGTGATCGTACGGTCCGGGTCGTCGACCGAACCGCTGGCGGTGGACGCCTGCTGCGACCGGAACGAGCGCAGGTCGAGCAGCGCGAGGTCGGCGAGCTTGCCGAAGCGCAGCCTGCGGTAGGTGGTGCCGGCGATGGCGGGGCGCACCGGCATCCACTCGAAGTAGGCCTGCTTCGCCGCCGCCTGCCGGTCCGTCCAGGCGCCCTCGGCACCCTCGGTGTGGTTGACCGCGCCGCCCGACCAGGAGTTGTCGGCGAACTCGTGGTCGTCCCAGATCGCGACGACCGGCGCCTTGTGGTGCAGGGCCTGGAGGTCCGGGTCGGTCTTGTAACGGCCGTGCCGGGTGCGGTAGTCGGCGAGGGTGAGGATCTCGTTGGCGGGGGAGTGCGGCCGTACGACCGTGCCGCGGGTCCCGTACTCGCCTGACTTGTACTCGTAGATGTAGTCGCCGAGGTGGAGCCAGGCGTCCAGGTCGCCCCGGGCCGCGAGATGGCGGTACGCCGAGAAGTAGCCGGCCTCCCAGTTGGCGCAGGAGACCACGCCGAAGCGCAGATTGGCCACCGAGGCGTCGGCGGCCGGGGTGGTGCGGGTGCGGGCGACGGGCGAGTCGGTGCCGCCGGCGGAGAAGCGGAACCAGTAGTCGGTGGCCGGCTGGAGACCGCGGATGTCCGCCTTGACGGTGTGGTCGGAGGCGGCCGTCGCGGTCGTGGAACCCTTGGCGACGATCGAGGTGAACGCCTTGTCCCTGGCGACGGTCCAGCTCACCTCGGTGTCCGGGCCGAGCCCGGAGCCGGGTATCGCCTGGGAGGCGGGCGTCACCCGGGTCCACAGGAGGATGCCGTCGGGCAGCGGGTCGCCCGAGGCGACGCCGTGCAGGAAAGAGGGCGCCTCGGCGGCGCGGGCGGGCAGGGCGGCCGCGAGCGGGGCGGCGAGGACGGCGGTGGCGGCCGCGGCCTTGACGACCGTACGGCGGCGCGGGGCGCGGGAGTTGAGCGCGCCCTCGAAGTCGGATGATCTCTGTCGACTGGTCACGGGCGACGAGGTTACCGAGCGGTACAGGCCAAGAGCGGGCGAACTGGAAAAGTTCGCCCGCTCTTCGGCTTTTCGCCGCTCGGGTCACACGGTTCACAGGGGCCGCCCGCGCCACCCGGCCTGCCGCGCCGGGCGGTTCGGGGAAGCGGCGGCGCCGGTCAGGCCTTGAGGGCCGCGTCGACGAGCGTGTTGAAGTCGGCGACCGTCATCGGGGCATTGCCGTTCGAGGTGGTGAGCATCTTGCCGTTCATCACCAGGCTCGGCGTCCCGGTGACGCCGTCCTTGTTGTTGTCCCACGACTTCGACATCGCCAGCGCCCAGGCGTCGTACGTGCCCTTCTTGACCGCGTTCTGGAACGCGGCGTTGCCCTTCAGCGCGAGGACGGTGTCCGCGACCTTGATCAGGTAGGCGTCGTCCTTGAACTTGTCCGTCGTCTCGTCCGGGTGCCACTTCGCCGAGTACAGCGCGGTCTTGTACTCGAGGAACGCCTCGGAGCTGACGTTCAGGGCGGCGCCCATCGCGCTCAGGGCGTTCTTGGAGCCCTCGCCGCGAGAGCCGATCTGGCCCTTGCCCAGCGCGTCGCCGTCGATGAAGGTGCCACCGATGTACTGGATCTTGAACTTGCCGTCGTCGAGGTCCTTCTTGACCGTCGTGCCGACGGTCTGCTCGAACGAGGCGCAGACGGGGCAGCGCGGGTCCTCATAGAGCTTGAGGGTCTTCTTCGCGGTGTCCTTGCCGATGACGACGGTGGTGCCCTTGGTGCCCGTCGTGTTGGCCGGCGCCACGACCGTCTTGGCGTCCTTCAGGCCCTCCCAGTAGCTGGGCTTGTTGTTCTGCACGACGGCGTAGCCGATGCCGCCCGCTATCGCGAGGACCGCTACGAGGGAGCCGGCCACGATTCCCTGGCGCTTGATCTTGTCGCGCTTGGCCTGGCGTTCGCGCTCCAGACGCAGCTTCTCGCGCGCCGCCGTCTTCGACTCCTGGCTGTTCCGCTTGCTCATGGTGGTGTTCTCCATCAGGGACGCGCACAACGTGGTACGCGGAATACGTAAAGGGGACTGCTGATACTCAGGGCTCAGGCGGGAACGGCCCTGAGGGGCGGTCCGCGGCGTCCCAGGGAGTGCACGAACAGGAGGGTGCGGGCGGCGGCCGGCCGGGGCGCGGTGCGCGGCAGCGGACGGGCCGGGGCGAGCCGTACGGTCACCGCGGCTACCGCGAGCAGCAGCGGCCGGAACGTCGAGGCGGCCACCGCGCGCAGCAGCTGGTCGAGGGCGCGCTCGCCCCGGCGCAGCCAGGCGGCCGCGAGCAGGCCGACGGCGACGTGCGCGCCGAGCAGCAGCCAAGGGGCGGCCGGGTCGGTGTGCGCGAGCAGGGCGGCGGCACGGCCGGGGCCGCCGCCGGCCACCCGGGACAGCGGGGTCCCCACGCTGCCGCCGCACAGCACGTCGAGGCCGACCGAGCGCAGCGGACCCGCGACCGGGCCGCCCGCTCTGCCGTAACAGACGTGCTGGCCCGTCGTGAACACGGTGTCGGCGGCCAGTTCCAGCGGGACGAGCAGGGCGGCGATGCGGCCGAAGCCGCGTTCACGGCCCGCGAGCGCGAAGGAGAGGGCGAAGACGGCGGCGCTGATCGCGGCCACGGTGGTGAGCGGCAGCGGCACCTGGGACAGCAGCACGTGCGACGCGGCGGAGAGCGTCACGACGACGGCCGTGAACACTGCCGCGCGTGCGGCTCTGAGCTGGGTCCCGGATATGTCCATAGCGGAGGCGAGTCTCCCACGCGCTCCCGTAAGCGTCCCCTAAAGGGTTCCTGTGCGTTACGGGAGCGTTGTGGGGCGACCGGTCGCGGGGCGTGCGGCCCCGCGACCGGCCGTGCGCTCTACAGTCCCGGGATCCGTCCGTTGCGGAACAGGTCCACGAAGATCTGGTGGTCACCGCGCGCGCGGCCGCCGTAGCTGTGCGCGAAGTCCACCAGGAGGTCGGCGAAGCCGTCCTCGTCGGCCGCGATGGCCGCGTCGATGGCCCGTTCCGTGGAGAACGGCACCAGGTCCGAGTGGCCGCTCTCGTCGTCCGCGGCCGCGTGCATCGTGGCGGTGGAGCGGCCGAGGTCGGCGACCACCGAGGCGATCTCCTCGAGGTCGTCGATGTCGCCCCAGTCCAGGTCCACCGCGTACGGGGAGACCTCGGCGACCAGCTGGCCCGCGCCGTCGAGCTCGGTCCAGCCCAGCCACGGGTCGGCGTGTGCCTGGAGGGCACGCTGCGAGATCACCGTGCGGTGGCCCTCGTGCTGGAAGTAGCCGCGGATCGCGGCGTCCGTGACGTGCCGGGAGACGGCCGGGGTCTGGGCCTGCTTGATGTAGATCACCACATCGTTCTCCAGGGCGTCGCTGTTGCCCTCCAGAAGGATGTTGTACGACGGAAGGCCGGCCGAGCCGATGCCGATGCCGCGGCGGCCCACGACGTCCTTCACGCGGTACGAGTCCGGGCGGGTCAGCGAGGACTCCGGGAGCGTCTCCAGATAGCCGTCGAAGGCCGCGAGGACCTTGTAACGGGTCGCGGCGTCCAGCTCGATGGAGCCGCCGCCCGGCGCGAAGCGGCGCTCGAAGTCGCGGATCTCGGTCATCGACTCGAGCAGTCCGAAGCGGGTCAGCGAGCGGGCGTCGCGCAGCGCGTCCAGGAGCGGGCCCTCGGCGGTGTCCAGCGTGAAGGGCGGCACCTCGTCGCTCTTGGCGCCGGTGGCCAGGGCGTGGATGCGCTCGCGGTACGCAGCCGCGTACACCCGCACCAGCTCGGTGATCTGCTCGTCACTGAGCGCCTTCGCGTAGCCGATGAGCGCCACCGAGGCGGCGAAGCGCTTGAGGTCCCAGGTGAAGGGGCCGACGTACGCCTCGTCGAAGTCGTTCACGTTGAAGATCAGACGGCCCTGGGCGTCCATGTACGTGCCGAAGTTCTCGGCGTGCAGATCGCCGTGGATCCACACGCGCGAGGTGCGCTCGTCCAGGTACGGGCCGCCCCGCCGGTCTTGGTCGAGGTCGTGGTAGAAGAGCGCCGCGGTGCCGCGGTAGAACGCGAAGGCCGAGGCCGCCATCTTGCGGAACTTCACGCGGAACGCGGCCGGGTCGGCGGCCAGGAGCTCGCCGAAGGCGGTGTCGAAGACGGCGAGGATCTGCTCGCCGCGTTGCTCGGCGCTGAGCTGCGGGTCCGACATCGCTGGGTGCCTCCTGGTGCAGGTGTTGCGGGACATGAACGGGACGGGCGCGCCGCCCCGGGACAAAGGGTCCGTCCACTTCCAACGGACGAAGATACGCGGGAGTGCCCGGGTTCCGGCAGCGAACGCACACCCCGGACACCGGTCTCCCGTACGACGGTACGGATGATCCTCCGCCGAGTGTCAGTCGCGCGTCATAGACTTCGACGCTGACCCCCCAGACTGTCCGCAGCCTGTAACCGATGGTTCTTCCTGGAGGCCGAAACCGTGTCGAAGCCGCCGTTCACGCACCTGCACGTCCACACCCAGTACTCGTTGCTGGACGGTGCCGCGCGGCTCAAGGACATGTTCGACGCGTGCAACGAGATGGGCATGACCCATATCGCGATGAGCGACCACGGCAACCTCCACGGGGCCTATGACTTCTTCCACACGGCGAAGAAGGCGGGTGTCACCCCGATCATCGGCATCGAGGCGTACGTCGCCCCGGAGTCCCGCCGCAACAAGCGCAAGATCCAGTGGGGCCAGCCGCACCAGAAGCGCGACGACGTGTCCGGTTCGGGCGGTTACACCCACAAGACGATCTGGGCGTCGAACCGTACGGGCCTGCACAACCTCTTCAAGCTCTCCTCGGACGCGTACGCCGAGGGCTGGCTCCAGAAGTGGCCCCGGATGGACAAGGAGACGATCTCCCAGTGGTCGGAGGGGCTCATCGCCTCCACCGGCTGCCCCTCCGGCGAGCTCCAGACCAGGCTGCGCCTCGGCCAGTTCGACGAGGCTCTGAAGGCGGCCGCCGAGTACCAGGACATCTTCGGCAAGGAGCGCTACTTCCTGGAGCTGATGGACCACGGCATCGAGATCGAGCGCCGGGTCCGCGACGGGCTCCTGGAGATCGGCAAGAAGCTCGGCATCCCGCCCCTGGTGACGAACGACTCGCACTACACGTACGCGCACGAGGCGACCGCCCACGACGCCCTGCTGTGCATCCAGACCGGCAAGAACCTCTCCGACCCGGACCGCTTCCGCTTCGACGGCACCGGCTACTACCTGAAGTCGACGGACGAGATGTACGCCATCGACTCCTCGGACGCCTGGCAGGAGGGCTGCGCCAACACCCTCCTGGTGGCCGAGCAGATCGACACCACCGGCATGTTCGAGGCGAAGAACCTCATGCCGAAGTTCGACATCCCCGACGGCTACACCGAGGTCACCTGGTTCCAGGCGGAGACCATGCGCGGCATGGAGCGCCGCTTCCCCGGCGGCATCCCGGACGACCGGATGAAGCAGGTCGAGTACGAGATGGACACCATCATCTCGATGGGGTTCCCGGGGTACTTCCTCGTCGTCGCCGACTTCATCATGTGGGCGAAGAAGCAGGGCATCGCGGTCGGCCCCGGCCGTGGCTCCGCGGCCGGTTCGATCGTCGCCTACGCCATGGGCATCACCGACCTCGACCCGATCCCGCACGGTCTGATCTTCGAGCGCTTCCTCAACCCCGAGCGCATCTCCATGCCCGACGTCGACATCGACTTCGACGAGCGCAGGCGCGTCGAGGTGATCCGGTACGTGACGGAGAAGTACGGATCCGACAAGGTCGCCATGATCGGCACCTACGGCAAGATCAAGGCCAAGAACGCGATCAAGGACTCCGCGCGGGTGCTCGGCTACCCGTACGCGATGGGCGACCGGCTCACCAAGGCGATGCCCGCCGACGTCCTCGGCAAGGGCATCGACCTGAACGGCATCACCGACCCCTCGCACCCCCGCTACGGCGAGGCGGGCGAGATCCGCGGGATGTACGAGAACGAGCCGGACGTGAAGAAGGTCATCGACACCGCCAAGGGCGTCGAGGGCCTGGTCCGGCAGATGGGTGTGCACGCCGCCGGCGTGATCATGTCCAGCGAGCCCATCGTCGACCACGCCCCCATCTGGGTGCGGCACACCGACGGCGTGACCATCACGCAGTGGGACTACCCGCAGTGCGAGTCGCTCGGCCTGCTGAAGATGGACTTCCTGGGCCTGCGCAACCTGACGATCATGGACGACGCCGTCAAGATGGTGAAGTCCAACAAGGGCATCGACCTCGACCTGCTGGCCCTGCCCCTGGACGATCCGACGACCTTCGACCTGCTTCAGCGCGGCGACACCCTCGGCGTCTTCCAGTTCGACGGCGGCCCCATGCGCTCGCTGCTGCGCCTGATGAAGCCTGACAACTTCGAAGACATCTCCGCCGTCTCCGCCCTGTACCGTCCCGGCCCGATGGGCATGGACTCGCACACCAACTACGCGCTGCGCAAGAACAAGCTCCAGGAGATCACGCCGATCCACAAGGAGCTGGAGAAGCCCCTCGAAGAGGTCCTGGCCGTCACCTACGGTCTGATCGTCTACCAGGAGCAGGTGCAGAAGGCCGCCCAGATCATCGCGGGCTACTCGCTCGGCGAGGCCGACATCCTCCGCCGCGTGATGGGCAAGAAGAAGCCCGACGAGCTGGCGAAGAACTTCACCATCTTCCAGGCCGGAGCCAAGAAGAACGGCTACAGCGACGAGGCGATCCAGAGCCTGTGGGACGTGCTGGTCCCGTTCGCCGGCTACGCGTTCAACAAGGCGCACTCGGCCGCGTACGGACTGGTCTCGTACTGGACCGCCTACCTGAAGGCGAACCACCCCGCCGAGTACATGGCCGGGCTGCTGACCTCGGTGAAGGACGACAAGGACAAGTCGGCCGTCTACCTCAACGAGTGCCGGCGCATGGGCATCAAGGTGCTGCCGCCCAACGTGAACGAGTCCGAGCAGAACTTCGCCGCGCAGGGCGACGACGTGATCCTCTTCGGCCTCTCGGCCGTCCGCAACGTCGGCACGAACGTGGTCGAGTCGATCATCCGCAGCCGCAAGGCGAAGGGGAAGTACGGCTCCTTCCCCGACTACCTCGACAAGGTCGAGGCGGTCGCCTGCAACAAGCGCACCACGGAATCACTGATCAAGGCGGGCGCGTTCGACACGATGGGGCACACCCGCAAGGGCCTCACCGCGCAGTTCGAGCCGATGATCGACAACGTGGTGGCGGTCAAGCGCAAGGAGGCCGAGGGTCAGTTCGACCTCTTCGGCGGCATGGGGGACGAGGACACCAGCGAGCCCGGATTCGGGCTCGACGTGGAGTTCACCACCGACGAGTGGGACAAGGCCTATCTGCTCGCCCAGGAGCGGGAGATGCTCGGCCTGTACGTCTCCGACCACCCGCTCTTCGGCCTGGAGCACGTCCTGTCCGACAAGGCCGACGCCGGCATCTCCCAGCTGACCGGAGGCGAGCACGCGGACGGCGCGGTCGTCACGATCGGCGGCATCATCTCGGGCCTTCAGCGCAAGATGACCAAGCAGGGCAACGCCTGGGCGATCGCCACCGTCGAGGACCTCGCGGGCTCCATCGAGTGCATGTTCTTCCCCGCGACCTATCAGCTGGTGTCGACCCAACTGGTCGAGGACGCGGTCGTCTTCGTCAAGGGGCGCCTCGACAAGCGCGAGGACGTGCCGCGGCTGGTCGCGATGGAACTCCAGGTCCCGGACCTGTCGAACGCGGGCACCAACGCGCCCGTGATTCTCACCATCCCGGCGCTGAAGGTGACTCCGCCGATGGTCAGCCGGCTCGGCGAGATCCTCAGCCACCACAAGGGCGAGAGCGAGGTCCGCATCAGGCTCCAGGGACCGAGCAGGACCACGGTGCTGCGGCTCGACCGGCACCGGGTGAAGCCGGACCCGGCGCTCTTCGGCGATCTGAAGGTGCTGCTCGGCCCGTCCTGCCTGGCCGGCTGACGCCGTACGGCCCGGTGGAGGGCGGGGAGACGTCCTGACGCAGATCCGCGGAGGCCGGAGAGGCACACCGACCGCGGACGCCGCCGCGGACATACAGACGCACCGAGGGGCGCATCCCGTACAGGATGCGCCCCTCGGTGCGTGCCTGGGCCTCGACGACCCGCGCGGCGGCCTCAGTTGTGGCCGAAACGCCTCTGATGCTTACGGGCAACATCGGCGGGGCTGCCCTGGGCCTGCGACATCGGCGACTGCTGTGCCTGCGCCGACGACCGCTGTGCCTGCTCCTGCGCACGCTCGGCCTGCGAGGAGCGGTCCTGCTGGCCGCCCTGCTTGCGATTCTTGTTCTTGGCCATGGTGATCTGCCTCCTGTGGGGGATCTAGGGGCCAGGGCCGCGACCAGATTCACATAGGCTGACAAGCAGCGCATTTCGTAGAATTACCGTGCGTAATAAGACCTGTCGGTAGGTGTTCATCCGGTCCGCCACGCCGAAGATCGAGTTCCAGCCGTTAACCTCCGCACGGTCGGGCAGACTCCAAGGAAGCCCGAAGCAAACCTCCCGGAAAGAGGGTGGATCGCGTGGACCGCTGCATCGTCCTGGTGGACGCCGGGTATCTGCTCGGGGCCGCCGCCAGTCTCCTCGCCGGGGAGCCCTCGCGATCCCGGATCACCGTCGACCACGCCGCCCTCATCCAGGGCCTGCGCGAGCGCGCCGAGTCCGACACCGAGCGGCCCCTGCTGCGCATCTACTGGTTCGACGGCGCCCCCGACCGCGTACCGCAGCCCGAGCACCGCAGGCTGCGCGTGATGCCACGGGTCACGGTGCGCCTGGGCGCGCTGACCCGCAGCGACGGGCGGTGGGCGCAGAAGGGCGTGGACGCCGCCATGCACGCCGAGCTGACCGAACTCGCGCGCAACAGGGCCTGCTCCGACATCGTGCTCGTGACCGGCGACGGAGATCTGCTGCCGGGCATGATGGCCGCCAAGGAGCACGGCGTGGCCGTACACCTGTGGGCCGTGCAGGCCGCGGACGGCGACTACAACCAGTCCGAGGACCTGGTGGCCGAGGCCGACGAGCGGCGGGTGCTCGACCGCGCCTGGATCACCAAGGCGGTACGCGCCAAGGAGATCGGCGGGATCTGCGCGCCGCCGCCGGTGCCCCGCCCCGAGATCGCCGCCATCCTCTCCGCGCCCCTGCCCGAGTCGGCTCTCGCCGCCGCGGCCGAGCGCTCCGCCCGGGAGAGCGAACACCATCAGGCGGCCGAATCGCAGAACGGCACCCAGGAACGGATGGCCGCCCCCAAGGGCGTCCCCACCCCGAAGGACCTGGCCGCGTTCCGCGGACCGGGCACCCAGCCCGCCCAGCACCCCACGAACGCGACACTGCGCTGGTCCTCGGACAAGGGCTGGGTCGACCGGCCCGGCGGCACCACGGAGTCCCCGGAGGCCGCCGCGCTGCCCACGCTCGCCCAGCTCACCTCCGCCGAGCAGCGGTGGGCGGACCGCGAGGAGGACATCACCACCGTCGGCGGCGACCCCTACGAGGTCGGGCAGGTCTTCGCGCGGCGCTGGATGGGCCGCCTCACCGATCCGAGCCACCTCCAGAAGCTGTCGGCGATGTATCCGAGGGTCCCCCACAGGGTGGACGGCGAGCTGCTGCGCTACGCGGCCCGCTTCGGGCTGCTCGCGCACAAGGACGACCAGATCGACGAGCACGACCGCTACGCGATCCGCGCCGGTTTCTGGCGCGAGATCGATGTGCGCACCGCGACGGAGCACGCGCCCGCCGGGGAGTGATCCCGGGCCGCCCGGGGGAGGCCGCGGAGGCCTTCGCCCGGGGCCCGCCACGGCCCCGATCGTGTGACAGGGCACCGGACCACGTACTCTCGTCCTTCGTGAGTACGCGCACGGCACAGACGGCACCGACGGGACGCAGGGCCGATGTCGTGTGCGCCGTGCGAGGTCTCACCAAGACCTATCCGGCCGTCCGCGGCCGCCGCGGCACCCCGGCGGCACCCGAGGTCAGGGCCACCGACGAAGTACGTCTGGACATCCGCCGGGGTGAGATCTTCGGGCTGCTCGGGCCGAACGGCGCCGGCAAGTCCACCCTCGTGCGCCAGCTGACCGGGCTGATGCGCCCCGACAGCGGCAGTGTCGAGATCCTCGGGCACGACATCGTGCGCCACCCCGAACGGGCGGCCCGCATCCTCGCCTACCTCGGGCAGGAGTCCACCGCCCTGGACGAGCTGACCGTGTCCCTCGCCGCAGAGACGACCGGGCGGCTGCGCGGGCTCGACCTGCGCGCGGCACGGGCCGAGCGGGACGCCGTCCTCGACGAACTGGGCCTGACCGCGCTCGCCTCCCGCCCCCTGAAGAAGCTCTCCGGCGGACAGCGCAGGCTCGCCTGCTTCGCCGCCGCGCTCGTCGGGCGGCGCCCGCTGCTCGTCCTCGACGAGCCCACCACCGGCATGGATCCCGTCGCC
Source organism: Streptomyces sp. NPDC005281 (assembly GCF_040607495.1). NCBI lineage: Bacteria > Bacillati > Actinomycetota > Actinomycetes > Kitasatosporales > Streptomycetaceae > Streptomyces > Streptomyces sp. NPDC005281. The sequence continues at coordinate 12,659 of NZ_JBEXGX010000031.1, read as the reverse complement.
CGGCGCGCCGTGTGGGCCGCCGTCGACCGGCGCCGCGCGGAACAGGGCGCCACGGTCCTGCTCGTCACCCACAACGTCATCGAGGCCGAGACGGTCCTCGACCGCGTCGCCGTCCTCGACGAGGGACGCGTCATCGCCTGCGACACCCCGGCCGGGCTCAAGGAACAGGTCGCGGGCGAGGTGCGGGTCGACCTCGTCTGGCGCGAGAGCGCCCCGCTGCACGTCCCCGAGGTCGCCGCCCTGCGGGCCCGCGCCGTCGAGTCGGGCCGCCGCTGGACGCTGCGGCTCGCGCCCGAGGAGGCCCGCGCGGCCGTGGCCACGGTCACCGGCGGGGCCGCCTTCGCCGCGCTCGACGACTTCACGCTGGCCACGCCGAGCCTGGAGGATGTCTATCTGGCACTCGGCGGCCACGCGACGCAGGGACTGGTGAAGGCGTGAGTGTCCAGGGCGTGGAATCCGTACACGGGACGGGGCACTGTACGCGTGCGGAACAGGACGGCTGCCGGAGCGAAGGGGAGCAGCTCGACGTGAGTGTCGTACCCGCTGGAGTCCTGCCGGGCGGCGCGCTGCCCCTGGCCGAGGACGCCGGCCCCGCCGCGGAGCTGGGGCCGCGCGCGCGGCTGTGGCCCTCGCTGGCCGCCGTGTACCGGGCGCAGCTCTCCCGGGCCCGGGTCGCGCGGATCCCGCTGCTGTTCGTGGCGACCTTCCAGTCCCTCGGCATCATGATCATGATGCGTGGGGTGGTGGACGGTGGCGCCGAGGCGCGGGCCGTGGTCGCCGGGTCCACGGTCCTGGTCGTCGCCTTCGTCGCCCTCAACCTGCTGGCGCAGTACTTCGGGCAGCTGCGGGCCAGCGGCGGACTCGACCACTACGCGACGCTGCCGGTGCCGCCGGCGGCCGTGGTGCTCGGTGCCGCGGCCGCGTACGCGTCCTTCACCGTGCCCGGCACCCTCGTCACCGCCGCCTTCGGGTGCCTGCTCTTCGGGCTGCCGCTGGCCCATCTGTGGGTGCTGGCCGCGGTCGTCCCGCTCGCGGGCGCCGCGCTCGCCGGGCTCGGGGCCGCGTTCGGGCTGCTCGCGCCGCGGCCCGAGCTCGCCACGCTGCTCGGCCAGATGGGCATGTCCGCCGCCCTGCTGCTGGGCGTTCTCCCGGCCGACCGGATGCCGGCCCCGGTGCAGTACCTGCGCGACCTGCTGCCCTCGACCTACGGCGTAGAGGCCTTCGCCCGGTCCTTCGGGGCACGCCCCGACTGGGCCGTCGTCCTCGGTGATCTGGCCGTCTGCGCCGGAGTCGGCGCCCTCTCGCTGGCCCTCGCGGCCTGGGCCTACCGCCGGGCGGCCGTCCGGTGACGCGGCCGTCGGCGGGGCCTGGCACGATGGCAGGGTGACCGCTCCGCTGACTCCACCTCCGCCGCCGCACGAACAGTCCCCCGAGGACCGGCGGCAACCGCACCCCGACTGGCAGGCCCAGCCCGCCCCCGGCTCCGCGGGTCACCCCGTGTACCCGGGCGCGTACGAGGTCTCCTACGGACAGGACGGACCCGGGATGAAGACCGAACTGCGGGAGGCCGCCGTGATCACGGTCGCGGTCGCGCTCGCGGGGGCGCTGCTCGGGGCGCTCTGGGCGTGGCTGTCACCGCACGTGCCGCTGGTCGCGGACGCCACCGCGGTGTATCTGAAGGACACCGAGGGCGAGCAGGCGATCGGCGTCGACGGAACCTTCACCCTGCTCGCGCTCGGCTTCGGCGCGGTGAGCGCCCTGGTCGTGTTCCTCGTACGACGGCGTGGCGGGGTGCCCCTGGTGATCGCGCTCGCCCTGGGCGGCCTCCTCGGCTCGCTGCTCGCCTGGCGGGTCGGGATCTGGCTCGGACCCACGCAGAACGTGGTCGCGCACGCCAAGGCCGTGGGCAAGGGCGTCACGTTCTCCGCGCCGCTGAAGCTCGGGGCCAAGGGCGCGCTGCTGGCGTGGTCCCTGAGCGCCCTGGTGGTCCACCTCGGCCTCATGGCCCTGTTCGGCCCCCGGGACCCCGACCCCTACCAGCAGCACCCTTACCCGGCGACACCGCCGGGACCTCCGGCCGCCTAGGGCCTGCCGGACACGCTTAGGGAGTCAGGGCCGGCCGGGCGCCGGGAGAGCGGCTGCCCGGCCGGCCCTTCGGTTGCGGAGCGTGGGTCATGCGGGCCGGCGGCCGTGGTTGGAGCGGCCCTTCTTGATGCGCCACTTGCGTTTCCGCGTTCTCTTCGACATGCCACTCGTGCTTAACCGAGGAAGAGGCATCCGTCGAGGGTCCGCGCGCGCCACGACGGCCGCCGCCGACCACGGACCGCGGACGGTGCGGCGGATGCGGTCGGGGAGGGGCGCGTCGGTCACGGGGCGGGGTCGGTATGGCGGATGCCGTCGGGGGAGAGGCGTGCCCGTCACGTCCGGCCGACGGGTGCGGACACCGCCTCGGTGAGCTTGGCGAGGTCGGCCGGGGAGAGCTCGACTTCCAGTCCCCGGCGGCCGGCCGAGACGCAGATCGTGGCGTGCCCGGAGGCCGAGGCGTCCAGCACGGTGCGCAGCTTCTTGCGCTGGCCGAGGGGCGAGATGCCACCGCGGACGTACCCCGTCGTGCGCTCGGCCGCCGCCGGGTCGGCCATCACCGCCCGCTTGCCGCCCACCGCCGTGGCGAGGGCCTTGAGGTCCAGGGAGCCCGCCACCGGGACGACCGCGACCACGAGCGCGCCGTCCACGTCGGCCACCAGGGTCTTGAAGACCCGCTCCGGCGACACGCCCATCGCCTCGGCCGCCTCCTCGCCGTAGGACGGATGGGCGGGATCGTGCTCGTAGGCGTGGACGGTGAACGGGACGCCCGCCCCGGTCAGCGCCACCGTGGCGGGGGTGCCGCCCGACTGCTTCTTCGCCTTCTTGGCCATCGGTCGTCTCGCAAGCGTCAGTTCAGGCTCGTCGGGCCGCGCGTCAGGTCCGACGCGGGCAACGACGGCAGGTTACGGATGATGGCCGTCTCCGCGCGCAGCACTTTCAGTTCCTCACGCAGCCGGGAGGCCGTGTCGGGGGCCTGGAGCAGCCGCTGTCTGGCCGGGACGTCCAGCATCACGGCGGCGGCGACGAGGTAGGAGACGACGGCCGGTTCGTCCGGGAGGTCCGCGCCGGTCGACAGTGAGCGCTCGCGCGCTCCGGCCAGCCGCTTCTGGTACTGCCGGAAGGCGCGCAGGACACCCTCGGCGAGCGCGCCCGCCTCGTCGCCCGGTTCTTCCGGCAGTTCCTCGAGCTCGGCCGTCAGGAACGCCCCGGAGGCGTCCACCGACAGCAGCCGGACCCGTGTCGTGCCGGTCGCCAGCACCTCGAAGCTGCCGTCGGCGCGCTCCCGGATGGTCGCCGCGTCCGCGACGCAGCCCACCTCGTGGAAGGCCTTGAGCGGGTCGTCACCGAACCCGGCGGCGGGCCCGCGGTCGGGCAGGGCCGTCCCGTCGGGCATGCCGGGCGCGGTGGGCGAGAGCTCATGGCCGTCGCGGACGGCGACGACGGCGAATCGGCGGGATTCGTCCTCGGGCGTCTTGAGCAGATCGCGCATCATGGCGCGATAGCGCTCCTCGAACACGTTCAGAGGAAGCACGAGCCCGGGGAACAGCACCGAGTTCAGGGGGAAGAGCGGGAGCCGGACGGTGGTCACGACGGGAAAGCCTAATGGTCCACGGAGCGGACGAGCCCGCCGTACCCGATCCGCGGCAGCCGGCCCGGGGCTCGCTCCCGCAGCGGAAGCCCCGAGGCGACCTCCAGCCGGACTCCGTCGCGCAGCGCCAGGTACTGGCCGAGCGGGTCGTCGGAGACCTTGGCCCAGGGGAACGAGGTCACGTACGGGCCGATCAGACGCAGCTGCTCGAGCGCGTCCTGCCAGCGCTCCAGCCGGACCAGGACGTACGCCAGCAGGTTGCGCACCTCGGCGGGCCACGGGTCGGCGGCGGCGTAGGCCGCGGAGAGCGAGATCGCGAGGTCGGCCGCGGTGTCCAGGCGCTCGCGCGGCACCTCGGGACCGCCGCCCTCGGTCAGATAGGCGAAGGCCGCACGCACCGGCAGCGCCTGGACCAGGGAGCCGGGAAGCGCGTCCTGCGCGGCGGGCTCGGCGAAGTCGAAGCACTCGCTGTGCGAGCCGTACCAGGCGGCGGAGAGGTACTGGAGAGCGGCCACGTGCGCGCCGTAGTGGTGCGGGGAGCGCCGGACGGCCTGGGCCCACAGCTGTTCGAACTCGGTGTGCCCGACGTTGGTGCCGCGGGCGTGGTCGAGCGCGATCCGCCACGGCACCGGGTCGCGCGGATCGCCCTCGGCGGCGGACATGATGAGCGGGCCGACCTCGCGCAGCAGTTCCACCCGTGCGGGCGACTCCCATCCGCGCCGGACCGCCAGCTCGGCCCTGACGAGGAGCGCGTCCGGGTCGTGCGGATCGTCGGCCTGCCAATGCCGGAGCCATTCGTCACGGGAACGCGCGAAGGCGGCGAGGCGTACGGCGTACCGGTCGCGGTTCTCCCACTCCGCGGACCGGCGGGTGGCGGCCAGTAGTTCGGCCGCGGGGGCGTACTCGCCCCGGGCCGCCGCGACGAGTACGGGAGCCAGCCTGTGGTCGGGGGCGTCGAGCAGGACCTCCTCGTCGGCCGGCATTCCGGCGGCGAGGCGTGAGGTGTGCCGTGCCATCCGGGCGGTGCGGAGGAGCGCGCTCAGTAGTGCCATGGTGACGACCATTGAAAACCGCAGGTAGGAGCTGTGCCAGAGCTGATGAGTGACGCTTTCGTAAAACCGATAGGTTGTGCGCCGCGGAGTCAAGGACGGGTAAAGGCGTCGTCCGTTTCCGCTGTGCGCGGGCTGTGGGACGTCAGCCGCGGCGCAGCAGCCGGGTGGCCCCGGCGGCCACCGTCGTCGCCAGGATCCAGCCGAGGAGGACCACCACCGCGGCCAGCCACTGCCAGCCTCCGCGCAGCTGCCAGGAGCCGGCCTGGCCCAGGTCGACGACCGGCAGCAGCAGATCCAGGGCGTAGAGCGAGGCGTTCCAGGCGGGGTGCCCGTCGCCGTTGACCGACTGATGGCCGGCGTGCGCGAAGGCGACCGACGTTGCCGCCCACAGCACCGCCATCCACAGCGCGGCCCGGCCGGGCCGGTATCCGTAGGCGACCGTCCAGTCCTGGGCGTAGCCCCAGAGCTTGGCGGCCAGCGGCAGCGTCTCGCGGCGGCGGCGCTGCTTGGCGAGCAGCACCTCGCGGGCGTCCTCGTCCTCACCGGAGTCGCGCAGCACGGCGGCGAGGCGCTCGTAGGGCTCCGGGGCGTACTCGGCGGTGGCCGCCGCGATCCACTCCAGGCGCCGGGTCAGCGGGAAGGCGCCCTGCGGGACCAGGTTCTCGTAGGCGAAGCCGCCCATGTGCAGGCTGCCGGGGCCCGGCCAGCTGGACGCCCGGTCGACCAGGTTGACGATCCGCGCGCCGGAGAGCACGACCTTGCCGCGTGCGGGCCGCTCGCCGAGGAAACGCAGTTCGGGCGTCTGGACCCGCAGCAGCGACAGTTCCTGGTCGTCGTCGAAGGTGAAGCGCGCCCGGTCGAAGTCGACGGCGTCACCGAAGCGCCCGTCGTCCAGACGGATCCCGCCCTGGCACTCGAACCGCTGCACCAGCGTGCCGCGCGCCGGTGTGGTTCCGCCGGTCATCAGCGGATTGCCGAGGCCCGCGGGAGTCATGTAGAGCGTGCGGTTGACGGTCAGCTGGGGGGCGTTGAGGGCGAGCCGGGTGTACGGGTTGCTCAGCCGGCTGCCGCGCAGGCTCAGCGACACGCCGACGGTGGCGCTGCGCAGGCTGAGTTCGCCGTGCGACTCCAGCATCTCGGCCTGGAGGTCCTGCCCGACGGTCATGCCGTCGCCGGTGATCGAACGCCCGCGCCGGTCCCGGTAGACCACGGCCTGGTTGAGCAGCAGATCCGTGCCGATGTGCGCGTCGGTCAGCCGTACCCCGTTGTGGAAATGGCAGCGCGGCAGATGCAGGTCGCCCTCGGTGTGCAGCCGGGCCGCCTCCAGCCGGGGCACCGAGCAGTCCTCGAGACGCAGCGTCGTGAACCGGGACTCCGGAAGCAGCACCTCCTTCTCGAACCGGCACCCCTTCAGCTCCACGTACGGCACCACCGTGCCGCCCGCGAGGTCGAGCACACCGGTGATCCGTACGCCCGTCAGCTTCAGGGAGGCGACCCGGCCCTGTAGGGCGGGCGGCCCGTCGAGCAGCAGCCAGGCCACTATCCGGGCCCGCACGCTGCGCTCGGGCCCCCAGGGGTGGCCCCCGTGCGGATCGTCGGCGGTCGAGTCCCCGCCGCGCAGGTCGTACACGCTGCCGTTGCGGAACGCCTGCCACATCCCCGCCTCGGCGGCGGTCAGCTCGTCCGGCAGGTCCCCGGTGCGCAGGTCGGCACCCTCGGTCACGGCACGTCACTTCCTCCCCGGCTACCCGCGGGTTCGTACGTTCGTGCAATGCCCGTTCAGTGACGGCCCGAACGCTCCTGGTGAAGGGGATCATCCGCCGGAACCGGCAGTGGCTTGTATCAGCCATTGATACGGGCGTCCGGCGCCCTGCCGCGGTCTGAGAGAATTGAGTCCGTGATCTCCCGAATCGATCTGCGCGGCGACGCCCTCCCCGAGGGTTCCGCCCTGCGCGACCTGCTGCCCCGAGCCGACTTCGACGTCTCGGCCGCCCTGGAGAAGGTGCGGCCGATCTGCGAGGCCGTCCATCATCGTGGAGACGCGGCGCTGATCGACTACGCGGAGAAGTTCGACGGAGTACGGCTGGAGTCCGTGCGTGTTCCGGCCGAGGCCCTCGCCGACGCCCTGGAGCAGCTCGACCCGGCCGTGCGCGCGGCCCTGGAGGAGTCCATCCGCCGCACCCGTGTCGTCCACCGCGAACAGCGCCGTACGACGCACACCACCCAGGTCGTGCCCGGCGGCTCGGTCACCGAGAAGTGGGTGCCGGTCGACCGGGTCGGCCTGTACGCGCCCGGCGGCCGCTCGGTGTACCCCTCGTCCGTGATCATGAACGTGGTCCCGGCGCAGGAAGCCGGCGTCGGGTCCATCGCGCTCGCCTCCCCGGCCCAGTCCGGGTTCGGCGGCCTGCCGCACCCGACGATCCTCGCGGCCTGCGCCCTCCTCGGCGTCGACGAGGTGTACGCGGCCGGCGGCGCCACGGCCGTCGCGATGTTCGCGTACGGCACCGAGTCCTGCCCGTCCGTCAACATGGTCACCGGCCCCGGCAACATCTGGGTCGCCGCCGCCAAGCGCTACTTCACCGGCCGGATCGGCATCGACGCCGAGGCCGGCCCGACCGAGATCGCGGTCCTCGCCGACGACACCGCCGACCCGGCGCACGTCGCCGCCGACCTGATCAGCCAGGCCGAGCACGACCCGCTCGCGGCCGCCGTCCTGGTCACCGACTCGCCGGCCCTCGCGGACGCCGTGGAGAAGGAGCTGGAGCCGCAGATCGCGGCCACCAGGCACGTCGACGACCGGATCGTTCCGGCCCTGACCGGCCGGCAGTCCGCGATCGTCCTCGTCGACGGCATCGACGAGGGCCTCAGGGTCGTCGACGCTTATGGCGCCGAGCACCTGGAGATCCAGACCGCGGACGCGGCCGCGGTCGCCGACCGGGTCAGGAACGCCGGAGCGATCTTCGTCGGCCCCTGGGCCCCGGTCTCGCTCGGCGACTACGCGGCGGGCTCCAACCACGTCCTGCCCACCGGCGGCTGCGCCTGCCACTCTTCGGGCCTGTCCGTCCAGTCCTTCCTGCGCGGCATCCACATCGTCGACTACACGAAGGACGCGCTCGCCGACGTGGCCCATCACGTGGTGACGCTGGCGGAGGCGGAGGACCTGCCCGCGCACGGCGCGGCGATCAAGGCAAGGTTTGTCGGAGACGAACAAGTGTCGCGCGTCGGAGACGAACAAGTGTCGCGCGTCGGAGACGAACAAGTGTCGCGCGTCGGAGACGAAGAAACTTCGCGCGGCTGGAAGGTACCCGAGGGCAAGTGACCGGCATCGACGATCTCCCCGTCCGGGACGAGCTGCGTGGCAAGTCCCCCTACGGGGCGCCCCAACTGGACGTCCCCGTACGCCTGAACACCAACGAGAACCCCTACCCGCTGCCCGAGCCGCTCGTCGAGCGGATCGCCGAGCGGGTCCGCGAGGCCGCCCGCGGCCTCAACCGCTACCCCGACCGGGACGCGGTGGAACTGCGCACCGAGCTGGCCGCCTATCTCACGAAGACCGGCAAGCACCCGGTCGGCACCGAGAACGTGTGGGCCGCCAACGGCTCCAACGAGGTCATCCAGCAGCTGCTCCAGACCTTCGGCGGCCCCGGCCGCAGCGCGATCGGCTTCGAGCCGTCGTACTCGATGCACGCGCTCATCGCGCGCGGGACCGGCACGGCCTGGATCTCGGGCCCGCGCAACGAGGACTTCACCATCGACCTCGCCGCCGCCGAGCGGGCGATCGCCGAGCACCGGCCGGACGTCGTCTTCGTCACCACCCCCAACAACCCCACGGGCAACGCGGTCCCGCCCGAGACGGTTCTCGCGCTCTACGAGGCCGCCCAGGCGGCGAAGCCCTCCATGGTCGTGGTCGACGAGGCCTACATCGAGTTCAGCCACGGCGACTCGCTGCTGCCCCTGCTCGAAGGAAGGCCGAATCTCGTCGTCTCCCGGACGATGTCGAAGGCCTTCGGCGCGGCGGGACTGCGCCTCGGCTACCTCGCGGCCGCCCCGGCGGTCGTGGACGCCGTCCAGCTCGTCCGGCTGCCGTACCACCTCTCGGCCGTGACACAGGCGACCGCGCTGGCCGCCCTGGAACACACCGACACCCTGCTCGGATACGTGGAGCAGCTGAAGGCCGAGCGGGACCGGCTCGTCACCGAGCTGCGCGCGATGGGCTGCGAGGTGATCGAGTCGGACGCCAACTTCGTGCAGTTCGGACGGTTCGCCGACACCCACGCCGCCTGGCAGAAGATCCTCGACCAGGGTGTCCTGGTCCGGGACAACGGCGTACCGGGGTGGCTGCGGGTCTCCGCCGGAACCCCGAAGGAAAACGACGCGTTCCTCGACGCGGTACGTGAACTACTGGGCTCTGTGGGGGACGACCCCACACCCCCGAAGGAGCAGAGCGCATGAACCGCGTAGGACGCGTGGAGCGGGTGACGAAGGAGACGTCGGTTCTCGTGGAGATCGACCTCGACGGCTCCGGCAAGGTCGACGTGGCCACCGGCGTCGGCTTCTACGACCACATGCTCGACCAGCTCGGCCGGCACGGTCTGTTCGACCTGACCGTGAAGACCGAGGGCGACCTGCACATCGACTCGCACCACACCATCGAGGACACCGCCCTCGCGCTCGGCGCCGCCTTCAAGCAGGCGCTCGGCGACAAGGTGGGCATCTACCGCTTCGGCAACTGCACCGTCCCGCTGGACGAGTCGCTCGCCCAGGTGACCGTCGACCTGTCCGGCCGCCCCTACCTCGTGCACACCGAGCCCGAGAAGATGGCGCCGATGATCGGCGAGTACGACACGACGATGACCCGGCACATCCTGGAGTCCTTCGTCGCCCAGGCCCAGATCGCCCTGCACGTGCACGTCCCCTACGGACGCAACGCGCACCACATCGTGGAGTGCCAGTTCAAGGCGCTGGCCCGGGCCCTGCGTTACGCCTCCGAGCGCGACCCCCGCGCAGCCGGCATCCTCCCCTCCACTAAGGGCGCACTGTGACAGGCCTTTCCAGCATCCTCATCGTCGTCGGCCTCTTCCTCGCCGGCGGCATCTACTCCTTCGTCAAGCAGGACATGCCCAGGAGCCTCGTCGTGCTGCTCTCGATCGGCGCCGCGATGTGCCTCGTCGCGGGCGTCATGAGGCTGGAGGTGTGGAGTTGACCACGCCCAGGAAGGTCGTCGTCTTCGACTACGGCTTCGGGAACGTACGGTCCGCCGAACGCGCCCTCGCCCGCGCGGGCGCCGAGGTCGAGATCACCCGCGACTTCGACACCGCGATGAACGCGGACGGCCTGCTGGTGCCCGGTGTCGGCGCCTTCGCCGCCTGTATGAAGGGACTCAAGGAAGCACGCGGCGACTGGATCATCGGCCGGCGGCTGTCCGGCGGCCGGCCCGTCATGGGCATCTGCGTCGGCATGCAGATCCTCTTCTCCCGCGGCATCGAGCACGGCGTGGAGACCGAGGGCCTGGACGAGTGGCCGGGCACGGTCGGGCCCCTGGAGGCCGACGTCGTGCCCCACATGGGCTGGAACACCGTCGACACCCCGGAGGGCTCACAGGCCTTCGCGGGCCTCGACGCCGACGCGCGTTTCTACTTCGTCCACTCCTACGCCGTCCACGACTGGTCGCTCGAAGTCGGCAACCCGCTGCTGCGCGCCCCCCTCGTGACCTGGTCGACGCACGGCAAGCCCTTCGTGGCGGCCGTCGAGAACGGCGCCCTGTGGGCCACCCAGTTCCACCCCGAGAAGTCCGGCGACGCCGGAGCCCAGCTCCTCACCAACTGGATCGGAACACTGTGAGCAAGCTCGAACTCCTCCCGGCCGTCGACGTCCGCGACGCCCAGGCCGTCCGACTCGTGCACGGTGAGTCAGGGACCGAGACCTCGTACGGCTCCCCGCTGGAGGCCGCCCTGGCCTGGCAGAGCGCCGGCGCCGAGTGGCTGCACCTCGTCGACCTGGACGCCGCGTTCGGCACCGGTGACAACCGCTCGTTGATCGCCGAGGTGACCGGGGCGATGGACATCAAGGTCGAGCTGTCCGGCGGCATCCGCGACGACGAGACCCTCGCCGCCGCGCTCGCCACCGGCTGCACCCGCGTCAACCTCGGCACCGCCGCCCTGGAGACCCCCGAGTGGGTCGCCAAGGTCATCGCCGAGCACGGCGACAAGATCGCGGTCGGCCTCGACGTCCGCGGTACGACCCTGCGCGGCCGCGGCTGGACCCGCGACGGCGGCGACCTCTACGAGACGCTGGCGCGCCTCGACTCCGAGGGCTGCGCGCGCTACGTGGTCACGGACATCGCCAAGGACGGCACGCTCCAGGGCCCGAACCTGGAGCTGCTGCGCAACGTGTGCGAGGCGACCGACCGCCCTGTGGTCGCCTCCGGCGGGGTGTCCTCGCTGGACGACCTGCGCGCCATCGCCGAACTCGTACCGCTCGGCGTCGAGGGCTCGATCGTCGGCAAGGCCCTGTACGCCAAGGCGTTCACCCTCGAAGCGGCTCTGGCGGCGGTAGCCCGGTGAGCGCCGTACGCCGCGTTACGACGGGCGCGAACTCCGAGGAGGCCTTCGGGTACTCCCGTGCGGTGGAGCTGCCGAACGGCCTGGTGCTGGTGTCCGGCTGCACCTCCGTGGTCGACGGCGCGGTCATCGAGGGCGACCCGTACGAGCAGGCGGTCAACGCCTTCGGCGTCGCGTTCGCGGCTCTGGAGCAGCTTGGCCTCGGCCGTGAGGATGTTGTCCGCACACATATGCACATCACCCACGCCCGGGATGTCGACGATGTTGGCCGCGCCCACAAGGCGCTGTTCGACGACGTCCGCCCCGCCGCGTCCATGATCATCGTCGAGGGTCTGATGGACCCGCGTCTGGTGGTCGAGGTCGAGGTGGAGGCGTTCCGCCAGGGCGGGGACCGTACGGCAGGGACCGGCGAAGAGCACACAGAGCGGGGAGAAGCGCAGTCATGACCCTGGCGGTCCGAGTGATTCCCTGCCTGGACGTGGACAACGGCCGGGTCGTCAAGGGTGTCAACTTCCAGAACCTGCGCGACGCGGGCGACCCCGTCGAGATGGCCAAGGTGTACGACGCCGAGGGTGCCGACGAGCTCACGTTCCTGGACATCACCGCGTCCTCGGGCAACCGTGAGACCACCTACGACGTGGTGCGCCGCACGGCCGAGCAGGTCTTCATCCCGCTGACGGTCGGCGGCGGTGTCCGCACCGCCGAGGACGTCGACAAGCTGCTGCGGGCCGGCGCCGACAAGGTCGGCGTCAACACGGCCGCCATCGCCAGGCCCGACCTCATCCGGGAGATCGCGGAGCGGTTCGGGCGGCAGGTGCTCGTGCTGTCGGTCGACGCGCGCAGGACCGAGGGCGGCTCCTTCGAGGTGACCACCCACGGCGGCCGCCAGGGCACCGGCATCGACGCCGTCGAGTGGGCCCATCGCGCGGCTGAGCTGGGCGCGGGCGAGATCCTGCTCAACTCGATGGACGCGGACGGCACGAAGGACGGCTACGACATCGAGATGATCGAGGCCGTACGCAAGCACGTCACCGTTCCGCTCATCGCCAGCGGCGGCGCGGGCCGGCTCGATCACTTCCCGCCGGCCATCGCGGCGGGCGCCGACGCGGTGCTGGCCGCGTCCGTCTTCCACTTCGGCGACCTGCGGATCGGCGAGGTCAAGGAGACCCTGCGAGGGGCGGGTCACCCCGTCCGCTGACACACCGGCCGACGGCCGTCGCGGCCCGTATCGCGGCCCGTATCGCGGCCCGTATCGCGGCCCGCATCACGGCCCGCATCACGGCCCGCATCACGGCCCGCATCACGGCCCGCATCACGGCCCGCATCACGGCCCGCATCACGGCCCGCGCCCGAGCAGCTTTCGCTGCCGGGCGC
>NZ_JBEXGX010000030.1:0-101321 GCF_040607495.1 Streptomyces sp. NPDC005281 | reverse complement strand
ACCGCTGGACCATTGAGCGGACCATGTCCTGGCTAGCCGGATGCCGCAGGCTCCACCGCCGCTACGAACGACAAGCCATTCATTTCCTCGCCTTCACCAGCATCGCCTGCACCCTCATCTGCTATCGCAGACTCACCAAATGAGATGACTTCTTAGCCGGGAAGAGCCCTAATCTCAAGTGACTTGATGCCTGACGGACCATGCGCGAGCCTCGGCCTTTCAGACGGGGTCCGGTCTGACGTGTGATCCCGCCCCAGCCGTCCCCAACAGCTGCCGATCACCCACGGACGTGGGTAGTGCTCGGCCGAAGGCGCCTGGCAGCATGGCCGTTCATGAACGCTGCGTCGTCCCATCGCTCTTGGCTTCGAGACTTCCACGGTGGCTACCTTCTTGAGGGGTACACCCTGACGCTGGTCCGCGGGCTCACCCCACAAGAATTCCTCGACCGCGTCGGTGCCGACCCGGCCGGGGACTATGACGGTTTCGAAGCGTTTGCGGCCCGAGACCGGGAGTTCCAGGAAGATCAGACGGACTGGGGCGACTTCATGTTCGTCGGCGTCACGCGCCTCCAAGGCAAGGACGCCGACTGGGTCCTCGCCTTGGAGATCAACGGCGGCGTCGAGATCCAGACCGACGGCATGAAGGACGCCACCCGCGGCACTCGGGCCGTCTCTCATTTCCGCAGTCCCAACGCCATGACCCTGTTCTCCTGGTGGGAGGACGGCGAACTGCGCACCCGGTTCGAAGGTGCGCAACAGCGCGAGGGCACCACTCCCGACGACCTTGTCGACCTCATGGTCCAGGTGGGCTTCGACCTCGAAAGCGGAGCATGCGACCTCGAGGAGTACGTCGCCCTCGCCGATGCGCTCACTGGAGTCCACGTGACTGCGACCATGCTCGAAAATGGCACGTACTCCACGGGCATTGTCGAGGTACCCGCCCAGGACTGAACGAGTGTCACCATCGACCTCACGGATGCCCAGGGCACCCGCACCTAAGCAGAGATACCCAACCCCGCGCATGATCAGGGCTAGCCTCGCCGTTCCGGTCGGCGGGGGAGTGGCCTTGAGGCGGAGACCATGTCGATCCCGCTTGGGACTTGGATCCACCGGGGTGTGTCAGGAGCCTGGCCTCTCGGGGTGGCCTGATCGCGATGGACGAGCCGAGCCTTGGGTGCATGAATGGTTCTGGGCCCAGACCGTCAGCGCTGCCAGAGGGATGAGGAGAGCTCTGCCGCTGTGGTCGAGCGCGTAGCGGCCTTGCGCCGACATGGCGGAGGGGGATTCGGGCGTCACCAGTCCGGCCGCGATCAATTCCCCCAGACGGCAGGCGAGTTCATCCTCGGTGAGGCCCGGAACGTACTCCCGCAGGTGGTCGACGTCGGCCGGCCCGCGCCCCAGCACCGCGACGATCAGCCCGCTGCCGGGTGCGCCCAGCAGAGCGAGGGCTTCACCCAGCGCTCGTAGGACCTCGGCGTGTTGGGGAGAGGCGTGATGCGTCACGCGTCGGGCCGGCTGCGGGAGGGCCATCAGAGGACTCCTTCGGACGAACGGACGGCCCGGGCCGACGAGGCCCGGGCCGTAAGGAGGCGGCTACCGCGCGGAACGCGCGACCGCGCTGACTGCGTCGACCCGCTGTTCGTCGACCGGGACACGGGTCCTGGAGGTGCGTCGCAGCAGGAGGGCGACGACTACGGCGGCCACGACGGCGGCGGCGCCGCCGCTCACCAGGGCAAGGTGCATGCCGGAGGCGAAGGCATCCCGCGCCTGATCGATCAGCGACAGGTTTCCGGTCGCGTTCCCGGCGTGGTTGGCTGCCGCGAGGGACGAACGAGCGGCGTCGGCGACCGGGGCGGGGACACCGTCGAGGTCGAGGTGACTGCGGTAGCCGGCGCTCAGGACACTGCCGAGAACCGCGATGCCCAGCGCGCCGCCCAGTTCCCGGGACAGGTCGTTGACCGCGGAGCCGACGTTCTGCAGCCGCGGCGGCAGCGCGTCCGTGATCGCGGCGGTGGCAGGGGCCATGGCCAGTCCCATCCCCGCGCCGAGCGGCACGAGCCCGGCCACGAGCAGCCAGTACGAGCTGTCGGCGCTCAGCCCCGCCATGATGAACAGACCCGTGGCGACCAGGACGAGCCCCACGCACCAGGGACCGCGGGCACCCCTTCGTGCGACCAGACGCGGGCTCAGGCGAGCGATCGGAATCATCGCCGCCGACATCGGCAGCACGCTCACCGCGGCCACCAGAGCACTGTCACCGCGTACGAGCTGGAGATACTGCATGACGACGAAGATGAACCCGAAGAACGCGAAGAACTGGAACGTGATCGACAGCGATCCGGCGGCGAAGGGCATACGCCGGAACAGCCTCGGGTCCAGCAGAGGGTGCGGATACCGCAGCTCCCACGCCACGAACAGGGCCAGCGTCACTAGACCGGCCGCGATGCCCACCAGGGTGCGCACGCTTGCCCAGCCTTGCTCCGGCGCCTGGATGACGGAGTAGACCAGGATGCCCAGGCCCAGGACTGTCAGAGCGGCCCCGACCACGTCGATGCGCTTGCTCTCGGGCTGCGCCGACTCCGGCACGAAGCGGTAGGTGCCGACCAGGGCCGCACCCGCCAGTACGACGTTCAGCCAGAACACCGAGCGCCATGACCACAGCTCGAGAGCGGCGCCCGAGGCCAGCAGGCCCAGAACCGCGCTGGCACCGGCGACCGCCGCCCAGACACTGACGGCACGCGCCTGCTGCGCACGCGGGAACGTACTGGTGATCGTGGACAGCGTCGCCGGCATGATGAAGGCCGCCGCCACTCCCAGCGCTCCGCGAAGGGCGATCAGCACCACGGGCTCCGTGGTGAACGTGGCGGCCAGGGAGACTCCGGCGAAGACCGCGAGGCCACCGAGCAGTGCCTTGCGACGACCGAAGCGGTCACCGAGGGTCGCCGCGAGGAGCAGCAGCGAGGCGAAGACCAGACTGTAGGCGTCGATGATCCACGACAGCTGGGTCTGGTCGGCGTGCGTGTCGCGGGCGATGTCGGGCAGTGCCACGTTGAGCGAGGCCATCGCCGATACGACGGTCGCGAGCGCCACGCTGGTGACGGCGAGCACCGCACCATGGCGCACGGCGCGCGCCGGTCCATCGGGATGGTCTGAGACGTTGAGACCGTTCACGAGGGTTCCTTGGACGAAAGGGCCGAAACGGAGCGGCTGGACAGTGCCGGATCCGTGTTACTCACCAGCCTGACGACGTCAGCCTCGCGGGGAATGAGTAATGAGCACTCAACGTCGTGGACGCCTTGCGGACGCCTTGCGACGGGGAGCGGCAGAGGGGCGGTCCGGTCCCACCGGCGTGCGCGGTCGGCGACCGGCTGTCCGCCCGGAGTGACGGCTGAAGCCCCGTCGGGAGTGACGGCTGAAACCCGAGCGCCCGTCAGGCATCGGTCCGTCCGGCGCCGGTCTGGGGGCGCCTGGCAGCGTGCGGGGCCGTCCGGCGCGGTTCTGGGGCTGCCCGGCAGCGTGCGGGAGCTTCCCCGCTGCCTTCGGGGACCGTCTGCCTTGACCTCAACAATGCTTGAGCTTCTACGGTGCTTCATGAGCCGCCGGAACTGGCCGTCGGCCCCCGTTCGAGGAGATCCGCCATGTCAGAGAGCACCGTCAGCCACGAGGTTCCCGACCGCTACCGCTACGCGGTGATCCCGCACATCATGGTCGACGACGCTTCCGCGGCGATCGACTTCTACCGCAGGGCGTTCGGCGCGCGAGAGGAGTTCCGGGTCGACGCGCCGGGCGGCGGGATCCTGCACGCGGAGATCGCCATCGGGCAGTCGGTCCTGATGTTGGGCGACGCGAGTACGGCCGAGGCGGACACTGCCTTCTTCACCGCCCCGGCCTCGCTCGGCGGAACGTCCGTCACGCTGCATGTCTTCGTGCCGGACGTCGACGCGCTGGCCGAGCGCGCGCGGAGTGAGGGCGCCGAGATCGTCCAGCCGCCGACGGACATGTTCCACGGAGACCGCACCGCCATCCTCAAGGACCCCGCCGGTCACGTGTGGGTCTTTCTGACCCACCTCGAAAACCTCTCGGAGGACGAACTCCTGCGCCGCCTCCACGCGCCGGTGTGAGCGGGCGGACTCGACCCGGCGGCGCGAGGCATCGTCGTACTACGACTGTGCGGACGTCTCCTCGTATTTCAGAGCCAGGGCGAGATCCGCACGGCTGCGGACCCCGAGCTTGAGATAGATGCGCTGAAGATGGTTGTCGACGGTGCGGACGGAGAGAGTCAGGTGCTGGGAAATGGCTTTGCTGGTCTTCCCGGTGGCGGCCAGCAGAGCGATTTCCTGCTCGCGCTTGGTGAGAGGTTCGACAGCTTCGCCGGTGGTGGACAGGATGGGGGTTCGAGCACCCTCGCATCGGTCGGCGAGGCGACTCGCGTGGCCGGTGGCGGACGTGACCTTTCGTGTGTCTCCCCTTCGCCTCCAGGCGTTGGCCGCGGCGGCTGCCGCTTCGGCGGCGAGGAGTCGTGCGCCCATGTGCTCCAGCTCTTCCGAGCAGGCCATGAGCCGCTGCGGATCCTCGGTTGCGAGGGCGGTCACGAACCGTGCGCGCGCGGAGGTCAGTGCGCCGTCGCACTGGGCGGATATCTCGGCCAGGCGTTCCTGTACCGCCTTCGGGTCGCCCAGGCGCGCGATGTCCGTCAGCGCGATGGCTTCGGAGACGAGATGGCCCGATTGCCTCGCCCAGTCCGCAGCCGTACGCAACACGTCGCGTGCGCGGCTGAGTTCGCCGCGAGCGGCGTGGAGCCAGGCCACGCCGACCGATTCCTCGCCGGGCAGGGCGCCGATCGACCCGCTGGCTTCGTAGTCGGGGATGAGGGAGGTGGCCGTGTCGATGTCCCCCACGAGCGCCGCGCAGGCCATCAGGCCCGACAGGTGCAGTCGGGCGACCCTGTCCAGTCGGTACGTGCGTGTGGTGACGACGCCTTCGGCGTACCAGCGGCGGGCGCTCACGGGGCGGCCGGCCAGCCACTCCGCACGGGCGCTCTCGAAGGCCAGGAACTGGCGGGCCACGGGCGAGTGCGAGGCCCGCAAGCCGTCCGCGGCCCGGAGGCAGAGTTCGCGGGCCTGGTCGATCTCTCCCATCTCCATGAGCGCCAGCGCGAGCGGTGCGACCTGCATGACAGGGTGGGGGAGAAGTTTGCCCTCGCCGACCGATTCGTGGATGGACTTGGCGCGTTCGGCCAGGGCCCGGGCTCGTTCGACCTCGCCGACGAACGTCAGGCCCGAGGTCTTCGCGCTGATGGTGGCCAGCCAGACGTCGAGGGCGTCCTGGGGCGGCTCGTCGGGCAGGTCGGCGAGGATCCGAAGTCCCTCAACCGGTGAGCCTCCAACCGTGAGCATGGCTCCCTCCATGAGGCGGAGCTGCTGAGCGGCGGTCTGGTCGGACAGCGCGGCGCGGGCCGCGGCGCACACGGCGACAGCGGGGGCGGGGTCGGGGTCGGCCCAGAAGAGGTTGGTGCAGCGGGTCGTCGCCGTGATGAACTTCTCGAAGTCGTTGCCGGCGAGGGTGTCCGCTTCGGCGAGGACGGCTTCGGCTCGCTCGAGCTGTCCGGTGTGCATGAGGGCCCGGCCGAGCAGCACGCGGCTCTCGATGGTGTGCTGATCGGGTTTGATCGCGGTGAGCAGCTCGATGGCCTGCTCGTTGTCGTTGGAGTTCATGGCGATGGCGGCGGCCTGCCGCAGAAGGCCGGGTGCGGCGGTGCCGGTGGCGGCCAGGCGCCATGAGGCGACGTGAAGGGCGTCGTCGCGGCGCCTGAGGCCGTGAGACTCGACGCGATCGGCTTGGAGCAGGGCGAGGTCGTAGCGCCGGAGGGCTGAGGTGTCGGCGGCGATGACCTCTCCGTACAGAGGGTGCGCCAGGGTGACGATCACCCTGGCCCCCTGGACGGAGATCTCGGCTATGCCCGATCGCTCGAGGTACTCCAGGTCGGCGCGATCGGCGAGGGCTGTGGCATCGGAGAGGGAGAGTGCCCGGCAGAAGGCGAGCGACTCGAGCAGGGGGCGCGCCGACGGTCGCGAGGAGGCGATTCTGCCGGCGATCAGGTCCTTGAGGTGCGGGGTGACGGGAAGCGGTTCCTCCGAGATGTCCCAGACTCCGTCGGTGAGGGTGAGATTCTCCTGGGCGACGGCTCCCAGGACGAGCTCTCTCAAGAACAGCGGGTTTCCGTCGCTCGTGCTGAGCAGCGTGTGCAGGGCGCGCCGGCTGACGGGGCCCTCGAGGACGCGCTGGAGGAGTTCCTCGACCTGGTCGCGACTCATGTGGTCGAGGTCGGTGCGGCGGATGTCGTCACCACGCTGGAGCAGGGCATCGACGACATCACTGGTCCGCTCACCGGTACGGGCGGTGCCGATCAGGACTATCGTCCCGGAATCGAGGAGCTGGCCGAGCAGGGCGGCGGACGAGTTGTCGAGCAGATGCAGGTCGTCCACGAGGACGACGGTCGGCTGGGGCAGTCCCGACAGCGCCTCGGCCACGGCGCGGAAGCCCTGGACGGGGTCGGTCATGTCGACGCTGGCGGGAAGGATGTGGGCGATCGCGCCGAGGGGCACCTGGGCGGCGGCTCGGCTGGCCACCGCTTTGACCGTGCGCCGCTCGGCGGCGGCGGCCAGGCCCAGGAACTCTTCGGTCAGCCGGGTCTTTCCCACCCCGGCGGGTCCGCAGACCAGCCAGCCGCGAATGCGGCCGTCCGAGAGCTCCTTGCGGAAAGAGTCCAGATGCGACTGCCGCCCCACGAGGGGCCATCTGCCTTCCCAGCTCTGCATGTCATACCGCCTAAAAGGCCGACAAGGCTCTCATGTTACCCGTGCGGTCCCAGGTCTGATCATCGTGTGATCCCAGGTCTGATCATCGATGCGTCGATGTCGTGACCGAGCGTGCCCAACGATTTCGGCACGTGCCGAGCCGTCCGGCCGTCATGGCGGCCCGGGACAGGCGACTCCGCGTTCACGGCCCCGCCGCGGTCGGTCGGCCGGTCAGAGATCCAGGACCAGTTCCGTCGTCGGCTCGCTGCAACAGACGAGGACGGCGCCTGCGTCGGGGAGTTCGAGGGGTGGGGTGGTGTACGTGATGTCGCCCGACACCAGGCCGGTCACGCAGGTGTGGCAGACGCCGGTACGGCAGGACCAGCGCGTGGGGATGTCGCAGGCCTCGGCGAGGTCGAGGAGTGAGGCGCGGGCGGAGGACCACGAGGTGGTGATCCCGCTGCGGGCGAAGGTGACGAGAGGGCCGGTGCCCACTGGGCCGGCCGGTTGGTGGGGGCGGACCGTGGCGGTGGAGGTTACTCCGGGATTGATGGCGGAGAGGGCGCTGAACTGTTCCGTGTGGATGCGCTCCGGGCGCAGGCCGCAGTCGCGAAGGATGTCCCCGAGGTCGTCCATGAACGCCGTAGGTCCGCACAGGTAGGCGTCGGCGTCGACGGGGATGCCCAGAGCGGCGACCGACGACGCGGTGGGACGCCCTTGGGCGGTGTGCGGGTCCGTGGGCTGTGGAGTCGTGGCCGTGTAGTAGATCTGCTCGTGCCCGTCGGGCAGTTGAGCGAGCAGAGCCGCTGTCTCGTCGGCGAAGGCGTGGTGGCTGCGGCCGCGGGCTGCGTGGATCCACCAGACGGGGCGTGTGTCTCGTACGGCGGCAAGCCGGTGAAGCATGGCCAGCACGGGAGTGGCGCCGATTCCGGCGGAGGCGAGCACGACCGGGCGGGTGCCGTCTTCCAGTACGAACGTTCCTCGCGGGGCGGCGATGTCCATGAGGTCCCCGGGCCGGAGTGTGGCATGGAGACGCCTGCTGACCGTTCCGTGGGGCTCCCGCTTGACGCTGATCCGGTAGGTGTCGGTTTCCGGTGCGGAGGACAGCGAGTAGCTGCGCACGGTGGGGGCGTCGGTGCCCACGGTCAGGCGGATGGAGAGGTACTGGCCCGGGCGTGCGGCCGGCAGGGGTGTGCCGTCGGTGGTGGCCAGGTAGATCGAGGTGATGGCGGGCGTCTCGGGGACGATGCGGGTGACTCGCAGGGGCTTGAAGCCCGGCCATCCGGAGTCTGCCCCGGGCTGGCGGCCGGCGGGCTGTTCGCCTGCCCGTTCCGGTGTCCGCTCGGGCCCCTGTGCCGCAGTGAGTTCGCGGAAGGACTGCTGCCAACCCGGGCTGAGGGCGGGGATGTTGAGGGCCTTGCGCAGCATCGCGGGGTCGCGGTCGGGCAGGTAGAGCAAGGCGTCGGTGTCGGCGACGCTGAGTTCTTCCGGGCCTTTGCGGGTGAGGGTGATTTCGTCGCCGGCCTGTACGTGTCCTTCGGTGATGACACGCAGGTAGAAGCCGGGACGATGGTGGGCGACCAGCAGGGACGCCATGGCGGGTTCGCCGAGGCGCAAGCCGACGCGATAGCAGGTGACACGCGGCTGGGTGACTTCGAATTCGGCCCCGCCGATGCGATAGCGGTCACCGATGCAGACGTCGTCGTCGGGCAGGCCGTCGACGGTGAAGTTCTCCCCGAACATTCCGAAGGTCAGGTCGTCGCGACCGAGGTGTTTCTGCCAGTACTGATACGACTGGAGCTGGTAGACGAGGGCGGCCCGGATCTCTCCGCCGTGCCCGGCGAGATCTCCCTGACCGTCCCCCTCGACGTTCAGCCGCCTTACGAGCCGGGGGCCGGAGACAGGGGCTTTCCACGCTCCGGTGTGGACGGTCCGCCCCTGCCAGGCGACGTCCTTGGGCATGCCCACGTTCACGGACAGCAGCGTCGCCATTGCGAACCTCCTGCGGGGTGGCAGGCCCGGGTCAGCCCCCGTCCCGCTGTGATCCGGGCGCTGGGTCGATCCTAGTTCGTGTGGTGTCGGCCCCGCGATTCCACTCCCGAGGATCACTCGACTCGTCGGCCCCGCCCGCGATCATGAAACCCATCGCCCCCTCGCCCGCGCCCCCCGAACGACCGCCGCCTTCCGCTCCGAAGCCGTGTTCGGCCCGACCTCCCACGGACCGGGCCGCACCCGCGGTGCACGAGGCGCCGGCAAAGGCTCCAACGGACCAGGACAGCCATTCGTGGTGTCGAACCCGCGCTCTATCGACCGACCGGATGAAGTTGGCCCGCGCGCCCTCGGCTCGGCGCCGACCTGCGGAACGTGCGCGGTTCGTGTTCTTACGATGCCGCCAGGAGCGCTCTGCGAGCAGGGGCCCATGCGAGTCGGCCCCGCGCGATGCGGGCTTCTTCGGCTCGGCTCCTTCGACTCGGCTTCTTCGACTCCAGAAATGGCGGAATGCATGAGACCGATGATGTCCGGCCGGCCCAGGACCTGGGCCGCCGCCGGTGCGACACTCGTGGTTCTGGCGGGGGCGGCAGCCGCCGGCCCTCCGGCGGCGGCACACGACGACGACCTTGGGCCCGCCATCGAGGCGATCATGCACAAGCCCGAGTACGACCACGCGCAGTGGGGTGTGCTGGAGACGGACCCGGAGAGCGGCCGGGTGATCCACTCCCAGTTCGCGAACCAGTTCTTCGTCCCCGGCTCGACGGTCAAGCTCGTCACCATCTCGACCGCCTGGCACACCCTCGGCCCGAACCACCGCTTCACCACTCCCGTGATGGCGACCGGCACCCGCACCGGGTCGACGCTGCACGGGAACCTGGCGCTGGTCGCCCAGGGCGATCTGACCATGGGCGGGCGCACCAAGCCCGACGGCTCGGTGGACTACACCGACATCGACCACACCGAGGCCGCGCTCCCCGGCGCGACCCTCACTCCTGAGAACCCGCTCGCGGGCATCAACCAGATCGCCCGGCAGATCCGCGACTCGGGTATCACCCGGGTGGACGGCAACGTCATCATCGACCCGCGCCTGTTCAACCTCCCGGATCTGAGCCCGCAGCCCACCCCGCTGATCCTCAACGACAACCTGATCGACCTGCTCACGACCCCGACCAGGCCCGGGCAGGCGGCAAAGCTGTCGTGGCGCCCACAGGTCGCGCCGTATCACGTCACCTCCAGCGTCCGGACGGTCTCCAGCGGCGGGACCACCTCCGTCAACGTGACCGCCTCGCCCGACGGGACCCAGATCCACCTCTCCGGCACCATCGCCGCCGGTGCGCAGCCGCTGCTGCGGGTTTCCGGCATCCAGGACCCGAACGCCTTCGGCCGCACCGCCCTCATCGAGGCGCTCGGCCGCGTCGGCGTCACCGTCACCGCGCCGCCCACCGGCGTCAACCCGCAGAACCAGTTGCCCGCCTCCTACCGCAACGACCCCCGCGTCGCCGCGTACGTCTCCCCGCCGTACAGCCAGTACGCCAAGCTGATCCTCAAGGTCAGCCACAACCTCGGCGCCAACCTGGCCCTGTGCAACATGGCCGTCGCTCGGGGCAGCAAGAACTGCTTCGACGCGTTCCCGATCGAGCACGAATTCCTCACCGACGTCGCGCACATCGACCCGAAGCAGTTCCAGCTCTCCGACGGGCGCGGCGGCACGCCGCCCGAGCGGGTCACCCCGAACGGCCTCGTCGAACTCCTCACCTACTGGCTGCACACCCCCGACGCGACGGCGTTCCGGAAGCTGCTGCCGATCCTCGGCGTCGACGGCTCGAACGGGATCTCCTGCACCACGGACTGCCCGGCCAAGGGCAAGGTCTTCGCCAAGCCCGGCACCATCATCGGTGAAGACGACCTGAACCAGCAGCTCGCGGCCACAGCCCAGAACGAGGCCGGTTACCTGAAGACCAACGACGGCCGCCTGCTGACCTTCTTCGTCGGCGTCAACGGTGCCGCCACCCCCGACCTCCAGAGCTTCCTCAGCATCTTCAACGACGTCAACCAGATCACCGCCCTCCTCCAGGAGCAGGCCTCGGCCCACACCCACAGGTAACGCGCGCCGAAAACGGCGGACCCCTCGGGCGCAACGGCACCCGAATGGCCTGCCACCGAAGACGGCGAAGGGCCGGCTCGGGAGGAACCCTCCCGAGCCGGCCCTTCTGCCTGTGCCCCGGCGGGATGCCAACCCGCGACCCTCGCACGAGCCTCGGACTGAGTGGTCTGGTGCTGATGGCGCTGGGTCATGTCCGGCCGCGTCGGGGGACGTCTCCGACATAGCGGCAATGAGGTCGGCGGAACGACGTTGGCAGGGAGCCGCTTCGGTGCACGATTTCTGCCGGGTCGTGTGAACCGTAGCCCGCCTACGGGCATTGCCCGTTCTACGTTGCGTCGGCTTCCGTCGTTGCAGGCATGGGCCGGACGTCGGCCGGTGCCGGAGTCCGCGTGGTGCGGCCGGGGACGGTGAGCGCGGCCGCGGCGGCCAGACCCGATACGCCGGCGGCGAGGAGCTGTACCCGGTAGTCGAGGCCGGCCACCATGCCCGTGCCCAGGAGCAGGGCGAGTCCGGTGGGTGCGTACATCAGCGTGTTGGCCGTCGCCGCGACCCGGCCGAGCAACTCGGACGGGGTGTGCTTCTGCACGGCCGTCAGCGCGGCGATGAGCGGGAACGGCAGCCCCAGACCGAGCGTCAGACTGCCGCCGAGCACGACGGGCAGCCAGGGAGTCGCCCGTGCCAGCACGCCGATGGCGACGAGGGCGAGTCCGGCCGTCGAGAGGCCGCGCTCGGGCCACCGGCGCATCAACGCACCGGCCGCCACCCCGCTGACGACCGAGCCGAAGCCCTGGATCGAGGTGAGGACGCCGGCGAAAGCAGGGGAGCGGTGGAGCCCGGCGTCGAGCATCGCGTACGTGGCCGTACTGCTGACTCCGGCGACCATCATGGCCGTTCCGCTGGTGAGGACGAGCGGGCGCAGTACCGGGTGCCGTCGCAGATAGCGGGCGCCCTCGGCGGTCTCGGCGGTCCATGCACGCCTGACGCGGGCCGCGGGCAGGGCTTCCTCTACCCGGATCAGCCTGAAGACGATCGCTGCCAGGACGAAGGTGACCGCGTCCAGCAGTGCCACCGCCGGGCCGCCGAACGCGGTGAACAGACCCGCGCCGGCCAGCGGAGCGATCAGCTTCATGCTTTCGATGGCGGTGAGCACCAGGCCGTTGAAGTCGCCGCGCAGCTCGTTCGGCACAGCGGCCGCCACCAGGGCGGTCTCGGCCGCGTCCGTGAGGACCATGCCCACTCCGACCAGGGTCAGCACGGCGAACAGCAGCCAGACCTGTCCCTGCGAGCGCACAGCCAGGGACGCGGTCATGACGGCGGCCAGCACCAGGTTGGTGACGACCAGGAGCGGACGGCGACGGACCCGGTCCGCCACGGTGCCGATCACGGGTCCCGCGAAGGTCGGCAGCCAGATGCAGAGGCTGACGAGCGCGGCAAGGCCGCTGGACCCGGTGAGTGTCTTGACCCAGATCCCGGCGGCCAGCGACATGGCCGAGTTGCCGAAACCGGAGACGAACACTCCGCCCAGGTAGAGACCGGCGTTGCGGTCCCGGAAGACCTTCAGAGTGTTCCAGCCCATGCCCGCCCCTTCATCGCGTGTGATCGAACAACCTACTCCCAATCATTTGATTGGGTGTAGTCGGATCGAGGTGCGACGTGCGCTTTACTGGCTGCGTGACCGATACCGATCCCGTGCTGCGCGCGCTCGCCCATCCCTTGCGGCTACGGATGCTCAGCCTCATGTGGCCGGGACCGATGTCGGCTGCCGAACTCGCCCGCGAACTGGACGTCTCCCACGCGCTGGCCAGCCAGCACCTGCGGCGCCTGGCCGCGGTGGGCCTGGTCGAGCTGGCGGAGGAGCGCACCCGCCGCGGCGGCAGGGAGCGCCGCTACCTCACCGTCCAGGGCACGCCACTGTCCGACCAGCACGACGGGACCCCGATGCTGGCCGAGACCATGGCGAACACCCTTCGGGAACGTGCCGGGCGCCGTGCGGAGGGCAGCGAGGGCGTCACCGTCGACGCCGAACTGTGGGTGGATCCCCAGACCTGGGAGAACATCCGAAGTCGACTTGCCGACCTCGCCACCGAGCTCCATGAAGCGGCCCGGCCACCGCACACGCCGGACACCATCCCCTTGGGCGTCAGCATGATGGCTTTCCCGTTGCGGGACGTGACGCGTCCACAGAAGTGATCCGCCGGACCACTACGGCATGCCGAGATGACGAGAGATCTTCGACCGGCCCCGACGCCCCTTTCGAGCAACTCCGGCGAGCCCGGCGCACCGCGCCCGCGAACGGTGTCCGCTGCGGCACTGGCTAGGGTCTGAGGCATGACAACACCCCTTGCCGGCAGTGCATTCGACCTGCTCGACCTCGACGCCGTGCGTGACCAGGAGGCGCTGCGCCGTGCCTACGAACTCCCCGGCGCCGCGGCCGTGCGCAAGCAGATGACCGAACTCACCGAGCAGACCGCGCGGTTGATCGGCTGCTCGTCGCTGGTCCTGATCGCCAGTGCGGACGCCGAGGGCAACTGTGACGTTTCCCCGCGCGGCGGTCCCGCCGGGTTCGTCGCCGTACTGGACTCACGGACCCTGGCGATACCGGACGCGACCGGCAACAAGCGTCTGGACACCCTGCAGAACGTCATCGCCACCGGGCGGGCAGGGCTGCTGTTCGTCATCCCTGGGCGCACCACGACGCTCAGGGTGAACGGCCGGGCCTGCGTCTCCACCCGCCCGGAGCTGCTGTCGCAGCTGACAGCCGTGGGCAAACCGCCGGCCAGTGCGCTGGTGCTGGGGATCGAGGAGGTCTACCCACACTGCCCGAAGGCGCTGCTGCGCAGCGCGGCCTGGAAGCCCGAGCAGTGGCTGTCGGCCGACGCCCAGCCGTCCTCGGCCGAGGTGACGCTGGCACAGCTGCGGATGCCGGAGTTGACGATCTCCGACGTCGAGCAGGCGGAGGCGGACTCGTTGAAGTATCGGTACGAGTAGTGGGCCGGCCCGCGGCGGCTCTCTCCGTGCCCTCCCAGTTGACTGTTTGGCCCGCGGCTGGTCACCGTTTGTCGAACTCCGTAGCCCGGGAAACCTCCTCCCACGTGGCGAGTTCGGCCCGGACCGAGTCCAGGTGGCCGACCAGGAAGTCCACCGCATCGCCGCCGAGGGCGAGCCTCAGCGGGGTGTTCTCGGCTTCCAGGGCCAGCCGGATCGCCGCCGCGGCCTTCGCCGGGTCGCCGGGCTGCGTACCGTCGCCGTCCCGCACCAGCTTCCGGGTGGCGCCGACCTTCTCCGCGTACGCCGGGTGCTCTTCGGAGAAGTAGGCCGCACCCTTGCCGAACAGATTCGTGCGGAACGAGCCGGGCTCCACGATCAGCACCTTGATGCCGAACGGCGCGACCTCGTCGGCCAGGCCCTCAGACAACTGCTCCAGCGCCGCCTTGGTCGCGCTGTACGCGGAGAACCCGGCGAAGGACAGCTGCCCCCCGAAACTGCTGATGTTCACGATCGATCCGCTGCCACGCTCCCTCATGTGCGGCAGCACGGCACGGGTCAGCCGCGCCGGGCCGAACACGTGCAGCTCGAAGAGGTCGCGCAGCTCGTCGTCCGTGGTCTCCTCGAACGCCCCGACTTGTGTGCGCCCGGCGTTGTTCACCAGCACGTCCACCCGGCCGTAACGGGCCAGAACGTTGGCGGCCACCGCGTCGATCCGTCCACCGTCGGCGACGTCCAGGGCGATCGCCTCCAGCCGGCGCGGATGTGTGGCGACCAGTTCGGCCAGCCCCTCGGGCCTTCGGGCCGTGCCGATCACCGTGTCCCCGGCGTCGATCGCGGCCTCGGTGATGGCCCGCCCGAAACCGCTGGTCGCACCGGTCACCAGCCAGACCTTGCCGTTCTCGGTCATCTCTTCGTCCTCAATCGTCCGATGTCCGGGGCGGGTACGGGTGAGGCGGCCATCGGCAGCCGGGGGGAAGCCCGTTCGCCTGGGCTGCCCCGGCCCGTGACCGGCGGTGCCGGCCGCTCAGCGGGCCTCGACGACGACCTTCTCGATGACCACGTCCGTCACCGGGCGGTCGTTGCGGGGGTTGGTGTCCGTCGTGCCGATGGCGTCGACGGTCTTCTGGCCGGCGTCGTCGGCGACCTCGCCGAAGATGGTGTGCTTGCCCGTGAGCCACGCGGTGGGCCCGAGGGTGATGAAGAACTGGGATCCGTTGGTGCCCGGTCCGGCGTTGGCCATCGCCAGCAGGTACGGCTTGTTGAACGCCAGGTCGGGGTGGAACTCGTCGGCGAACCTGTACCCGGGGCCGCCGGAACCGTTGCCCAGGGGATCACCGCCCTGGATCATGAATCCGTCGATGACCCGGTGGAAGACCGTGCCGTCGTAGAGCGGGTCCGTGCTCGGCCGGCCCGTGTTCGGATCGATCCACTGCCGGTCACCGGTCGCCAGCTCCACGAAGTTGCTGACGGTCTTGGGTGCGTGATCCGGAAAGAGCCGGACCCGGATGTCGCCCTGGCTGGTCTTCAACGTCGCGTACAGCTGTTCCGTCATCGTGATCCCTCGGTGCGCCCTGTCTGGTGCGGTCAGTCTTCCGACCCTGCGGGCGGTCCCAACACGACCGCCCGGCATCTCACCCGCACGAGTGCTTGAGGCCGCTACGGGCGGGTGCGGCAGGCGGTGGCGTCGCAGCAGGAGTCGGGTGTCGCCGTGGTCACTGGTGTGGCGATGTTGTCGAGTTTGTCAGCGTGCGCGAATGTTGAAACAGGGCCTCGGGGTCATCGGCCAGGACGTCGACTGCGGCGGCAGACCGGGCTCGTCGACCGCGAGTGGGGTGGTGCACGGGTCCGATCACCAGGACATCGGCGCCGGCACGGCTTGCGTACTTCGCGGCGGCCGATCCGAACATGCCCGCACCCACCACGACCACATCGGCTTCTTCGATCACAGCAGCACCTCCGTAACCGCGAACGAACTCGAGCCGACGGGCTCGGCATCACGGCACCACTTGTGCCCTGCCCTGCCTGCGGTGCCGTGTCCTGTCGGGCCCTGTCTCCCGCAGCTTTCCCCGGGCGGCTCGTCTCCCGTGCCCCGAACACGCGGGATCGACCGGCCTCACCCGAACAGCCGGACTGGGGACCACGGCTGATCGGCCCTTCCTCGCCCAGCGGCAGCCCGGAAATCTCAGCCCGCTGAAGCACCATCCGTGCCGAGGGTCGACAGGCCATCGTGCAGCAAGCCCGGACCTGTCGCTTCGGCGGCGCGCGCCTTGTTCCGGTGGCGTTTACGGTCGTAACCGGCGGGCACGTTGATGGCGTGCTTCGGACCGAAGGCGCATGCTCCACGGGGATCGCTTCCCCGTCTGTGGGCCTCCTTCGGCGGGCCGGCGGATCTCCGGACGGGGCGGCCCCTGACAGCCGTCGGCGGGTCCGGAATCACCTTTCGGCCCTGTCCAGAGACCACAGCGGGAGTGCTCACCAAGATGTCCCAACACCACCGGCAGGAGGATGCCGCCGACGCCCGCGAGGCCGACCGCGCGCAACCCGCCCACCCTGATGCTCCCGGCGCCCGCGCGCCCTTCCCACGGGCGAAGTGTCACGACCGCCAGGTCCGGACAGTGGCCCCGAAGCCTGGTCCCAGGAATCCGTTCCTGGCCTGGAAGTGGATGCGGACCTTGAAGCCGGTGAGGCCGGAGTGAGCGCCGGGACCCGGCCGGGCGAAAATGCCGTGGACGCCGCCGACGGCCCGGCGGCGCTCCAGGAGCAGGCAGCCGGGCGGCAGCAGGAGGCCACGACACAAGAAGCGGTGATCGATCAGGCGACGGGGATCGTGATGGCCCTGGGACGCCTGAACGCGGACCAGGCCCGCGACATCCTCACCGAGGTCGCTCGCAGGGCCGGCATCGGACCGCGCCGTCTCGCCGGTCTCCTCACCGACTGGGCGTCCACCGGCGAGCTCAACCTCGGCGTCCGCATCGCCTTGGAGGAAGCCGTCAGAGGGCACAGCACCGGCCCCCACCGTCCGTGATCCGCCCCGGGAATGGGTGATCGACTGACAGTGGAGGCCTGGGCACGCATCCGAGGCCGGTCAGCTGCGGAGCGCGGAGGCGAAGAGGGCGGGCAGTTGGGCGATGCCGGGTGCGGCGGTGAAGCGGGTGAGCCGTTCGAGGGTGGTCCGGCCGGTTCGGCTCGTGACGAAGTACGGCGGGCGCGGGGAGAGCGAGGGGGAGCCGGTGAACAGGCCGCGGGGCGCGGGCGCGAAGGGCGCACGCAGCACGGTCTTCTCGACGCCGTCGAGCATGAAGGCGTTGTGGACGAAGCCCGTTCCGCTGCCGATGTCCTGGCGGGTGTGCCCGGGATGGGCGCCCCAGGGGGTGTAGCCGAGCAGGAATCCCACTCCGGACCAGCAGTTGACGCCCAGGGTGCCGTAGCGCAGCGCGGTGACGGCGTCCTGCACGGCGGCAGTTGAGGCCTTCTCGGTCCCTGGGTGGACGATCAGCGTGGCGCCGAGCGTGCCGGGCAGGGTGTCGTTGGCGAAGTCCACGGCGTGGCGCAGGAATTCCTCGGGGGTGCTGCCGGGAAGGCGCACCACCCCCAACGCGCTGGCGAAGACCTCGCTGGTGAGCAGAACGTCGTCGTGGCCGGCGATGTCCGGAACCAGGATCCGGCTCTCGTCGCCGAGGACTTCGGCTGACGGATGGGCGGCGCGAACGGCGGCCAGCCGCTGTGCGGCGCCGGGGTAGTAGTCGGTGCGCGGCTCCAATCGGCGCAGTACCGTGCGGATCTCGTCCAGGAGCCGCTCGGTGCCGGCCCAGTCACGTGGGAGCACGAGGACCTGGCTGCCGATGCAGTTGTGGCCGGAGTTGTTCATCTTGCTGGTGACGATGTGCTCGGCCTGGAACCGGTAGTCGGCCCCGCTCCACCGGCCCGGCACCACGATGCAGGGGCTGACCCCGCCCAGCTCGCTGGTGAACGGCTTGTCGATGAGCGGGGTGTCGTCCCGGCGCCGCTGCTCGGCCCGCTCGTCGGTGCCCCACAGGATGGCGTCGTGGGTCCGGTCGCTGCCGGTCACGTGGATGGAGTCCACGCCGTCGTGGGTCGTGAGATAGGCGCCTTCCGCGGCGCCGCCGTCGACGAACCGGACCCAGCCGCCCTCGACGAACTCGGCGAAAATCTTCTCGAAGTGGGGCCGCAGGTACGCGTTGACCGGGTTCATCTTGGCGACGACGACCTGGCCCTCGGCATAGAGCTTGTGGAGGATGTCGAGGGCGGTGATCGCGGCGACATTGCCCGCGCCGAGCACCAGCGCGACACCGGGGCGGCCCGCGGAACCCCGGTACTCGCCCGCGGCGTCGGCCAGGACCTGCGCGGGTGTGCTGCCCTCACGCATCCTCACCTCGGCGTGGTAGCCACTGAGCAGGAGGCGGTCCCAGCCGGTGACGGGGAAGACGTCGACGACGGTTCGCCCGTCCTCGCTGCGTACGGCGGTGGCCGCGACGGGGTCCTTGCCCGCGGCGATGCGGCGCAACACGTGCAGGAGGGCGCCGGTGTTCTGGGCCAGGGCCCAGGGTCCGCCGGCCCAGTCCTCGGCGGCCCAGGAGGAGTCGAACGCGTACCCCTTCGCCTGGGCGCCCGCGGCGGCCAACTCTTCGGCACTGTCGAGGATCCGCGGCATGAGCCGTTCCAGCAGCGCTATGCGTTCGTTGAGCGAAGTGGCGGTCCAGGACGCGGCGCGCAGGCGCAGTTCGCTCACTGCACTGTCCAGGGCGGGGGTGTCGAGCGTGGTGCTGTTCACGTCACTCCTTGACGGGGCGGGGCGGGGCAGGGCGGGGTGTGGCGGCGGTGGTCGGGCGGTGGTGGGGTGGCGCGAAGACGTTACGCGTTCAGGTGGCGCGCGTCACGCGCGGGGTCGACGAGGATGATGGCGGCCAGACCTCCGACGAGGAGCAGCGCACCCGCCAGGAGCACCGCGTGCTGGTAGCCGGCCGCGCCCTGGGCGTCGACCATGAAGCCGGTCAGGGCCGGAGCGATCAGCCCCGCCGTGGTCACCACCGCGTTCATCAGGCCCAGCGCTCCGCCGCGGCGCCCTTCGGGGACGATTTCGGCGACGGTGGTGACCGCGACGCCGGCCATCACCCCGCAGATACCGAAGCCGAGCACAAGCAGCGACACAGTGACCGGTCCGCGCGGAGCCGAGGGCAGGAGCAGGCAGGCCACGGCCGAGACGACCAGGGTGATGCCGCCGACACGGGCCCGGGCCCACCGGCTGCTCACGCCGCGCCGCAGCAACCAGCCGCTCAGCCCCGCCTGCCCGAGCATGGCCACGCCGTTGACCGTCCAGAGCAGGGCGATCAGGCTCGCCGTGGTGGTCGTCGCGTAACCCAGGCCGTCGTGCAGGTAGGAGGGCAGCCACACGAGTGTCAGGGCGACGCACCAGTAGGTGCTGAAGTAGGCGACCGTGACACTGATCCAGGTACGGGTGCCGAGGATGCGGCGGTAGGGGACGTCTGCCGGGGCCCCGCCGTCGGCCGCCCGCCTCGCCGAAGTCGCCTCCCGCGAAAGGCGCCGGGCGAGAGCCCCGGTGGGTTCGGCCGTGCCCGGCGCGGCGCTCGCGTACCGTCCCTCACGGCCGAAGAGGACC
Organism: Streptomyces sp. NPDC005281; assembly: GCF_040607495.1. Taxonomy (NCBI): domain Bacteria; kingdom Bacillati; phylum Actinomycetota; class Actinomycetes; order Kitasatosporales; family Streptomycetaceae; genus Streptomyces; species Streptomyces sp. NPDC005281. Next base: position 81,803 of record NZ_JBEXGX010000030.1, on the reverse strand, counting down.
CATGCCGCCGCCCACAACGCGCCCGCCGCTGCGACCACGCCGAAGGCCGAGCGCCAGCCGTGATGATGGATCACCCAGGTCAGCCCGGGGGCCGCGACCACGACCCCCAGCGTGGTGCCGACGGTGACCAGGGCGCCGGGCAGGTTCCGGCGTTCGTCGGGGAACCACGACAGCGCGCTGTGCTGGGCGACGGGGAAAGCCGGGCCCTCCGCCGCGCCCAGCACGATCCGTGAGATCACCAGGACGGCCAGCCCGCCGCCCAGGGCCATCGGCAGCTGGGCCACCGACCACACCAGGGCCATGGTCAGCAGCAGCCGGCGCGGCCGTACCCGGTCGGACAGCAGGCCCACCGCGCCACCGCAGAGGGAGAACAGCAGGAAGAAGGCGCTGTTCGCCAGTCCGAACTCGGTCGCGGACAGGCCGAGGTCGTGGCGGATCGGATCGGCGGCGAGTCCGAGGACGCACTTGTCGGCGAAGTTGACCATCATGAAGACCACAAGCAGCGTGGTGACGGTCCACGCGCGGCGCGTGTGCCGGAGGTCGGGCGCCGGCGGCCCGGCAGATCTGAGGGGTACGACGTCGGTGTCGGTCACGGGGGCTCCGCAGGGGTTCGGAAGGCTGGAAGCGGGGCTCAGGCGAGCGGGACGCCGGCGATCGCGACGCGCTCCATCACGCGCCGCTGCGGGAAGTAGTCGTTGATCGCGTAGTGCTGGGTGGCGATGTTGTCCCAGATCGCGACCGAGTCCGCCTGCCAGCGGAAACGGACCTGGAGCTCGGGGATCCGGGCCTGTAGGCCGAGTTCGTGGAGCAGTTCCCGGCTCTCGTCCTCGGGCAGGCCCACGATGCGGGAAGTGAAGGGCTCGTTGACGTAGAGGGTCTTGCGTCCCGTACGCGGGTGCCGCACGACCACCGGGTGCTCGACCCGCGGGAGGCGCTCGCGCATCGCGGCGGTCTGTTCAGGCGTCATGAACGCGCCCCAGCTGGGCTCGAAGTCGTGCACCGCGGTGAGACCTTCGATACGGTGCTTCATCGCGTCGCTCAGGTTGTCGTACGCGGCGCCCATGTCGGCCCACATCGTGTCGCCGCCCGCGGGCGGGACCTCGATCGCGCGCAGGACGGAGCCCGTCGCGGGCGCGGCCATGAAGGAGTGGTCGCTGTGCCAGATGTTCTCGCTGCCGGCGGCCATCGCGTCCTTGGCCAGTCGGGAGACGCCGACGGTGTCACCCTTCGGGAAGAACGGGTTCGGCTCCGGCTCGCCCCAGACCGCGGAGAGTGCGATGTGGGACTTCGTGTCGAGGCCGTGCTGGTCACGGAAGAAGATCACCTTCCACTCCAGCAGAGCCTGCTTGAGCTCCTCGGCGAGTTCCTCGCCGATCGGCTGCGACAGGTCCACGCCGCTGATCTCGGCACCGATGTGCGGGGTCATGGGCGCGAGGTCCAGGAGACGGTACCGCGTCGTCGGCGCACCCGGCGCGGTGCGCTCCAGCACTCGTCGGCCCGCGTGGAACAGCGGCTTCTCGACAATGCAGCGGCTGGCGTTCGGAACGGTGTCCATGTGGTCCTCCACGGTCGCACCGGAAAATCGTTACCGGAAGTATCGATATTCGCGTGGGCGGGGGCAAGAGGCTGGTGGCAACAATCTTTGCCCGGGTGCGGGAGGCGCGGTCAGGCGTGCCGGGTCCAGGCCCCTGGGGTCAGGCCTGAGTGCCGAGCGCGCGGACCAGGAGATCGACCAGGTCGTCGACCAGGCGCGTGTCGGGCAACTCGCGCTCCGCCAGCAGACGGTAGACCAGCGGAGCGGCGACCAGAGTGGCCGCGGACCGGATGTCGACGTCCGTCCGGACCTCGCCGCGGGCGATCCCACGTTCGAGGATGGTCCGCGTCTCTCCCATGATCCGCTCGGCGAACTCGGCGTACACCCCGCGCGTACCCCCGGCCTCCGCGGCCGCGCCGATCAGCTCGGTCATCAGCCGGTCCGTCCCTGGACGCCGGTAAGCCGCCAGCCGAGCGGTGAGCACCTCGCGCAACTCCGCCCGCACATCGCCCAGGTCCGGGACCGAGAGCTCGCCGATACGCGTCTCGGCCGCCGCGATGATCATGGCCTGCTTCGTGGGCCAGCGCCGGTAGATGGCCGGTTTGCTCACCTTGGCACGCGCCGCGACGGCGTCCATGGTGACGGCGCCGATCCCGTCCGCCGTCACCAGCTCCACGACGGCGTTCAGGACGGCGCTCGCCACCCGCTCGTCCCGCGGGCGCCCCGGACCGCGCTCGGTCTTCTCTGTCCGCATGCCGACCATGGACCGAGGATACGAGCCCGGCTGCGCGCGCCCGGCACAGATCCGGGACGTACGGGAACCCGGTTGAGCGTCGGCCGGTTGCGGATGCCGAGGATGATGCGCGACCAGAATGGGTCGTATGAACGCTGGAGTGCAGACCTACCTCGACGGCATCGCATCCGAACACCGCCCCTTGTTCGACCGGCTGCATCGGCTGATTCTGGGGGCGTACCCCGAGGCCGGCCTGGTGCTGTCCTATGGGATGCCGACCTACCGGGTCGGCGACCGCAAACTGCATGTGGGGGTCTGGCAGCACGGGATCTCGATCTACGGGTGGGACCGGGACCGGGGTGCCGCCTTCGCCTCCCGCCACCCGAACCTCATCAAAGGGAAGGGAACCATCCAGCTGCGCTCCCGGGATGCGGCGGACATCACTGACGACGAGTTGAGCGAGCTCATTCGCGCCTCGCTGGAGAACTGACCGCCCCGCAAAGGACGTTCATTCAGGCGCGGCGCGGCGCGGGGCGGGGCGACGCGGACTGGACGTACCGCGGCGACAAGCGGTACGAGGTGATGAACCACAGAGCCAGGGCGAAGACCAAGTGGCTACCGCGTCCGAGGTGTTGGGGCGATCTCGTTGATGAGGCCCTCCACCAGCAGCTTGATCTCGTCGCGGATGGGCCGTACGGCGTCGACGCCCTGGCCGGCCGGGTCTTCGAGCTGCCAGTCGAGGTAGCGCTTGCCGGGGAAGACGGGGCAGGTGTCGCCGCAGCCCATCGTGACGCAGACGTCGGATGCTTGGACCGCGTCCACGGTGAGGATCTTCGGGGTCCGGGCGGAGATGTCGATGCCGACCTCGGCCATGGCCGCGACGGCGGCGGGGTTGACCCGGTCGCCCGGGTCGGAACCGGCGGAACGGACCTCGACGCGGTCCCCGGCGAGGTGGTTCAGCCACGCGGCGGCCATCTGGGAACGGCCGGCGTTGTGGACACAGACGAACAGCACGGAGGGCTTGTCGGCCATCGGAGGTCTCTCTTGGTCTCGCGCCCGCATGGCGGCGTAGGAGGACGCACGCATCACGCATCAGCGCCCAGTGGTGTCAGTCACCACTGATATGACAGTATCAGTGCATGCTGACGTCAGCCGACACTGATCTGATCCGCGTTCTGGCCGACCCGCTCAGGCTCCGGATCGTGACCCTGCTCGCCGAAGAGACGCTGTGCACCACCCACTTGGTGGAGGAGACGGGTGCTCGGCAGACCAACCTTTCCAACCATCTGAAGGTGCTGCGGGAAGCCGGGGTCGTGGAGACCGAGCCGTGCGGCCGGTTCACCTACTACAAGCTGCGCGCGGACGTCCTCGCCTCGCTCGCGAGCCAGTTCGCCGACCTGGCCGAGTCCGCCCGAGGTGCCGCCGGCAGGAAGCGGTCGTGCCCCTGACCCGTCGCCGTCCCGGCGACCGCACCAAGGAGTCCAGTTGACCGTCACGCACGAGTCCGCCGCGCAGCCGGTGACACCTGCCGCTGAGCCGCAGCCCGCCCCGGGTGCCCTCCCGCCGCGCAGGCCATTGCCGGCCCGGGCGGCCGCCGAACTGGTCGGTACCGCCTCCCTCGTCGCGATCGTGGTCGGCTCCGGCATCCAGGCCACGGAGCTCAGCAAGGACGTCGGTGTGCAGCTGCTGGCCAATTCCCTGGCCACCGTTCTTGGTCTCGGCGTGCTGATCCTCCTGCTCGGCCCTGTCTCCGGTGCGCACTTCAACCCGGTGGTCACACTGGCCGAGTGGTGGACGGGCCGCCGCGGTGGCCCGGGCGTGACGATCCGCGAGGCCGCCGCGTATGTCCCGGCGCAGATCGCGGGTGCGATCGCCGGAGCGGTCCTGGCGGACGCGATGTTCGGCAAGCCGCTGGTGGAATGGTCCACCCACGACCGCTCGGCCGGGCACCTGCTGCTGGGCGAAGTCGTCGCGACGGCCGGCCTGATCCTGCTGATCTTCGGTCTGGCCCGCACCGGCCAGTCGCGCTCGGCCCCCGTGGCCGTCGCTGCCTACATCGGCGCCGCGTACTGGTTCACGTCCTCCACGTCCTTCGCGAACCCGGCGGTGACGATCGGCCGGACCTTCACCGATACGTTCGCGGGCATCGCGCCCGGCTCGGTGGCAGGGTTCATCGGCATGCAGCTGATCGGCGCCGTGGTCGGGCTCGCGCTGGTGACACTCGTCTTCACTCCGGCTCCGGGTCCGACAGCCGAAGACCCTGCGAGCGAGTGACGCGCACGTTGTAGGTGATGGTGACCGGCGGTGGACGGGTCGGGCTTGCCGCCGGGCCGAAGCATCGTGCGCGTCAGACCACCGTACGACTGCGGCGTTCGACAAGGACCACGTCCCGCCAGCGACCGTGGTGGCGGCCGATGCCCTCACGTGTGCCGATCACGCGGAACCCGGCCCGCTCGTGCAGCGCGATACTGGCGGGGTTCTCGGGGAAGATGCCGGATTGGATGGTCCAGATCCCGGCCGCCTCGGTGGACTCGATGAGTGCCTTCAGCAGCGTGGTGGCAACCCCTCGGCCGCGGGCCGCCGGCTGTACGTAGACGGAGTGCTCGACCACACCCGCGTACGCGCACCGGTCGGAGACGCCGCTCACGGCCACCCAGCCCAGCACCGTGCCGTCGGCGTCCTGAGCGGCGAAGCGGTGTCCGGGCAGCTTCGCCGCATCGAAGGCCTCCCAGGTCGGGGCGAGCGTCTCGAAGGTGGCGTTGCCTTCGTCGATTCCTGCCTGGTAGATGGCCAGGACCTGCTCGGCGTGCTCCGGGGTCAGCGGCACGACCACCGCCGCGTTCGAGGACCCGCTCCCCATGACTGCCCCTCCCGGCGGTGTCATCAGACCGCGGACGGCGTCATGGTCAACAGCTTGGCCATCGCCGCCAGGCCGGACGGCTCGACGCGGTAGTAGACCCAGGTCCCGCGCCGCTCGGAGGTGAGCAGGCCGGCCTCCTTGAGCTTCTTCAGGTGGTGGGAGACGGTCGGCTGGGAGACGCCGACGTCGGAGATGTCGCACACGCACGCTTCGCCGCCCTCGTGGGAGGCCACGGCGGAGAACAACCGCAGCCGTACCGGGTCGCCCAGCGCCTTGAACATCCGCGCGGCGGTCTCGGCCTCCTCGGCGCCCATCGGGCGCTCGGTCAGCGGCGCACAGCACGGCACGACGTTCCGGCCGTCCGCTTCGAGGAGAGGCAGCACCTTCGCATTCGACATACATCTATGTTGACACATGTCGAAGCAGGCGAGTAAAGCTCCCTGCCGCCCTGCCGCCCTGCCGCCCTGCCGCCCTGCCGTCTGCCGTCACCGGACGCGGCTCCGACGTCGCGGCAGCGGCGTGCGCGTAGCTGGAGCACTCCGACCGCCGCTGTCCGCGGCGATGCCTGCGGTAATGCCCGTGGCCGCGCCTGCGGCGATGTCTGTGCAGGGCGTCGGGCGAGCGTCCACTGCCCATTGCTGCTTCGAGACCCATCTATGTTGACGACCGTCGATACAGGTGTCATTGTTACGGCGCAAGCCATCGACGAACGTCGAAACAATAGGAGTCGATCGTGAACGCCCGCGACACCACCGGCCTGCCCGTCGTCGTGATCGGGGCAGGTCCTGTCGGCCTGGCCGCCGCCGCACACCTGCTGGAACGAGGCATCGAGCCGCTGGTCCTGGAAGCCGGCCCGGTCGCCGGGGCCGCCGTACGCGAGTGGGCGCACGTGAGGCTGTTCTCCACCTGGAGCGAGGTCGTCGACCCGGCCGCCGAGAAGCTCCTGGCCCCCACCGGCTGGATCCGGCCCGACCCCTCCACCTACCCCAGCGGCGCGGACTGGGTCGACCTCTACCTCCAGCCCCTCGCCGACACCCTCGGCGACCGCGTCCGCACCGATGCCCTCGTCACCGGCGTCTCCCGCGCGGGACGTGACCGGATCGTCGACGCCGACCGCGAGCGACAGCCCTTCGTCGTCCACGTGCAGCACACCGACGGCCGCGAAGAGCGCCTGTTCGCCCGAGCGGTCATCGACGCCTCCGGCACCTGGACCACGCCCGGTCCGGCGGGCGCCGACGGACTGCCCGCCCTCGGCGAGCGCACAGCGGCCGAGAGGATCACCTACCGCGTCCCCGACCTCGAGAACGCCGCCGTCCGCGCCCGCTTCATCGGCAGGCGTACGGCCGTCGTCGGCACCGGAGCCTCGGCCTTCACCGCACTCGCTTTTCTCGCCGACCTGGCCAGGGCTGACGACGGGGCGGGAACCAAGGCGTTGTGGCTCCTGCGCCGCCCTCTCTCCGACTCCACGTTCGGCGGCGGTCAAGCCGACCGGCTCCCGGCCCGCGGCGCGCTCGGCCTCGCGGCCAGGACCGCGCTCGACGAGGGCCACGCGGACGCGGTCACCGGCTTCCGCATCGAGTCGGTCGAGCGTGACAGCGATGGTCGCCTGGTCCTGCTGGCCGAAGACGGCCGCCGCCTCGACCCGGTGGACGAGGTGATCGTGCTGACCGGCTTCCGCCCCGACCTGTCATTCCTGTCCGAGATCCGCCTCGGCCTCGATGAACGCCTCCAGGCGCCCCTTGCCCTCGCTCCGCTGATCGACCCCAACCAGCACTCCTGCGGAACCGTGCACCCCCACGGCCACCGCGAACTGGCCCACCCCGAACAGGGCATCTACCTGGTCGGCATGAAGTCGTACGGCCGCGCCCCCACCTTCCTTGCGATGACCGGCTACGAGCAGGTCCGTTCCGTCGCCGCAGCCGTCGCCGGCGATTTTCAGGCCGCCGACAACGTCGAACTCACCCTCCCCGAGACCGGGGTGTGCGGCGGCGCCGGACTCTTCGACACTCCCGGGGCGGATCAGACCGGCGGGGGCTGCTGCACCCCGGCGCCCCGACCGGTCCAGCTCACGACCCCGGCCGCTGTCCCCGTCGTCACCACTACGGCCGTCGCGGACGTGTCCGCGGGCGGCTGCTGCGGAGCGTGACCAGCCTCGACACGCCATCGTGACCAGCCTCGACACGCCTGTCCGCTGTCCGCGTTGGCCTGCGGCCGGCCGACAGGTGGCACGCCGCATGACGGTGAGGTGGACCCCGTAACGATGAGGCGACCGGTTTCGGTCCGCCCACGTGCGTACACGCAGGACCGTCGGGCCCCATCGCCCGACGGTCAGAGACCGGCGGAGCCCTCGATGACCAGGAGGACGCCGATCGCGGCCAGCACGACGGCCGTGACTCTCGCGTTGTGGGTCTCCAGCCAGGTCCGCGCCCGCTCCAACGGGGCCAGGATGCGATCTCCCGCGACGAGGTGCAGGAGCAGCGGGAGTGCAACGGTGGATGACGCGATCGCCGTGAAAACCAGCAGTGCGGTGGCAGAGCCCCCGGGACCGAGTTCGGCGGCACCGATGGTCAACCCGGCTGCTGCGGACAGCAGAAGGACCTTCGGGTTGGCAGCCGACAGCAGCAGTCCCAGCCGCAGGGCCTTGGCCGGTGTGGAGTCGGTCAGGGCCTGCATCCATGCCGGGGCGCCCTTGGTTCCGGAGCGCCACTGCCGTACGGCGGCCAGGAGAAGGATCACGCCGAGCCCGGCCTTCGTCCAGGACGCCCAGGCCGGTGTCTCCTCGCTCACCTCGATGGCGGCGGCCAGCGCGGAAAGCGCGGCCGTGACGATGACGATTCCGCTCGCCCATCCGGCGAGGAAGGCGCCCGCGGTTGTCCTGGGCCGCTGGGTGAAGAGCAGGAGGACCGCCGGAACGACGGGGAACGGCGACAGCGCGATGCCCAGCGCGAACGCTGTCACCTCACCGATCACGATGCCCACAGGCCACCCTCCTCAATGGAACGCTTCACGATCCCCGCTACGGACAGACCATCACACAACGCTGTTCGCGGATATGACCTGTGACCGCGCCACCTTGATTTCGGTCTCCTTCCTTTCGAAGTGATGCGCGCCCGTTTGTTTGTGTGCCAAAGCTTTCTGTCCCGGAGAAAAGGCGGTACTCGTTCTCTTTTCTCGGCGGATGCAGGGAGTCGAAGCCGGTTGCAGGATGAGGAATCGTGCGGTGAAGGGGGCCGTGTCGGCCTGAGGCATGCAAAGCGCAGTTTTGATCCGTAGCCGAACGCGTGGCGGATTGGTGGGAGATCTCTTTTCACTCGATCAGGTCCGGGACCAATCCGCGCGGTGCCCGGAACCGGATTCCCAGCGTGAGGGACGAGGAGAAGGACCAGAGAGCGCGGCCGAATTGGTCGCGTCTGGCGCTGGGCGCACTGAGTGGGGCGCTGGCCGGTTTCGCAGCGCTGGCGGTGGCCGAACTGGTCGCCGCGGCGGTGCGTCCGCAGTCCAGTCCGGTCATCGCGGTGGGCGGCGCGTCCATCGACGCGACGCCCGCTCCGGTCAAGGACTGGGCGATCCGCCACTTCGGCACCAACGACAAGCTCGTACTGCAACTCGGCATCCTCGCCGTGCTGTCCGTGCTCGCTCTGGCGCTGGGTGTGCTGGCGGTGCGCTTTAGGCGGGTCGGAGCCGCCGGGGTCCTTCTCTTCGGGGTCGTCGGGGCGGCGGCTGCCGTCAGCCGCCCCGACTCCACCAGCCTCACCGACGCACTGCCCTCCGTCGTGGGAACCATTGCCGGGGCTCTGCTTCTGTACGTACTGGTGAGCCGCCTGACCGCGGTGAGTCGGCCACCGGCGCCGGCTGGCGGGGCCGTGACCGGGCAAGCGGGAGACGATGCGCCCGCGCCCGAAGGGTGGGACCGGCGGGGATTCGTCCTGGCCGCCGCATCCGCCGCCGCGGCCTCTGTCGTGGTGGGCGCGGTCGGCCGGTCGCTGAACGCCTCGCGTGGCAAGGACGCGATCGCCTCACGCAAGAACGTCGTGCTGCCGAGGCCCGCGTCACCGGCGCGGCCGGTTCCCAAGAGGGCCGCACTGCGTGTCGCCGACATCAGCCCCTTCGTCACCCCGAACAAGGATTTCTACCGGGTGGACACCGCGCTGGTGGTGCCCAAGGTGGACGCCACCACCTGGCGGCTACGGATCCACGGCAAGGGTGTACGCCGCCCGGCCGCCTACTCCTTCGACGACCTGCTGCGCAGGGAGCTGATCGAGCGGGACATCACCCTGACCTGCGTCTCCAACGAGGTCGGCGGTCCCTATGTGGGCAACGCCCGCTGGATCGGCGTGCGGCTGGCCGACCTTCTGGCCGAGTGCGGGGTGAAGCCTCCCTCCCGGGGAGGCCCGGCGGACCAGTTGGTGTCCCGCTCGGTGGACGGCATGACGATCGGCAGCCCGGTCGAGGACCTCATGGACGGCCGCGACGCCATGCTCGCTCTCGGCATGAACGGCGAGCCGCTTCCCTTCGAACACGGCTTTCCGGTGCGGATGGTGGTCCCCGGCCTGTACGGCTTCGTCTCGGCCTGCAAGTGGATCGAGGACATCGAGCTGACCACCTTCGACTCCTACGACCCCTACTGGGTCAAGCGCGGCTGGGCCCGCAAGGCCCCGATCAAGACCGAGTCGCGTATCGACACTCCCAAGCCGTTCGCGCGGCCCAAGGCCGGTTCGGTGATGATCGCCGGGGTCGCCTGGGCCCAGCACCGGGGCATCGACAGCGTCGAGGTCAGTGTCGACGACGGTCCTTGGCAGAAAGCCCAGTTGGCAGCCGAGGACACCCGCGACACATGGCGCCAGTGGTCGATTCCCTGGCAGGCCACCAGAGGCAGCCACACCCTCACCGTGCGTGCCACCGACCGGACCGGCACCGTCCAGACCGACCGGCGCACCCGCACCATCCCCGACGGCGCCAGCGGGCGGCACTCCGTCGCCGTGACCGTCGACTGACCACCGGGCCCCGTGCCCTTTCCGGACCGCTTTCCCGTAACACCCCGAACGCAGCGCACCCGCTGCACCTTCCAACAGGAGAACATGATGAACACCCGTACGCGTCGCACCGCCGGCCTTCTCACCGTCGCCGCCGTACTGCCCCTGGCCCTGGCCGCCTGCTCCAACGGCAGCAGCGACTCGGCCAACTCCGACTCGTCGAGCAAGGCAGCGGCTCCGGCGGCGAGCAGCAGTGACGACATGGGGGCGGGCAGCAGCGCGAGCAGCATGGACCGGCCGTTCGGTCCGGCCTGTTCCTCCGTGCCGAAGAACGGCTCCGGCTCCTTCGACGGCATGGCCAAGGACCCGGTTGCCACCGCCGCCTCCAACAACCCGGCCCTCTCCACCCTCGTGGCGGCGGTGAAGAAGGCGGGCCTGGTCGACACCCTCAACAACGCGCAGAACATCACCGTGTTCGCGCCGACCAACGACGCCTTCGCGAAGATCCCGAAGGCCACCCTGGACAAGGTCCTCAACGACAAGGCGCAGCTGACGAAGATCCTCACCTACCACGTCGTCGGCCAGAAGCTCACCCCGAAGGACCTGGAGAACGGCTCCTTCGACACGCTGGAGAAGTCGAAGCTGATGACCTCCGGCTCGGGCGAGTCCTACACGGTCAACGACTCCGCCAAGGTTGTCTGCGGCAACGTCAAGACCGCCAACGCCAACGTCTACATCATCGACACCGTCCTCATGCCCAAGAGCTGACATACAGCGGACCAGGGACGCACGCCTTGCCCGGTCGCCTTGACCCAGGCGATTCCGGCGGTGTGCGTCCCTCGGCTCCGCGGGCCGGAGGACAGTGACACCCGTCTGGATCAGGAGAGTTCGGGGTGGCCGAGCGATGAATCCGGAGAGATAAGTTCAATTTCGCCCATGTCGCGACGCATATTTAGCTATACCTACCCCGACAGGGGATGTGGGCTATAGATTCACACCCCGACCGCACATCGACGCCATTGCCCGTCCGCAGGCAGGCGGTTGGAGCATGGGACAACGGGGGAACCGCGTGCGTACACGAGGGTTGTGGATCGGCCTTGCGGCCGTAGCCATCACAGCGGCCGGATGCGCGCCGGGCGCTCCTGATGCGCAGGGCAGTTCTTCCTCGCCAACGCCACCGGCTCCGGGCGCTGGTGGAACAACCGCCTCGCCAACCCTGACCCCTCAGCAGCAGGACGCACGCGCCGTCACCGACGCCATGGTCAAGCGGTCCGTGACCGCCTTCGACATCGACGCACGCAATCTGAGCGATCCCGCCGAATTCCATGGTCAAGGCCGCATCGACATGTCCTCCGGCGGTACCAAGGCCGCCGCGACCCATGTCCTTTACGAGCCCGGCGAAGACCCCTGGTTTCCCCCGGACGTCGTGGTGATCGGAAACCACGCCTGGGTGACCCCCGACAGCTCTCTCGACATCCGCAATGCCACCTACGGGCCGACCACCGACATCGGCAATGCCGGCGCCGCGACGGACAACCTCGACGTCAGCAACGCCCTGCAGACTCGGTGGCTGGCATCGCCGGAACACCTCGCAGCGTTGATCGTGCACGCCGATCACTACCGCGACACTGATCATACCGGGCGGGTGATCACTGGCCGAGTCTCCCTCGCGACCCTGGCATCCGACCCGACCGGAGCCTTCTTCTACCGCCCCTACGCCAAGGCGAGCCCAGGCGAAGGACTCACCTTCACCCTCATCACCAGCGCCAATTACCAGCCTGTGTCGCTGGAGATGACCATCCCTCTCCGCCACGGCACATCGGACAACCCGTCCCGGTTCGCCTCCGATCCCTTCTCCGTGAAGTACCGCGACTGGGCCAAGGGGGAACCCATCACCACACCCGCTCCATCCCCCTCGCCCCAGTGGGGTGGCATGCCGCCAGAGGCCATCGGCAATACCGCCCAGCCCTCCGCCTGAGCACGGCGTCCAACTTCCGACCGGTCCGACATCGTCCGCGTACATTGAGATCGTTTCATCCTGAAGTCGCTGGTCACAGGGCTGGTGTGGCCGATCGCGGTGGTGCTCGTGCTGGTCGGTGGCGTGATCGCTGGCAGGTGATCGTCTGCCATGGAGCGATTCGCCGGAACTGTGGGCCCTGGATGCCTGAGCCGCCTACTGTCCACGAGATCAAGGGAGTTCGCTGGAATGGGATGCCGAACGAGTCACCGGAGTACGGCGGAACCGGTGGCAGCCTCTTCCGTGGTGGCGAGGGGCCCAAGAGGCGGACGCTCGCGCGTCGTCAGTCACTTGTAGATCTTGCCGGGCTCGGCCTTGGCCGGAGCGAGCAGTTGGGAGACGGTCACGAAGGTGTAGCCCTGCTTGCTGAGCGCCTTCAGGATGGAAGGCATGGCCGGCACGGTGCCCTTGTGCAGCGGGTGGAGCAGGATGATCCCGTCGCGGCCGGCGCCGTCGAGCACGCGCTCGGTGATCAGCGCGGTGTCGTCCGTCTCGTAGTCCTTCGCGGTCACCGTCCACAGCACCTGCGCCATCCCCAGTTCTTTCGACACCCTGGAGACGCGGTCGTCGGTGCGGCCCTGGGGCGGGCGCATCAGCGTCGGCTCGCTGCCAGTGATGCCAGAGATGGCCCGTGCCGTGCGGCGCAGCTCGTCGCGGATCTGCGCATCAGAGACATCGGTCAGCACCGCGTGCGTCCAGGTGTGGTCCCCGATCTCGTGGCCGTCCTTGGCGATCCGCCGCACCACATCCGGGAACTCGTGGATGCGCCGGCCCTCGAGGAAGAACGTCGACGGCGCCTTGTACTCCTTCAGGAGGTCCATCAGCCGGTCGGTGGGTTCGCCCGGGTTACCGTCGAAGGTGAGCGCGATGCACTTGTCCTTGCGGCAGTCCGCCTGCCCCGACGGTAAGCGTGCCCCAGACGCGGTCCGGTCACGTACCTCGCGCGGGGAGTGCGTCTCCATCTTGTTCGCCTGGATGACCATGCCGACGGTCACCGTCACGGCCGCCACCACGGCCAGGGTCAGGAGTATGAGCAGGCGAGGCCGCCTCTTCAGGATCTTCATCTCAAGGAGAAGATTTCAGCGCCGGAAGGGTTGCCCGGCGGCCTCGATAGTGAGGCGGGACACGTGCGTGCAGCGCGTTTCAAGTGAGCTGCGGCGCCACGTGGGCTGCGATCCGCCCCAGCGCCTCTCCGACGTGCTCGGCCGCCGACGCTGGTGCCGGCGTGCCTCGCGCCGGGCAACGGCGGAAGCCGAGGTGGCCCGCCTGGCGGCGGCCTCAGCAGCAGCGGTCGGCCCTGTCAGCCGACGGCCGCTCGGTCGGCGGCTTGCCGGCGCAGGGCGTGTGCCAGTGCCTGCGCGGGTGCCGTGAGGGGACCCGGCACGCGCACCAGACTGACGCGTCGTACCTCTTCCGCGACCCCTTCGACGGGCACGAAGCGTACGCCTGGCGGGACGACGGGCAGCAGCGTCGGCGTGGCCGTGGTGATGCCGGCGCCGGCCGCGACCAGGTGGAGCTTGGTCAGCCAGTCGCGGGCGACGTGACGAACCGTGGGCCGCCCGGGCAGACCGGGCCAGACGCCGAGCAGGGGCTCGTTCGCGGTGCCGGGACTGGCGATCCACGGCTCGCGCGCGATCTCCTCGACGCTGACGCTGCCCCGTTCGGCGAATGGGCTGCCTTCCGGCACCGCCACGGCCAAGTGCACTTCCAGCAGCGGCTCGACACTCAGGGGCGGATCGTCCGTGTCGGGGGAGCGGTGCGGTGGCCTGGAGGAGAGGAGCGCGAGATCCAGGGTGCCGGCGCGCAGCGCGCGTACCAGCGAGGGAGTGGTCCCCTCACGCGTCGTCACCTGTAGGCGCGGGTGCTCATGGCGCAGCGTCGCCAGGGCCTGGGGCACGATCACCGCTCCGGCGGTGGGGAAGAAGCCGAGCCGGACGCGGCCCCTCTCGACCTCCTCCGCTCCGCGCAACTCCCGGTCGGCAGCCTCCAGGGCGTCCAGGGCGACGACGGCGTTCCGCAGTAGCGCACGGCCTGATCCGGTCAGCCGGACACCGCCGGCATGGCGGTCGAAGAGCCGGACGCCGGTCGCCTGTTCCAACGCGGCCATCTGCCGGGAGACGGCCGACTGCGTGTACCCGAGCGCGTCTGCCGCGGCCGTGAACGTCCCCCGCTCCGCAACCTCGCGCAGCACCCGCAGCCCGACCAGCGTCATCTCCATCACGTCTCCACGAGGTATCCATGAGTAATCGGCATATCCATTGTGCCGAACATTCGCTGGCGGAATGCCCTCCGCGTTCCTAGCGTGGAGGGCATGAACGAGCGCCCCACCAAAGGAAGTTCAGGACTGGGCGGCCGGTTGCCCCTGCTTCCTCCTGACGCCCTCGATGAAGCACAATGCGCGCTGCGCGACGGCCTGCGGGCCACGCGGGTACGCGGCGCGGAAGAGGCGGGCTACACGGTCGCCCTGCCCGACGGGCGGTTCATCGGCCCGTTCAACGTCCTGCTGCACACTCCGCACATCGCCCGGCCTCTGCTGGAGTGGGCCCAGGCGCTGACCCGGGCGGGCATTCCGGCGGATGTACGAGAGGTGGTCATCCTCACCGTGGCCGCGCACTGGCGGGCCGAGTACGCGCTGTACGCCCACACCGCAGCCGCCGAGAAGGCCGGCCTGCCCGGCCCGGCCATCGCATCTCTGCTCCATGGTGAGGCTCCCAGCGGTCTGCGCCCCGACGCCGATCTCGCCTACCGTCTGGCCGTCGCGCTGGTCCGCGACCATCGCGTGCCGGACGGCCTCTACGCCGAGGCAGTAGCGGCGTTCGGCACGAACACTCTCATCGCCTTGGTCAACCTCGTCGGTCAGTACCTCAACACCTCGGCCCTGCTGGCCTGTTTCCAGGTACCGGCTCCGTCCCCTGAACACACCGAGGCGTCTGCCTCCTGAGTGACGACGGGCCAGGCGTCACTGGCGGTCAACACCGAAAAGAACCGGGAACGAAAAAGGAAGGCCAAAAATCATGCCTCTGATCAACATCTACCTGCGCCAGGGGACCAGCCCGGAGCACCGCCGGAATGTGTCCCTGGGCATTCACAAGGCCATGGTCGACGTGCTGAAGGTCCCCCAGGACGACCAGTTCCATGTCTTCCACGAGGTCTCGCCCGACAACTTCCATATGCAGCCGGTCGTGTTCGGCCTGCGCCGGAGCGAGCGCGCCATGTTCATCCAGATGTCGTTCAACCACCGCACCGCCGAGCAGAAGGCCGAACTGTTCCAGGGGATCGTCAACAACCTCCGGCTGTTCGCCGACGTCCCTGAAGAGGACATCTTGATGACGATCATCGAAACAGCCAACGAGAACTGGTGGGCCGCCGGCCGCGTCGTGAACCCCACCACCGGCTACGACGAGCGCATGAACGACACCGTCGCTCACACTGAGGCCAGGCGCTGAGTCGGCGTCGGCCGCCCCGCCCACGTCCTGCGCGAGCTCGAATCGGTCCGCACTGCGTGAGTGCTGGGGGGCGAGATCACCGACCGTCCGACGGGGAAGAACTGCGGCAACAGCCGCAACGAGAGCTGTTTCTATCGTCCGTTCGTCTCCGCGAGGGTGTGGGCAACGAGGGCATTGGCGTGGCCGTGTCCCAGACCGTGCTCCGCCATGAGCCAGCCGACCAGCTCCATGTGCTTGGTCAGCGGCGACCTGCGGATGAGGTCCTTCCACTCGGCTATCGGTCGGCCGTACTTCTTCTCGATCGACGGAAAGTAGCTGGCAGGGCCCTTCGCAGTTTCGGTCATAGCCGCAGTTTGTCACCCGCCACTGACACTGGAGCCTGCTCCGTGCGCCCTCCACGCAACGTCACCGATCAAGGGATCTGATAGACCGTGCGGTCACATGGTGAGCACCATGCGGAAGCGGGCGTCTCCGCTGAACATCCGCTCGTACGCCTCGGCCGCCTCGCTCAGCGGCCGGGTCTCGATCATCGCCCGGACTCCTTGGTCCGTGGCGAATCGGAGGTTGTTCTCGTTCTGGACGGCGCTTCCGGTGAGGGACCCCATGATCCGGACGTCGCCGAATACGAGCTGTATCGGCGTGACCTTGACCGGTTGGTCGGACGCTCCCACGACCACGAGTCGTCCACCGCTGGCAAGACCGTTGAGGAGGGGTGAGATGTCGCCCGCGGCGGCCGTTGCGATGACGACCTGTGCCCCGCCGAGCTTGTTGAGTTCCTCGCCGGGATCGGTCTCACTCGAATCGATGTAATGCTGCGCGCCGAGCTGGCTGGCCAGCTTCTCCTTTGCGGCGCCGCGTGCAATTGCGACGACCTGAAGGCCCATCTTGGCCGCGTATTGGATACCCAGGTGCCCAAGGCCTCCGATGCCCTGGATACCCACGAGGTCGCCGGCCTTGGTGTCTGCCTTGAGGAGCGCGTTGAACGTCGTGAACCCCGCGCACAGGAGCGGCGCGGCCTCAGCGGACGGCAGTTCGTCCGGAATCGCGACCAGACCGGTCGCCCTCGCGTAGACGACTTCCGCGTAACCACCGTCGACACCCGCGCCGGTCTGCGGCTGGTTGGTGCATGCGACGAAATTCCCCATCCGGCACGACTGGCACACACCACAGTGCCCCCCAAGGAACCCGACCCCGACGCGTTGCCCGATCGACCAGCCCTCCACCCCGGGCCCCAGCGCGTCGATGACCCCCACGATTTCGTGCCCTGGAACCGGAGAGCCCTGCGCGGGGTCGTGCGGCTGCACGGTGAAGCTGTCGCTGTGACAGACCCCGCACGCCTCCACCCGGATGCGCACCTGTCCCGCAGTGGGCTCGGCCAGTTCCCGTTCGGCCGACCGCAGTGAACCGTCAGGGATGACCTCGATGACCTTGTAGGTTGTCATTGCAGCCGCCCTATTCCTGGTTGAGAGAATCGGTGTCCCCCCGAGCGCAGCGCGCCTCTTGCCCGGTACGCATGCCGCATAATTGCCGGGCCCAGCGGGGCGAGCGCGCTGCTGCCTCTTCAGGGAGGCGCGGCATCGTCGGCGCAACACGTAACGCGAGAGGCGCGGCATCGTCGACGCAACACGTAACTCGTCGTCCTTCATCATTCAGGATGCGCCTCCCTCCGGCGCTGTGCAGGCCGACGGCCGCCTGCCACCACGGCTCAGCTCTCGCAAGGCAAAAGCGGGAACTCATCGTGATGAGTCATGCGCATTCAGTGCGAGCGGGGTCGACAGTCGATCTCCTGAGCCGCTGCAACATCGTCTTCACACGCTTCCGACTGTGGTCGGGGTCAACTCGAGCGGGCCGTGTTTCGGCGGGTGGAGTTTCACCCCGACTGAAATCCTCACCGGGGTGACAGGTGCCGGCTGACCTTTGCCTTCGTCCGACACAATGCGCCGGGCGAGGCCTGGTAGGTCAGCTGACCGAGATGCGGCGCAGTTTGCGTGGGCATTCGGGGGCATAGGCGGTGCGTGCGTGCAGGACGCGCCGGTTGTCCATGACCAGGACCTGGCCGGGCCGCCACCGGTGCGCGTACGTCACCTCGGGCCGGTTCAGCGACCGGTCGAGCGCGGCGAAGAGCTCGAGGCTCTGCGTCCTGGTGTAACCGACCACCGCCGCGCCGTAGTTGCGCTCGGGGTCCTCGGGATAGTCGAGTCCGACCCAGAGTGCGTCGCCGCCGGTGACCGGGTCCTGCTGCACCGGCGGCACGACCGGGTTGCCGTCGGGTCGTTCCACGTAGAAGCCCGAGACCCTGGACCAGTACTCGATCCGGATGCCGCGCAGCGTGTCCACCAGGGCGGCGGGAGCCGTCGCGAAGAACGCGCGGCTGCCGGCGATCAGCGTCTGGCCGCCCTCGTCCGGCGCTTCGAGGCACTCCAGGCCGATGTAGCTGACCCTGTTGGCGTTCAGGAGGGCGTCCGTGTGCATCGGTATGGCGCCGGTGCGGAACTGCGAGTTGTCGGTTCCGGGCCGCTGCTTCTGGATGAGTTGCGTTCCAAAACCGTAGGACGCCGCCTCGCCGAGCGGGGCCATGATGTCCTCCAGGGACATCGGATCCGGGCCTTCGGGTTCCAGGACGACGAAGCCGTGGCGCTCCAGTTTCTCCAGGTACGTTGTGGACGCGCTGCGGCCGCAGCGGGCGTCGGCGGCCGAGTCTCGCATGTCAGTGGTGACATCCATGGGTTCTGTCTCTTCTGCTGACTAGTGATTGGTGACTGCACATCAGATGTGTTGCGGCAAGCCCTAGTTGGTGTACGTCAGTTCCGTTCGGGTGTACTGGGCGGCCGCCGGGCCGAACTGGAGCGTCGCGTGCGAGCCCGCGGTGTGGATGTCGCGCCACAGTCGTTGCAGAGCGGAGCCCGTGCTGTGCCCGCTGGTACCGGAAGCCCCCATGAGTCGGTCCACCGCGCGGAGCAGCAGTTCGGCCGCGAAGGCGCAGTCCCGCTGGTTGCGCGCAACGTCCGCGCGGGTGACGGCCGAAGCGGTGTCGATGACGTGGGCGATGCGGTCCAGGAGCAGTTCGGCCGCGTCGATCTCGCTGGAACTGCGTGCGAAGACGTCGGCGTAGTGTGCGAGCACCGGGTCGTACGCACCGGGGCGCCCTTGCAGTCTCGCCCCGGTCAGCTCCTTCCAGTACCGCAGTGCGCCGCGTGCGGCACCGAGCATCGGCAGAGCGAACAGGAACGTGTTCACGGCCGGCAGGGGTACCGCGCGGCCGTCGGGGCCTGCTGGTGGCGTCTCCAGCTCGGTGAGGGCGCTGGCGGGGAACGCCATCGTGTCCGGGACGAAGACCTGCTCCACCGCCACCGTGTGGCTGCCGGTCGCCTGCATCCCGACGGCGTCCCAGGTGCGGTCGACGCGGGCGTCGGTGGCGGGCACGAGGAAGATCCGCTGTTCGGGCCCGTCCGTAGCGCGCACAGTGGCCGACAGGAGAATCCAGTCGGCCCGCTCCGAGGAGGACACCGCCGGCCAGGATCCCGAGAGCGACCAGCCGCCCTCCACCGCGGCCGCGACACCCCTGGGCATCACGCCGCCCGCGATGAGCGTGTCCTGGCCGCCCGCCCAGAGCTTCCGCTGGCCCGCGGGCGGAAGGTGGTTCGCGGTGCGGGTCATCAGTGCGGCCACGACCGCGCACCAGGCGGTCGCCGGGCACCGGGCGCCGATGACGACCGCAGCCTGCTTCAGTTCCGCGAATGTTCCGCCGGAACCGCCGAGCGATATCGGTACGAAGTGACGCGCGGCCCCGGCGGCGACGAGCGCGTCGACGACATCCGGGTCCGGCGTGCGGGCGGCCTCGGCCTTCTCGGCCCGCTGCCCCGCCAACTCGGCGATGCTGTGGGCCTGTTGCACGAGCGGTGAGGTTCCGGTCGTTCTCATGGCCGCTTCACCTCCCGGCCGGGCACTGCGAGATGACCTCAGCGGCCAGGCGTGCGACGCTCACCGGCTCGGTGAAGAGCCGGGCGACGGGGAAGTCGACGTCGAACTCGTCCTCCAGGCGTGACAACAGCCGGATCATGTTCACCGAGTTGAGGCCCGCCCCGATGAGGTCCGCGTCGTACTCGTCGGGGCCGATGTCGTATCCCTGAACCCGTAGTTGGCCGGCGATCGTGCTGAGCACCGTTGATTCGTTCACCGCAACCCGTCCTCGATCTCGTCCTGTACGTGCCGTAGGTTCCGCTCCTGGAACACGTCGAAATGCCCGCCGGTCAGCGCCAGGGTGCGCAGCTTCGGGGCCCATTCCCGCCAGGCGTCCGGGTTCGGTTCGGCCGGCTGTTCGCCCGCCCGGAACTGGACGACCGGAACCGGTACGGGACTCGGCTGCCAGTCGCGCAGCAGCAGAATGTTCTGGCGGTACACCTCGAATCTGCGGTGCAGTGCAGGCTCGGTACGGACAGCCTCCGCCGAGATCACCACTCCGCCCGCCCGCCGGATGTCATCGACGAACTCGGTCACCATCACCACCTCCCGGCCCTCGCAGTGGCGGGCCTCCGTCGACACGGGAGTGTCGAGGAGGACGACCCTGGTGAGGGGGTACGGTGCGGTCCGCGCGGCCTCCGCGGCGAGCGCGCCGCCGAACGACCAGCCGACCAGGGCGCACGGCACGTCGGGGTCGTCGATCCGTGTCTTCAGGTGGTTCAGGCAGAGGTCCGCCTGGGCGGCCAGGGTGTGGGGCGTGCCGCCGGCCACGTCGAAGGGCCGATCGAAGCCCAGGACATGGACGTCGAGGTCGGCCGGCAGGCCGCGGATCAGGCCGGCGTAGCAGGCGACGCCCCCGCCGACGGGCGGAAAGAAGATCACTCTGCCGCGCGGACGCGCCACCGGGCGTGGGGCGAAGCTCCACACCGCCTCGCTCGCCGACCCGCGTCCGGCGCTGCACAGCTGCGCCAGGCCGGTCACCGTCGGGTCGGACAGGAAGCGTCCGAACGGGATGTCGTAGCCGTATCTGCCGCGCAGCATCGACAGCAGTCGGATCGCGTCGAGAGAGCTGCCGCCGGAGTCGAAGAATCCCTCAGCTCCGTCGGGGGTCCTACCCAGCAGTTCGGTCCAGCAGGCTGTGACCTCCTGGGCGTGCGGTCCCCGGTCGGGCGGCGTCGCGGCTGCTGTCGGCGCCGGGGGCGGCGTCGCCGCGGTGCGCAGCCGGCGGTGGTCGACCTTCCCGTTGGCGGTCAGGGGGATCTCATCGAGGTCGACCAGCGCGTAGGGGACCATGTACGCGGGCAGTTGGTCGCGCAGCGCGGCGATGCCGCGTTCGGGCCAGTCGGCCGGGGCATCGGCGGACAGGGTGACGCAGGCGAGGACACCGCCGCCGTCCTGCGGGACGCATGCGGCGCTGCGGCGCACATGGGGCAGGGCGTCGAGCAGTGCCTCGATCTCACCCAGTTCGACCCGGTAGCCGTTCACCTTGACCTGGGTGTCGATGCGGCCGAGTATCTCGACGACCCCGTCCGGGCCGCGGCGGCCGCGGTCGCCGGTTCGGTAGATCCAGCCGTGTTCCGGGTCGTCGGCGAACGCCTGTGCGGTTCGTCGCGGGTCGTTGAGGTATCCGTCGGCGACACCGTGGCCCGCGATGTGGATCTCGCCGATGTGCCAGTCGGGGCACTCGTCGCGTTGGGCGTTCAGTACCAGGATGTCCTGGCCGGCCAGCGGCCTTCCATACGGGATCGAACGGCCGGTGCGGTCGGCCGGGGTGATCCGGTGGTGGATCGACCAGATCGAGCCCTCGGTCGCACCACCCAGACTGATCACCTCCGCCCCGGCCGACAGCCGCTCCAGGGCGGTGGGCAGGTGCAGCGGGATCCAGTCTCCGCTGAGCAGGTAGGAGCGGATCGAGGGAAGAGCGCCGCCCTCCTCGGCGAGCAGGGCGGCCAGTGCCGGAGCCGAGTTCCAGATCGTCACCGAGTGTTCCGTGACGATCCTCGTCCAGGCCGACGGAGTACGCGCGCAGTCCTCGGGCGGGATCACCACCGCGGCGCCGACGAGCAGCGGACCGAAGATGTCGTACACGGAGAGGTCGAAGCCGATCGAGGACACCGACAGCACGCTGTCGGACGGCCCGAGTCGCAGCAGGTCGTTGACCGCGTCGATGGTGTTGAGCACCGCGTCGTGGCGGATGACCACACCCTTGGGTTCGCCCGTCGATCCGGACGTGAAGATGACGTAGGCCACGTCGGGTGCCTCGCGCGCCGGCAGTCGCCCTCGCCCGGGGGCCGTCGTCGGTACGGCGATCGTCCGTACGTCGCGTCGACGCCAGGCGTCGACGGTGTTCCGCTCGTCCGTGACCACGGCGAAGCGGAGCCCGGACTGACGGGTGATCCGGTCGAGCCGTCCATGGGGCAGGCCCCCGTCGAGCGGGATGTACACGCAGCCGGCGAGCAGCGCGCCGAGGATGGCGACGACCTGGCCCCGGCCTCGCGGGAGATGGATCGCGACGTGGTCGCCGACCTGCGCGCCCGCGCCCACCAGCCGCTGCGCGACCTCGGCGGCGGCGTCGGCCAGAGCCGTGTAGGTCAGGGTCCCCTCGCCGTCCCGGACCGCCAAAGCGTCGGGCGTCCGTTCGACGGTTGCCAGGACCCGCTGCTGGAGCGTCGCACCCTTGGGCCGCGCGGGGCCGGCGGCGTCGGTGGCGGTGAGTGTGCGCCTGTCTGGGCTGCTCCGGTCCGAGGCGTCGGTGGCGGTGAGCGTGCGTCTGTCAGGGCGGGTTCGGTCCGAGGCGTCGGTGGCGGTCAGTGTGCGCACGTCTCGGTTGCTCCGGTCCGCGCTGTCGGCGGCGGGGAGGGTACGCCTGCCCGGGCTGGTCCAGTCGGTGCCGTCGGCCGCCAGCCGGTCGACCGCGTGGGCGTACTGCTCGACGAAGTCGTCCAGGAAGCCGTCGTCGAACGCGTCGGTGCGCCCGTCGAATCCCAGGCGGATGGTGCCGTCGCCGTCCACGATGACCTGGTGGTCCAACAGGACCTGCGGCACGCGCAGTTGGACGGTTTCCCAGTCCCGCCGCAGACCGTGCGCCGCCTCGCGGGGTGTGTCGGTCTCGGTCGCGGTGAACGCGAAAGGGTGCAGCAGACGGCGCCGGTCGGCTGTCGGGTCGGCCAGGCGGGCGATCTCGGGGCCGCTGAGCGAGGAGTGCAGCGACAGTTCCAGGACGCTGCCCTGGACTTCCCGCGCGAGCGAGACGAAGTCGCGGCCCTCGGGGGCCGGCATCCCTACCGGCAGCGGGATGCCGCGGTTGCCGAGCTGCCGGGTGCCGGTGCGCGGGTCCTGCGGGGAGAGGACAAGGGTGAGGGTGTGCGGGCGGCCGCCGCCCAGGGCGCCGAGGAGGGTCCCGTACACGGTGAGGAAGACCATCGGCAGGGTCAGGCCGTGCCGGTTGGCCTGCCGGGTGATCGCCTGTGCCGTGCGCGAGTCGAGGTGCAGCATCCGGTGTGTCACGGCCCGGCCCGCGTGCCGCCAGTCGGGCCGCAGCGGTGCCTCCGCGGTCTCCGGCAGGGTCGGCGCCACCTCGCGCCAGTACCGTTCGTCGCGCTCCCGCCGCCGTCCGGCCGTCGGGGCCGGCTCGGGGTCGGTTGTGACGCCGTCGGTGTCGTGGGCGAGCCCTTCCAGGAACCGGGCGAGCGAGGCGGCGTCCATGAGCCAGAGGGCGTAGACGAGGTGGATGCGCGCCCGTCGCGGCGAGCGCACCACGGTGACCCGCAGCTGGGGCCACGCCTCGAAGGTGAGGGAGTCCGAGCGGAACTCCTCGCGCACACCGCTGTCGAGGGCGTCGAAGCTGGACTGGGTGGCCTCCAGCACGGTGACCGGGACGATCGCCTCCCCGGGGGCCGGCGTCGGTGTCAGGTCGTCCCCGACGCCGGTGCGAAGGACCGGGTTGTCCCGTACCAGGCGGTCCAGGCGCTGTTGGACGGAGTCCACCGCGGACACCGGCAGCTCGCAGGCGACGTAGTACCGGGCGGGGCCGCGCAGTTCGAGCCCGTCCTGGTCGCCGACCAGATAGGCGCGCTGGAGCGGTCCGAGCACGAGGTCCGGTGGGTGCGGGGCGCGAGGGGCCCGCACGGTGGTCGTGCCGAGCTGGTCAGTCATGGGTCGCCTCCCGGCCCGTGCGGATCGTCCGCAGCAGCGCGCGGTGCACACCGCCGATCACGTCGGTGCCGGAGATTCCCTTGCGGTAGTAGTACGTCATGACCATCTCCGGCCCGGACATCTGAAGCTCCCCCTGGAGTTGGTAGCGCAGCGCGCGGCCCAGGGACCTCGGGCTCCACGCGCCGAGGTCGCGGGCTCGCAGGTTCCGCGGCATCGGCCGCTGGTTGAACAGGACAGTGGAGAGCGGAAAGTGGTCGGTGGCGGCCAGCCCCAGGTCGGCGATCCGCTGGTCGAACTCCCAGTCGCCGTACGTCGTGCCGTCGGCCAGCCGGCGTGCCATGGCGGCGACGTTGTCCCGCAGCAACGGTGCTCCCGGTCCGCGGACGATCAGGCTGGTGGTGAAGTTGCCGACGACACCGCCGTCGCTCTCGCCGCGGTTCTGACTCATCACGACGACGGGTGGACGGTCCAGCCCGAAGGTGGCGGCGACGGCCCGCTCGAAGGCGGCCAGGACGACGGTGAACGCGGAGACGCCCGACTCCTGGGCGAGCGCGTGGACCTGGCGCGTGCACACGGTGCCCAGGGGCAGCGAGACCAGTTCGCCGTGCGGGCCCTCCGGCCCGTCCGCTTCGGGCAGTTCGACCTGGGTGACACCGTCCAGCAGGTCCCGCCAGTAGGCGGCCGCCGCGCCCGGTTCCCGCTTTCTCTGCGTCGCGCGGCAGAACGCCCGGTAGCCGGTGTGATCCGGGTCCGCGACGGGGCCCGGGGTCCGGCCGGACAGCACGGCTCGCAGTTCGCCCGCCAGCGTGTCCAGGCCCAGGCCGTCCACGAACAGGTGGTGTGCCACCAGGAGGATCGAGCTTCCGGTGCGCCCCTGGACGAGCACGGCCCGGAGCGGGGGTGCCGTCTCGGGGTCGATCAGTTCGGACACCAGCGCGGTACGCGTGATTTGTACGGTGTCGCGGAACGCCTCGGAATCCGGTTCGGCGTCGGTGTCCACCACCCGGACCGGGCAGACGAGTTGGGCCGGCTCGGTCCAGGTCTGTTCGCGCCAGTCGGCGGTGAGCGCCATCCCCAGCACGTCATGTCGTGCGAGCAGTGACCGGAGCGCCTCGGTGAGCGCCGTCTCGGACAAGCGCCGCGAGAGGGGGATCTCGCGGGAGATGTTGCACCAGTCGGCGTTGCCGTCCGACATGCAGATCCACAGGTACGCCAGCTGACGGGACGAGAGCGGACAGCGGTCCGGCGGCGTAGCACGGTCCGGCGTCGGCGTCGGCGTCGGCGACGCGGCCGGGCGGGGGGTCTCGGCTACCTCGGTTGTCCCGGCGAGGGACGGGCGGCGCCTGCGATCGATCTCGCGGGCCAGGGACGGAACATCGCGCAGGGCGAAGGCCTCGGCGACGGTCAGCCGCACCCCGTGGACGCGGTGGACGCGCGCCATCGCCGCGAGCATCTCCAGCGATGAGACGCCGGCGTCGACCAGGCCGCAGGTGTCGTCGTCGACGTCCAGCAGGGCGCGCAGATGCCGCTCGACGTCCTGCCCGGTGGAGCCAGGGGTGGAATCGGTGGAGGGCGGGACGGGGAGCGGGTCAAGGGACGCGAGCAGGGCCCGGCGGTCGGCCTTTCCGCTGCGCAGCATCGGCAGGTCCACCCGCAGGTGCAGGGCGAACCGCGGCAGCCCCCGCTGGCGTCCCAGGCCGTGGATCGTGCTCCGCAAGGTTTCCTCGTCGGGACTCTCGCCTCGCGTGGTGGCGAGGAAGAGCTGCGGACCGCCGTGTTCGACGACCACGCAGCGGCGGACTCCGGGCAGCGCCTCGATGTCGTCGATCAGGGGCTGGAAGGAGACGCGCCGGCCGCCGAACTTGATGTCGTTGCCGCTCCGGCCGACGATCACCAGGGCGCCGTCGTCCGCCCGGTGGCCGAGATCGCCGGTGGGCAGGGGGACAGGAAACGCGGTCGTCCGGTGGTGGTCGCCGGCTGGGGCGTCCAGGATGCCCAGTGCCGGGGCCCGCGAGGTGATGAGCACCTCTCCGACTCCGGTGTCGTCCAGGTCGCGCAGGGCTGTTTCGACGCCGACGCGGGGCACTCCCACGGGGATGGACCGCGCGTCATCGTGGTCGTGGCGCTGGACGTCACGCCGGTACAGCTGCGCGAGCGTCGCCTCGGTCTGGCCGTACAGGTTGACGATCTCGGCGTCGGGTGCGAGGGCGGTCCACTGCTCGACCACCCTTCGGCCGAGGACCTCTCCGGCGAAGAAGATCAGCCGCAGCCCCGGCAGTCCTGCCGCCGTCAGGCGTGGTTCCTCGGCCAGCCGGGTCGCGATGGACGGGACGAGGAACACGGTCGTCGGGGCACTGTCGGCCAGGTGGGCGGCCAGTGCCGGCAGGTCGAGCTGAGCGTCGACGGGCGGCAGCGACAGCACACCCCCCGCGCCGAGCACACCGAGCACCTCCCGCAGCGAGGGGTCGAAGTTGACGCGGGTGAGGGCGGCGCACCGGTCCGCGGGGGAGAGCTTGAACTCGTCGTGGAACCAGTCCAGGAAGAGGTCCAGCCCGCGCCGGCTGCCGACGACGGCCTTCGGCTCCCCGGTCGAACCGGACGTGGGGATCACATAGCCGGCGTCCGGGTCCTCGAACCTCCGCGCCCGCCACGCGGCGTGCGGCACGGATTCGAGAAGGATCGCGCCCGTACCCGAGTCGACAACGAACTCGGTCACGGCTCGGGTCACCCCGCGGTACTGGTCGGCGGGGGTGGCATCGTGACTGATCACCGCGGCTGGGCAGGTGCGCCGTTCGAGCCAGGCGTACTGCTCCGCGGTCAGTCCGCGGTCAACCGGCACGGGCACCGCGCCGGCCCGCCACACGCCCAGCAGCCCCACCACGTACGCGGGCGACAGCGGACCCATGACCAGGACACTCGCGCGTGCCACGCCGGCCGCGCCGGTGACGGCGAGCCGTTCGGCCAGGGCGGTGACCGCGGTCTCCAGCTGCGCGTACGTCATCGACCGGCCGCACCACTCCACGGCGATCCGCGACGATCGCTCCGGCCCGGTGAACGGGCGGCTGAGGCCGATGCTTGTTCGGGAAGTCATACGGTGAGTGCTTCCTCGTTCCGGACGAAGCGCTTGACCGCCTCGTAGTCGGTCTTCCCTACCGGGGTCCGCGGCAGCGCGGTGGCGAACCGGTAGGTCTGGGGAAGCTGGTGGGGGAGCAGGTGCGAGGCGACCTGTCGGCGGACCGACTGCGGATCGCATCCGGGCCCGGTCATGACCAGCGCGGCGACCTGCTCGCCGCCCTCCCCGTCGGGCACCCCGACGACCGCGCAGTCGATGACGCCGTCGCACCCGCGCAGCGCCGTCTCGACTTCCGTCGGCGCGACCTTGTTGCCCGTGACGTTGATGAACGTGGACATCCGACCGCGGACGAACCAGCCCTCGGGGCGGGCGACGACGAGATCGTGGGTGCGCAGCCAGCCGTCCATGAACATCGCCGCCTGCGCCGCCGGGTCCCGGTAGTACCCGCGGGCCAACGCCGTTCCACGCACCCACAGTTCGCGGACCTGTTCGTTGCCGTCGCACGCGTCGGCCGGCGTCAGCCGCCACTCGATCCCTGGGAGCGGCAGACCGATCGTGCCCGCTCCCGCGTTGGCGGCGTCGAAGGTGATGATGCCGATCTCGCCCAGCCCGTAGCCCTGGCGCAGCGGCAGGCCGAACCGCTCGCCGAAGCGCGCCTGGGTGCCGGCGGCGATGGGGGCGCTCCCGGTGAGGGCGAACCGCAGGGACTTGAGCAGCGAGGGCTCGACCCGGTCGGCCGCCACGAGCATCTGATACATCACCGGAAGACCGCTGACGAAGGTCACCGCCTGCTCGGCGACGGCGCGTGCCAGACCGCGGCCGGTCAGGTGCGCGCCGCGGGTGAAGACGAGCTTGGCCCCGCTCAGCAGGGCGGGCAGTGCCAGCACGTCGATTCCGTGGCCGTGCCAGAGCGGCAGCGCGCACAGCACCACGTCCGCGGGGCCCAGGCCGGCGCTGCCTGCCCAGGAGTCGACCCGCTGCCCGACGGCCGCCTGGCTCATCACGATGCCCTTCGGCTCACCGGTCGAGCCCGAGGTGCAGTGCACGACGAAGTCCGTGGGCAGGTACGCGTGGGACGACGCCTGCGCAGCGGGGGCGAGCCGTTTGCGGACACTCTCGCGGCCTCGTGGGGTCGGCACTCCTACGAGGGAGCCGGTGCCGTCGGGGCCGTCGCGCAGCACCAGGTCCAGGTCGAACTTGACCGCGAGGCGGGCCAGTTCGCGGGGTGTGGCCCTGCTGTCGAGGAGCACGATCACCCAGCGCAGTTCGGCGGCGGCGAAGTAGGCGGCGACGAAGGTGACGGGATCGTCCAGGGCCAGGCCGACGACGGAGCCGGGCGGGCTGGTCCGGAACTGCCGGGCGATGGCGTCGGTGGTCTCGACGAGCCGGCCGTAGGAGACCGCGGTGCCGTCGTACGACACCACGGCCGTCGCGTCGGACAGCCGCCCGGCGACTTCGCGCAGTCTCTGACACAACGTCATGACAGGGCGCCCACTGGGGCCTTGGCGTTCTTGCCGAGGATGTTACTGAAGTGGTTGTGCATCGCCTTGGCCGCGAACGACTGGCGGTGCACGGCCTTCGAGTCCTGGCGGGTCTGCTCAAGACTCGCCCGCAGCCGGCCGGTGAGCACGTGCTTGGTGGCCGAGAACGCGATGTGGGGGTAGCGCGCCATCCGCGCCGCCCGCTGCATCGCCCGGTCGAGGAGGAACTCCGGCTCACAGGACTCGTCGACCATGCCCCAGCGCAGGGCGGTGTCGGGACCGATCGGGCGGCAGGACATGAGGGCGTGGCGGGCGATGTCGTAGCTGCTGATGGTGGAGAGGATGGCGGCGCCCATGGAGGCCCCGATGCCGTGCTCGAGCTCCGGCATGGCCAGGTTCGCCCGGGTGGACATGATCTTCCAGTCGAACATCATGGCCAGCTGGAAGCCCAGGCCGATGGCGTGGCGGTCGATCGCCGCGATCGTGGGTTTGCCGGTGTCCAGCACCGTCAGGTAAAGCTCGGTGATCCAGTCGATGAGGTCGTCGACCGACTCGTCCGTCGCCAGCAGCATGACCTCGTTGAAGTCCCCGCCCGCGCTGAAGCTCCGGTCGACTCCGCCGTGGACGACGATCGCGCTCACCCGGTCGTCGCCGTCGGCTTCGCGCAGGGCGGTCGTGAAGGCCTTGGCCATCTCCTTGCCGAACGGGTTCGTCGGCTTCTGGTGGTTCAGAGTCAGGATCCGGGATCCCTCGACGTCCTCGATGTCGATCAGTGCCACGACTTTCCCCTGTTCTCAGTGGTACTCACGGATGTAGGCGGACACCGCCGCCTCCAGACACTTGTCCGAGTCGATCGGCTCGTGCGGTGACTCGACCAGCGCACCGGCCTGTTCGGTGGCGATCAGTTCGTAGAAGCGCTCCACGTCGACGCTGTCCACGCCGATCAGACGGGCGACGGCGCCGTCGAGATTGAGCTGCACGCCGCTTCCGTGGTGCATGGCCTGCTTCGGCCGCCAGGCGATATGGGGCGGCAGGAGCGCTTCGGCCGCGGCCCGGATGTGCCCCTTCTCCCGGTCCCGGTGGCGCATGACCTCGGGGGCCGTGTCCAGGGCGGCCTGGATGACGGGCGTGTTCCAGAACATGTGGCGCAGGGCGTAGCCGTGGGCCGCGGCGCCCGCACCGGTCCACTCGCCGCCCGCGGCCCCGTCGTTCAGGCACTGGGCGACGGCGCGCCGGAGGTCGGGGACGCTGCCCGCTTCGACGCGGAGCCCGGAGTTGATGTAGTCGGCGCCGATGCCGGTCAGGATGGTGCCGGCGGGTATCGCGCGCTGCCGGTAGACCGCGACGAGGTTGACTCCTCCGGCGACCATCTCCCGGTTCGGGACACCGAGCATCCGGACGGTTTCCGGGATCGACCCGAGGATGTCCTGCTCGCTGAGCTCGATGTGGCGGACCCTCATGTCCAGGTGGGTGCCGAGCTCGTCGGCCGTCGCGTACTCGTCACCCCAGGGGGTGCCCAGGGTGGCGAGGTGGTCGAGGATGCCGGCCTGCTTCGCCAGCGCGGCGACGAGCCCGGAGTCGACCCCACCGGAGACGACCGCGGTCAGGGGCCGCGGTGTGCCGCAGGCGACGATCTCCCGCCGCAGCACCTCGATCTGCCGCGCACCCGCTTCGACGGCGGACTCGCGGGCCCTGGGAGAGGCCTTCCAGGTGTTCGACACGGACTCGGTGACGTCCGTCGAGCCGCCGTCCGCCGCGCGGGAGAAGACGACGGTACGGCCGCCGCCGATCGTGCGGATCGAGGCGCGGACGGCACGGATCCGCGCCACACGATCGGGGTGCGCGCCGGAGTGGTGGAGTGCTCGGGCGGTGAGCTCGGCGAGGTCGGTCCCGATCAGGACGCGGCCCGTGCCCGGCTGCTGCCAGTAGCGCACGAGGGTGAGGTTCTGCCGGCTCGTGCGGACCGTGACGCGGCCCCCGGCGCACTCGATCGTGTTGCAGTCGTCGACGCCTCCGGAGGGCAGCGGCAGAGCGCGGCCGAACTCCTCCACCAGGAGCCGCTCCAGGCCGCCCGTTTCCCCACTGTCGTCGAGACGCTGTGCCGCCAGGCCGTCGCCCTGGGGGCGTACGTCCAGCAGGAGCGTGGGATAGCTGTTCATCGGTCTCTCCCCTCTCACGCCACCGACAGGCGGACGAGCTTGCGCGGCTGGCCGGGGAAGGCGGCCCGGCCGTGGACGACCTGGCGGTTGTCCTGGACGATCACCTGCCCGGGCTGCCACGTGTGGGCGTAGAGCACGCTGGGCCGGTGCAGCACCGCCTTGATCCGGTCGAACAGTTCGGTGCTCTCTTCGGCCGTGCGGTCCACGACCGTGGTGTCATGGGTGCGCATCGGGTCGTCGGGGTCGGTGAGGCCGATGACCAGCCGCGTCCTGCCGGTGACGGGGTCGTCCTGGACGGGGGCCACCCTGGGGTGTTCGCCGTCGGGGCGGTTGCGGTAGTAGCCGGGGATCCGGTTGCGGTACTCGATGGTGATCCCGCGCAGGACCTCGATCAGATCGGCCGGCGCGTGTGCGAAGAACGCGGCGTTGCTCGCGATCAGTGTCTCGCCGCCGGCCCGGGGCGCGGCCACGCACCGCATGCCGATGTACCTGACCGCCGGTCCGGCGTTGAAGAGGCCGTCGGTGTGCAACGGCATTCCGTGGGTGGAGAACTGCAGGTTGTCGGAGCCTTCTTGCGGCTGGAGAGCGAGCTTGGTGCCGAAGCCGTACTCGACCGGCTCGCCCAGCTCCGACATGATGCCGTCCAGGTCGGGATCATCGGGTCCGCCGGGTTCCAGGACGACGAATCCGTGCTCGTCCAGCTTCTCGCGGAAGCCGTGGTGCTGTCCGGCGGGACAGACCGCGCGCCTGGCGATGTCCTGCATGTCGAGGTTCTTCAGGTCGAGCGACTTGATCATTTCCACCCCAAAACGATCTGATGCGACGCACGCGCCGCCGCACCGACTCGGTTGACGTCTCTGGTGCTGGAACACCGGTCCGACCGTGCGGCCGGGCGGGATCAACAGCGTCTGCAAGTCCCATCGGATCTCGGGCACCGTTCGGTTCACGAATGCATCGCAACGCCTCAGGAGGTGAGCAGCCGGCTTCCCCGGTGACCGCAGGACGGCCCCAGGGCGGGTAAGGGGTCCTTTTCAGCTGGCCCCGATCGCGAACGTACACGCAGACAACGGCACCGAAGCCGGGGGTAGAGGGGCCCTGGACAGGTACTCCAGCGGACCTCCAGCCCCGCCCGTCGATCAAGCAACGGCGAGGCGCTCAGACGGAGTTCGATGCAGGGACCGCCTGCGGGCCAGGGTCGGCATGGCCGGTCGAAGTGGTCGGCATCCTCGCGGTGGAGAAGGGTGCGGGTGTCGTTGGTGGCTCGTCGGCGGGCGTTGCGCTGCCTGGGGTGGGAACGGGCTTGTCCGGTACGGAGGCTGTCCGGACGGCGATGTGCAGGGGAGTGCCTCGCGGCAGTCAGGTCGCCCCACCGGGGCGGGACCGACCCCCTCGTTCTCTGAGGGAACAAGCAGCTCAAACGGGCCTTCTTCCCCTCCGAGTTCGCTGCCTTGATCGACTCGGCATCCCGGGCCCACTACGACAAGTAGGTCACGCAGGGTAAACACCACACCCAGGTGCCTGCTCTGCCTCGCCAGACGCCGGGCCGACGTCCTCTTCGCGATGCTCCGCGACGGCACTTTCTACCAACCCCAACCCGCCGGGTCAGGCTGAATTGCCGTAGGCCGAGGCGGACCTGATGGTCAGTCTCTACCTGCACCAGGAGAGCCACCGGCTCGGCCCGCTGGGGACCTCGATCGACGCGCAGTCCGCAGCCACCCGGGACCGGCGGCCGACTCGGCGCAGTACGCCGAGCCGGGCGCTCCAGGATCACACCGCTCATCGCCGAGGCCGCGCCGCGGGTGGGCGGCGGTACGGCTCGGTGACGAGCGGTGTGAAGACAGGTCGCGTCACGATGTGGCGTCGGCCGCCCGGACGATCAGATCGGCGGTCCGGGCCGGGTGGGAGACCATGACGACGTGTGAGGCGTCCTTGACTTCCATGGTGTTGGCGCCGGCCCGCCGGGCCATGAACCGCTCGGCGGCGGATGGGATGGCCTGGTCGGAGCCTGCGACGAGGTACCAGGAGGGAATGGTCTTCCAGGCCGGTACGCCGCTGGGCGCGGTCAGGGCGGCAAGGGCCACCGGGCGCTGGGCGGCCGCCATCGCGGCGGACGTGCCGGCCGGTACGTCGGCGGCGAACACCGTGTGGAAGGCGGCCGGGTCGACCGTCGCCTCGGCGCCGGTGCCACCGTCGGCCTGCGGGAAGGGGCGCACGGTGAGGTGGGCGCCGAGTTGGCTGCCGGGGAAGCGACCGGTCAGTTCGAGGCCCGACTCGCCCTGGTCAGGGGCGAAAGCGGCGATGTAGACGAGGGCCTTGACGTTGGGGTGGCCCACGGCGGCGTTGGTGATGACCTCGCCGCCGTAGGAATGGCCGACCAGGACGACCGGCCCGGTGATGCCGTCCAGGACGGAGGAGATGTAGGAGGCGTCACCGGCGAGGTCGCGCAACGGGTTGGCGGCGGCGACGACGGTGTAGCCCTGGCGCTGGAGCCGGCGGGTGACGCCGCTCCAGCTGGACGCGTCGGCGAAGGCGCCGTGCACCAGCACCACGGTCGGCTTCGGTCCCTGCTGCGCGCGGTGCGACGTGGTCGCGCCCGCCGGGGCGGTGTGCGCGGTGGCGGTCGAGGCGGCGGCCGGGACGAGCAGGACGACCGCCGCCAGCAGCGTCGGTGTGGCCCACCGGGGGCGGCTGGTGCGGGCGCCGTCGTCCGGTGTACGGAGGGAATGCCGCATGGAAGTTCCTTTGTGGAGAGGCGAGTTGAACGGGAGGGAGTGCGGTCGAGCGGTCCTCGGGCCGCATGCTGCCGGGCGGCCGGTCCGCTGTCGGGCGGGCAACTCAGGCGCTGGGTGGCGGTCCGGCGACGCGGACGTGGAACGCCTCGGCGGAGGCGAGGATCGCGCCGATGTCGAACGCGGCCGGTGCCTCGTCCGTACGGGAGACGGGGGTGCCGTTGGCGACGAACCAGTCCTCGACGCAGGCCGGGGAGAACACGGCGGCCATCCGCGCGGTGCGGCTGCGGACGAGGTAGCTGTGGGCGACGCCGCGCGGTCCGTGAGCGGCCTCGCCGGGCTTGAGGTCGAACTTCTGGTCGCCGACGAAGAAGGTCACCTTGCCCTCCAGGACGATCCAGATCTCGTCCTCGTCGTCGTGGATGTGCAGCGGGGGCGCGTGGTCGGCGGCGTCGGTGAACTCCATGACGCTGACGGAGCCGCCGGTCGCGCGACTGGGCACCAGAACGCGGGCCTGGCCGCCGAGGAACCAGAACGGTTCGGCGGCGCGGGGCGGTTGGGTCATGATCGGCCCTTCAGGAAGGTGAGCAGCAGGGAGGTGGTCTCGGCGGGGTGTTCCTCGTAGATCCAGTGGCCGGAGTCGTGGATCACCGCTCCGGTGACGTCGGTGGCGTACTGCTTCACCTGGTCGGGGACGAAGCTGCCGAGGCTGCCGTCCGCTCCGATCGCCAGTACCGGCATGGTGAGCTTCGTCTTCTTGGCGACCGCGTCGTCGGCGATGTCCTGGGGCAGGGTCCGGAACCAGGCGAGGGTCGCGGCCAGGTGCCCGGGCTTCGCGAGGTGGCCGGCGAAGACGGCGACTTCGTCCGGGCTCACCGACCCCTTGTGCACTTCGAGGGCATCGATGAACTTGTCCGTCCACACCCCCTCACGACCCCTGATCAGCGCTTCGGGCATGCCGTTGGGCAGGGCGAAGAACCCGAAGTGCCAGGCGCCCGAGCCGCCCGCGGTGAGCGAGGGGAAGGTGTAGAGGCTCGGGTCGGGGATCGGGGCCTCGCTGAGCACCAGCTTCACCACGTCGGCGGGGTGCGCGGCGGCGTAGGAGTAGGCGACCATCGAGCCGATGTCGTGCCCGACGATCCGTACGTCCCGGTCCTTGCCGAGCCGGACGAGCAGTGCGTGGACCACGGCGGCCATGCTCTTCTTGTCGTAGCCGGTCGTGGGCGCGTCGCTGCGGCCTGCGCCGGGCAGGTCGGGGGCGATGACGGTGTAGTGCTCGGCGAGCGCCGGCATGATGTGGCGCCACTCGTACCAGGTCTGCGGATAGCCGTGCAGCAGGACCAGGGTCGGGCCGTGGCCGCCGATGACGTAGTCGATTCCCACGCCTCCGGCTCTTACCTTGTGCTCGGAGAACCCAGTGGGTATCTGTTCGTGAACAGCCGCGGAGCGGGCGGCGGCCGCGGCGGGTCGAGCGGGCGCCGCATTCGCTCGTTGCTGGGTGAGGTCGGTGGTGGTGAGGCCGAGCAGGACGGCCACGGCGAGCAGCGCGGCGCTCTTCGGCGTGGCGAGTCGGCGGAGGTGTCGCACGGTGGGACTCCAGAAAGGGTGAGGAAGGCGGTCGCGGTTCACGTCCGGACGGCGGACTGCCCGGAGGGAACCCTTGTCCGGGCGGCGGACCGCGTGGAGGTGGGACCCTCGTCCGGGCTGCGGGCTGCCTGGAGGGGGACCCTCGTCCGGGCTGCGGACCGACACGTGCCCGCACGAGGACACGTACTGGGACGAGCACACGTGCCCGGACCAAGCGGCGATGGGCCGGACGGTCGGCAGGCGGAAGGGCGGGTCGCAGGTCGGCGGCCGAAACCCCCGGCGGCATGACCGGGACCCGCGACGGGAACGGGGACCGTCCCCGTCGCGGGTCCCGTCCCCGAGAGGCGGTTCGGGCGGCTGCTCAGAGGGACTGGTGGTGCAGCCAGGCCAGCGCGGCGTCGGCCACCTCCCGCCAGCCGTTGTCGATGGTCAGCGAGTGGCCCCGGTCGGCGAACTCGGTCAGCTCGGTGACGGCGTCGGAGTGGCGGTACTGCTTGAGTGTGGCCCGGGTGACCGCCTCCGGGACGGTGTGGTCCTTGCCGCCGGCCATCAGCAGCAGCGGGCCGCGCCCGGAGTTGGCGGTGTCGACCGCGGCCGGCGAGTGCGGGTCGAAGTTGGCCGCGGCGGCCTCGAAGAGGGGCTTGCCGGGAGCCGGGATGGCCCAGCGCTCGAACAGCTGGTTCGACTCCTCGGCGGGGATGGCGTTGCCGAACGCGAACCGGAACTGCTCGGCGGTCAAAGAGACCGCGCGGTGCTTGTTGGCGGGATTGCGGAAGACCGGCAGGGTGGACCGGAGGGCCGAGAGCGGCAGGGGCAGCACCCCCTTGATCTGGGCCGCGTCGATGGCGACGGCGGCGACGGCCAGGTTCTGGCCGAGCAGCTTCTGCGCGATCATTCCGCCGAAGGAGTGCCCGACCAGGATCGGCGGCGCGTCCAGGGTGCGGATGACGGCGGCGTAGTGCGCGACGACCTCGTCGATCCCGTGGTCCGCGATGGACTCGGGGTTGGCGCGGGCCTCCTCGACGGTGTCCGGGTCACCGGGCCAGCCCGGGGCGCTCGGCGCGTAGCCCGCTTCGGTGAAGAGGTCGATCCACGGTTTCCAGGAAGCGGCGTGCAGCCACAGGCCGTGGATGAAGAGGACGGGAGTGGGTGACGTCATGGCGGGCGCTCCTTCACGGGACCGGCCGATCCGGCCTGCCGCGCCAGCACACCACCAGGGGCCGCCCGTTCGTATCGGGGTCGGTCCCCAGTCCCCGGACCCACGCACCCCAGCCGCCGACGCGGCACGCCGGCCGGTGACGGGTCTCCGCGCGCTTCAGCGGCCAAGTCGCGGCAGGCGCGGGCTCCGTGAACGGATCTTCGTCGGGTTATTCTTTCGGGCGGCGCCCAAAAGGCCTGCTCCCAACCACCCTGGGTCAGTTGCCCGTTGTGGTGTCCTTGAGCGTTCCGTCCAGCGCCGAGGACGGCAAGGTGACCCCGGCCGTATGGAGGCCCCGCATGACCCCTGCCCCTGTGCGAGCAATGCGGTGACCGGCCAGGATTCGGGGCCTCGAGCCGCGTCGGACCGGATCTTCGTCGGCCGCGAGCCGGAGTCCGCACGACTGCGCGCCTGCGCGGACGGGGTGCGGGCGGGAGCCTCCTGGCTGGCGGTGGTCGAGGGCGAGGCCGGCATCGGCAAGAGCGCGCTGCTGCGTCACTGCGCCGCCGAGGCCCTGGACGGCTTCACCGTGCTGTGGGCCGTCGGCGACCCGTCGGAGACCGACCTGCCGGGCGGCGTCCTCGCCCAGCTCACCCGGCAGGCGCACCAAGCCCTGCCGACGCGGCTTTCGCCCACCGTGCCGGAGCCGCTTCCCGCCTCGCTGACCGCGCACACCCTCGGGGGTCAACTGCTGCTCCTGCTCGGCGCGTTGCAGGAGAGCGAACGTCCTGTCGCTGTCATGGTGGACGACGTCCAGTGGGCCGACCCGCTGTCGGTCCGCGCCCTCGGCTTCGTCCTGCGCCGGCTGTGGGCGGACCGGGTACTCACCGTCCTCGCGACCCGACCGGGCGAGGACGAGGTCGCCGAGGTCCTGGGCCGACTGCCGCGTTCCCTGGAACGGGCGGTGAAACTGGAGCTCCGCGGGCTCGGCGGCGACGACGTCGCCCGGCTCGCCCAGGGGCTGGTGGAAGGCCGGCTGGCGCCGGGGCTCGGCGAGCGGCTGTACGCGTACACCCAAGGTCACCCGCTCTACGTTCGTACCGTGCTGGCCGAGGTACCCCCGGCGGCCCTGCGTGACGGGGTACTGGAACGGTGGCCGGTGCCGCCCTCGCTGCGGGTCGGGATCAGGGCTCAGCTGAACCGGCTGCCCCGGGAGTCCCGCGAACTGCTGTCCGGGCTGGCCGTGTTGGACAGCCGGGTGCCGCTGGCGACAGCGGGCCGGGTCGCGGGCGTCACCGATCCCGTCCGGGCCCTCGGTCCGGCGCTGTCCTGCGGCCTCGCCCAGTGGTGGCCGATGGAGCACCGCAGCCCGGTGGCGCTGGTGCACGCTCTTCAACGGGACGCCGTCTACACCTCGCTCACCCCGGAACGGCGGCGCGCCCTTCACGCCGAGGCGGCCCTGCACATCGGCACAGCCGCGAGCTGGGCCCATCGGGTCGCGGCGGCGACCACCGCCGACCCCGCCCTCGCCGACGAACTGGAGCGCGCGGGCACCGAGGAGGCCTCGGCGGGCCGCAATGCCCTGGCCGCGACCCGGCTGCTGTGGGCCTCCTCGCTCACCGAGGACCGTACGGACCGCGAGCGAAGGCTGCTCACCGCCTGCGCGCAGTCGCTGCTCACCATGCGCCCCACGTGGGCGGTCCAGCACCGGCAGCAGGTCGAGGAGTGTGCGCCGGGGCCCCTGCGCGACAGCGTCCTCGGGGTGATGGACATGATGGCCGGCCGGTTCTCCACAGCCGAGGCCCATCTCCAGCGATCCTGGCAGCAGGCCCTGTCCCAGCACCGTTCCGGGGAGCCCGGGGCCGACCGGGTGGCCGTGCTCGCGGGCACGTTCCTGGCCAACATCGCACTGTGGAACGGCCGGGGCGAGCAGGCGGTGGAGGTCGGCCGGCAGACTCTGGCCATCGGCGACCTCGACGCGGCGACCACCGACTTCACCCGAGCCGCCCTGGCCACCGGACGGCTGTGGCATCTGGGCCCGCGCGCCGCGCTGGCGGATCTGGACCACCTGCCGCAGACGGGTCAGGCGGTCGCCGACCATCACCTCGACTCCCTCGCCACCCGGGGCGTGCTCCGGCTCTTCCTCGGGGAACTGGGCAGAGCCCGGGCAGACTTGAGCACGGTTGCCGAGCGGGACCGCCGGGGTGCCGCGTCCAAGTTGGGTCCGTTGACCCTCTCGCTGCTCTCGGTCACGCATTACCTGGCCGGCGACTGGGACGCGGGCGAGTCCGCGGCGGATCGCGCGCTGGCCGTCGCCGCCGCTGGGGAGCAACTGCTCGGCGATGCGGCCGCCCGCTTCGCGGCCGTCTGCGTGCGGTCCGGCCGGGGCGAATGGGCCGACGCCGAGCACCACATGGACCGGCTCTCCCACCTCGCGCAGACCCTCGGCTCCTCGGTCGAGATCGTCTACCTGGGCCTCGCGGGGGCGACGCTGGCGCAGGCGCGGGCCGATCACCCGGCCGTCCTGCGGGCGTTGCGCCCGCTGCTGGACGACGCGGCGCAGCCGGGCGGCGGTCCCCGGCTCATCCACAAGCCGTTCTGGCTGTGGCAGCAGTCACTGCTCGTCGAGTCGCTGACCGGCACGGGCCGACTGGACGAGGCGACCGCGGCGCTGCACGACCTCCGCGAGGCGTTCGACGGCACCGGCTACCTCCAGGTGGTGACGGCGCGGCTCACGGGCCAGTTGGCGGAGGCCCGGGGCCGGCCCCGCGACGCGCTCGACGCCTACGGACAGGCCCTCGCGGACGCCACCGCCGTGCCGCCGGGCACACGCGCCGACGACTCCCCGCTGCACCTGGCCCTGCTGGAGCAGGCGCACGGCAGAACGCTGCTGGCCAGCGGCTCGGGGCCGCGACGGGAGGCCGCGGCGTGGCTGAACGCGGCCCGGGACAGGTTCGCCGCACTGCGGGCCGCCCCGTTCGTCCGGCGCTGCGAAGCGGACCTCGCGGTCGGCGGGCTCGGCACACCCCGGGAGGCGCCGGGGCGGCGGTCGAGCCTGACCGAACGCGAGCTTTCGGTGGCCTACGCGGTGGCCGGCGGCCTCACCAACCAAGAGGCGGCGGCCGAGCTGTACGTCAGCCAGAAGACCGTCGAATACCACCTGTCGCGCATCTACACCAAGTTGGCCATCTCCTCCCGCCGGGCGCTCGCGGCGGCCCTCGACTCCGAGGGGCTCCCCGCGCCCACCCCGTCCCCCGTGCCGAAGCCCGCACCCGCACCCCTGCACCCCTTGGACCAGGGAGCCAACGGCTAGGGTCCGTCCCTGGGGCATCGGGCGGCCGGACCGTGGTGTGCTGAACCGGGCGTGCCGCCGCGCGCCCTCGGCACGAGCCGGATCCCACCGCAGGCCCCGGATCTCCGTACCGGCACGGCCGCGCGGTCCGCAGGAGACAGGAGCGGGTGCACATGGCCGGACGGCCGGCACAGCACTCCGGCGCCCCCCGCGCCGTCCTCACCGGCCGACAGGCCGAACTCCAGTCGATCGAAGACCTGTTGACGGAGGTCCGCGACGGACGCAGCGGAGTGCTGGTGCTGGTCGGTGAGGCAGGCATCGGCAAGACGCGGCTGCTCGACATCGTCGCCGAGGGCTGCACCGACCTCCGGGTCGCGCGGACAGCCGGGGTCGAGTCGGAGACCAGGCTGGGCTACGCCGCTCTGCACCGGCTGCTCCGGCCCTTCCTCACCGGCCTCGACCGGCTGCCGCCCCCGCAACGGTGCGCACTGGCCGCCGCGTTCGGCGTGGCCGACGCCGACACCCTCGCCGACCGCTACCTGGTCGGGCTGGCCACCCTGACCCTGCTCGCGGACGTCGCCGCCAACGCCGCGCAGCCGCTGCTCTGCCTGGTCGACGACGTGCACTGGCTGGACCGGGAGTCCGCCGAGGCACTGGCCTTCGTCGGCCGACGGCTGCACGCCGACGCCGTCGGCCTGGTTCTCGCCGGCCGGGAAGGACCGGCAGGGCCAGGGCCGTTCGACGGCATACCCACCCTATCCCTCACCGGCCTGCACGAGGCCGACGCCTGCCACCTCCTCGCCGCGAACGTGACAGGGCACCTCGACCCGACGGTGGCCCGGCAGATCGTCGCCGACACCGGCGGCAACCCGCTCGCTCTGCTCGAACTCTCCGACGCCCTCACCCCGGAGCAACTCACCGGCACCGCCACCCTGCCCACGCCGCTGCCCGTCGGCGCCCAGCTCGAGTCCCACTTCCTCAACCGCGTCCGGGTGCTGCCCGCCGACACCCGCACCCTGATTCTGATCCTCTCCGTCGCTCCGCCGGACGACCCCGCCATGCTGTGGCGGGCGGCGGCCCAGTTGGGCGTGCCCGCCAGGGCGGCGGACGCTGCGATCGCCGCGGGTGTCGTCACCCACCAGCGCACCGTCGAGTTCAGGCACCCGCTCATCCGCTCCGCCGTGCACCAGGACGCCGAGCCGGCCGACCGACGCCGGGTGCACGCCGCCCTCGCCGCCGTCGCGGACCCCCGTCGCGATGCCGACCGCCGTGCCTGGCACCGTGCGGAGGCCACCGTCGGCCTGGCCGAGGGGGTCGCCGCCGAGCTGACCGAAGCCGCCGAACGCGCCCGGGCCCGCGGCGGCTACGCGGCACAGGCCGCCTTCCTGTCACGAGCGGCCGAGCTGTCGGTCTCCGGAAGGGCCGCGCGGCTGGTCGCCGCCGCCAAGGCCTACCTGGTGCTCGGCGATCCCCAGTCCGCCCGGGCCGTACTCGATCGCGCCGAACCCGAGCTCGGCGCCGACGACCCGGTCCTGCGCGCCCACGCCCGCCTGACCCGCGCCACCGTAGACCTGTACTTCACCGGGATGCGCGGGATCAGCGCGATGCTGCTCGACGCGGCGAGCCCGATCGCCGACCTGGACCCCGCACTGGCACGGCGCATGCTGTTCGCAGGCTTGGAGGTGCTGGTGGTCACCGGCGCGCACGTGGAGGGGACCACGCCGCGGGAGTACGCCCGGGCGGCGCTCGCCTCACCGGCCCTGCGCACCACGAACCGTCCCACCGTCACCGACCTGTTGCTGCGGGGCTTCGCCACCCGCATCGACACCGGTCACGCCCCGGCCCTCCCGCTCCTCAGGCAGGCACTGGCCCTGCTCGGTGACGGCGGCGAGGTCACCGAGGAGGGCATGCCACTCGCCGTTCTCACCAGCCTCGCCGCCGACGACGGCTGGGACGATGTGGCCGGCCGGGAGGCCTGGCGACTGCTGGACGCCCACGACCGCCGCACCGGAGCGCTGGGCTCCTTGCAGAGCACTCTGGTCATCCAGTCCACCTGGGAGGTCCGCGCCGGACGCCTCCGCGCGGCCGAGGCCTGCCTGGACGAGGCCGAGCAACTGGCCGGAGTCACCGGCCTGCCCCCCGCGGGCTCGGTCCACCGCGTCGAACTGAGCGCGTGGCGCGGGCAGGAGGCCGAGACCAGGGCCGCCGCGGGTGTCATCACCGAGCTCTGGGAGCAGCAGTACGGGAACCGCATCTTCGGCGCCTGGGCTGCCAGTTGCCTGGCCGTCCTGGAAAACAGCCTCGGCCGTTACGCGCAGGCACTGGCATGCGCCCGTTCCGCCTTCGACGCCGACCTCCCGGGCACCGGAGCCCGACTGCTCCACGAGATCGTCGAATCGGCCGTACGCAGCGGTGACCACAGCACCGCCAAAGCAGCACTCGCCCGCCTGGAGGAGCGCGCCACCTCCAGCGGCACGCCCTGGGGCCTCGGCCTGCTGGCCCGCTGCCGGGCCCTCACCGCGGACGACGACCACGCGGAGGCCTTCTACACGGACGCGCTCGACCTCCTCGGCCGGACCCGTACCGTCGCCGAACTCGCCCGCGCCCACCTCCTCTTCGGCGAATGGCTCCGCAGACGCCGCCGCCGCGCCGAGGCCCGCACCCATCTCCGCGTCGCCCACGGCATGTTCACCGACATGGGCGCCGCCGCCTTCGCCGAACGCGCCGCCGCCGAACTGCGCGCCACCGGAGAAAGGGCCCGCCGCCGGACCGGGGCCGCCCACCACGACCTCACTCCCCAGGAGCGCCAGGTCGCCACTCTCGCCGCCGACGGCGCCACCAACGCCGAGATCGCGGTCCGGCTGTTCATCTCGGTCTCGACGGTCGAGTACCACCTGAACAAGGTCTTTCGGAAACTCGACGTCTCCTCCCGCCGACGGCTGTCCTCGGTGCTGAGAAGCGACGGGTGACGATGGTCTGTCCAAGGCAGGGCGGGGATTCGCCCCAGGCCTTCGGGCCGGCTCCGCCGACGTGATCCGTCCGCCGCGTCAGCTGCCGGACTTCGCCCTCGCAACCATCTCGCCGGCTCTCCATGCGTGTCCTGGTGCCGCCGCGCTATTCGGTTGCCTTGTAGCCGGGGACGGAGGGCCAGCGGACTGTCAGAACCACGGACTCCTCCTCCGCGAACCAGGAGTGATCGACGCCCCGGCCCCACACGACGTAGTCCCCCTGCTCGGCCAAGAGCACGCTGCGTCCGGGCAGTTCCACCCGGAAGCGGCCACTGATGAGGACCAGCAGGGCGGTGCGCTGTTCGCCCGTCACCCACAGCGCTCGCTCGTCGCCCTGCGGGTGGACGCCCCATTTGATCTCCACGGCCTCGCTGTGC
The DNA here is from genome assembly GCF_040607495.1 of Streptomyces sp. NPDC005281. Lineage (NCBI taxonomy): Bacteria > Bacillati > Actinomycetota > Actinomycetes > Kitasatosporales > Streptomycetaceae > Streptomyces > Streptomyces sp. NPDC005281. Next base: position 39,281 of record NZ_JBEXGX010000030.1, on the reverse strand, counting down.
CGAGGATCGGAGGCATCCTTGAAGTGCCCCAGCAGCCACCCCCGGTCCAGTGCCGCGTCCTTGCCCGCATTGCCCACGTACACGCTGTCGGTCATGGTCCGGAAGGTAGCAGGCGGGCACCTCAGTCCTCGCAGGAGCAACTACAGCCGTATTCGTGACAGGCATCAGCAGCGTCAGCGCTTCTTGAGCTTCGACCCCGGTGACCCTGTCCGGCACCCGCAGGCTCGGGCCTTCTTGAACGGCCAGGGACGGAAGGGTGGGCGCGGGCGGCTTGCAGGAGCTTCGCCGCGCCGCGGACCGCGGCGGTGTGCGGCGCCTGGACGGGTCGTACGGGAGCGTGGAGCCGGCCGGTGAGCGGATAGGTGATGTCCGGGCGCAGCGCGCCCCCGCCGGCGAGGAGGACACCCCGCTGGACGGCGTCGAGGGTCTGGGAGGTGTGGTCCTGGTCCAGCATCGTGGTCACCATGGCGACGACCGCATCGGTGATCCGCGTGGGCGGGGTGAGGCTGTCCAGGTCGCCGGTGCCCAGGGCGGTGCAGCGGGCGTCGGTCACCACGCCGTCGGCGAGCAGGGTGACCTCGGTCAGGTGGGCGCCGATGTCCACGACGAGCAGCGGGTGGGTCAGATCGGCGTCGGCGGCCGTGGCCACGGCGCGCGCGGTGGGGACCGTCAGAACCGTACGCGGGCGCAGTACCGCGACCGCGGTGCGGGCTTCGGCCCGGTAGGCGATACCGCCCAGCACGGGCGTGGTCAGGATGACCAGCGGGCGGCCGAAACGGGGCAGGCGGTGGCCGAGCAGCCGGTCGAGCATCCGCGCGGTTCCGGGGGTGTCGACGATGGTGCCGCGCTGAATGGGATAGGTGGCGCTGTCGCCCGGGAAGGTCACCGTGGGCACGTCGAGGATCATGCGTCGCGAAGACGTCCAGGCGCGGGTGCGGGCGCTGCCCAGGTCGAGGGCGACGCCGGTGCGCTGCGGGCACCAGGGATACGAACGGTGCCGGGTGGCCACGGATCGGGAACTGGGTGTGACGGTCACCGGCCGGCCTCCCTGACCTGTTGGCAGCGGGTGCAGTAGCGGGCCTGCGGCACGATCATCAGCCGCTCGCGGGCGATGGGCCTGCGACACAGGTGACAGGAGCCGTAGCGGCATTCGCCCATCCGCTGGAGGGCGGCTTCGACGTCGGCCAGAACCATGCGGGCGGACGTGGCGAGCTTGACGCGGACCTCGGTCTGGGAGGCGGCCTGCCGGTCGAGAAACGCGTCGGCGCGGGTCGCGGCGGCCGAGAGCTGCTGAAGTTGTTCCTGGCGGAAAACGCGTTGCTCGCGCAGATTCTCGCGCAGCGCGGCGAAGTCCTCGATCGACAGAGTTGTGTCGCGATCGTCGATGATCTGGTTGTTCACCAAGTCACCCCCTGGGCGAGGCGGGAGAGGGAGAGCGGACGGGTACTTGTCAGGCGGTGTTGCGCTGACAGGGGACGCAGAACGGCGTGTGGGGCAGGATTTCCAGGCGCTCGACCGGAATGGCCTTGGAACAGTTCCGGCAGACGCCGTAGCTGCCGTCCTGGACGCGGGCGAAGGCGGCCTCGACCTCCGTGAGGACTCGCTGGATGGTGTCTTTCTGCGTGGACATCACCCGCTCCTCCGCGTCGGGCCCGGCCTCGCCGATGGCCCGCAGCTGGGTGAGGCGGGAGGCACGCTCGTGTTCGAGGCGCTGGAGGGCCTCGTGCGCCGTCAGCCGCTCACGACGGGTTTCGGTCCGGGACGTATCGAGCGACATGGCCGTTCCTTCTTCGAGCAGGAGATGGATCGCGCCCCGGAAGACAAATGTCGAGGCGAGGTGAGGTGGAGAGCGAGGGCGATGGGGGAGGAGATAGGAGCCACGAGGGCCGGTCAATGCCTCCACCCTGGCCGCAGTGCCTCGCGGAACCCATCGGGCGCGATACCCATCTGCGGCACGGCCGAGGGCCCATCACGGCGTGGGCCCGCCAGGTCCCGGAAATGGGCATTGGAGCCCATCGACGTGGGAACCGGCAGCGGGCAGCCTGGGTGGCAGGCCGGTCGAGACCCATGGCCGCAGCTCACGCTCGGGGTGCGCGGTGACCGACAGTAGATACAAAGCCGTGTCACCTAGAGAGAGGCGTCATCCCGGTGTCCATGTTCTGGCGGATCTACGCGCTCAACGCGGTCGTGCTGGGAAGCGCCACCGCGCTGCTGCTATGGGCTCCCGTGACCGTCTCCGTCCCGGTGGTGCTGACCGAGGCGGTCATCCTCGTGGGCGGCCTGGTCGTCATGCTGGTCGCCAACGCGGCCCTGCTGCGGGTCGGCCTGACCCCGCTCGACCGGCTCACCCGGCTGATGGCCACCGTCGATCTGCTGCGCCCCGGCCAGCGGCTGCCGGAGAAGGGCCGAGGCGAGATCGCCGAACTGATCCGCACCTTCAACGCCATGCTCGAACGCCTCGAACACGAACGGGCCACCAGCAGCGCCCGCGCCCTGCTCGCGCAGGAAACGGAGCGACGCCGCATCGCCCAGGAACTGCACGACGAGGTCGGCCAGAGCATGACCGCGATCCTGCTGGCGCTCGAGCGGGCCGCCGGCGAGGCGGACGAGCCCCTGCGCGGCGATCTCCGGCAAGTGCAGGAGATCACCCGGGGGAGTCTGGACGAGGTGAGCCGCCTGGCGCGTCGACTACGGCCGGGCGCGCTCGAGGACCTTGGTCTGGTCGCCGCCCTCACCTCGCTGACCAGCGAGTTCGCCACCCACGTCGGACTGCGGGTGGTGCGCCGCTTCGACTCCGGTCTGCCCGTGCTCGACCAGCAGACGGAGCTCGTCCTGTACCGCGTCGCCCAGGAAGCCCTCACCAACGCCGCCCGCCACGCCGAAGCGGACCAGGTCGAAGTGAGCCTGCGCCACAGCGACGAAGCCGTGGTGCTGGCCGTCGTCGACGACGGCCGAGGAACCGGCGTCGCCCAAGAAGGGGCGGGAATCCGCGGCATGCGCGAGCGGGCCCTGCTGATCGGAGCCACGCTGGATGTCACCTCCCGACCGGAGGCCGGTACGACGGTCCGGCTGACCGTGCCCCACCTCAGGAAGCAGCCATGACCACGCCCCACACACCCGCGATCCGTATCCTCCTCGCCGACGACCACGCCCTGGTACGCCACGGGGTGCGGCTCATCCTTGACCGGGAGCCGGACCTCGAGGTCGTCGCCGAGGCGGGGGACGGCGCGGAGGCCATCGAACTGGCCCGCACCCATGAGGTCGACCTGGCCGTTCTGGACATCTCCATGCCACGGCTGACCGGCCTCCAAGCCACCCGGGAACTCCTGGCGCTGAAGCCCGGAGTGCGGGTGCTGATGCTGACGATGCACGACAACGAGCAGTACTTCTTCCAGGCGCTCAAGGCCGGCGCGAGCGGATACGTGCTGAAGTCCGTGGCGGACCGCGACCTGGTGGCGGCTTGCCGGGCCGCCATGCGTGACGAGCCCTTCCTGTACCCGGGTGCGGTCACGGCGCTCATCCGCAACTACCTCGACCGCGTCCGCCACGGCGAGGAGCCGCCCGAGCAGGTGCTGACCGCGCGGGAGGAGGAGGTCCTCAAGCTCGTTGCCGAGGGCCACTCCTCCAAGGAGATCGCGGAGATGCTCTTCATCAGCATCAAGACCGTCCACCGGCATCGGGAGAACCTGCTGCACAAGCTAGGGCTACGTGACCGGCTGGAACTCACCCGCTACGCGATCCGCGCCGGCCTCATCGAAGCCTGAGCCCGCCGCCTGCCCCGAAGCTCCGGTTGCCCCACTCCACAGCCCGGGCCATGGGGGCTCCGGGCTGCTTCCGGCGGACCGACACCGACACATAGGGGGATGGGGGATGGTCCGCCGCGCGCACAGCGTTCCGCGCACCCGTGGCCAGGGCCCGGCAGCGCTGCCGGTTGTCCTGCTCGCGGTCCTCGTCGCCGTCCTCATCGCCCTGTTCGGCCCGTACGTCCTCGGCGGTGAGCACTCCCGAGCAGCCGGCGGCGCGGTGCTCGCCGCCGGAACCGAGCCGCCGCACAGCCCCGCGCGTTCCAGCGGGTCATATGCGAATATCTCGGACAACGCGGATAGTGCGGACCCGGGAGTCTCCTCCGCTGCCGTTCGCGGCCATCGGGACGCCACCGGCGAACGTCATGTTCCGCCTGCCTCCACCGCGGGCGCGTCACAGCGCTCAGCGATCGGCCCACTCCACCCGGCGCGGCTCCCGCTCTCGGCGGTAGGTCCCCCGGCCTCGGGGCAACCGGCACACGGGCACGGGGTCCGGGCACCACCCGCGCTCTCCGGCATCTGACCCCTTCTCTCTCCCTCTCCTCTTCCTGACCGCAGCCACGTCCCTGGCCGCGGTGTGCCTGCCGGAGGCCTGCTGTGAACCGATCCCGCCGATCCCAGCACATCAGAAGGCTGATCGCCCTCGCTACTGTTGCCCTGTCCCTGTACGTCGCGCTCACCGTGCCCGTCCACCTCGGACTCGATCTGCGGGGCGGCACCCAGATCGTGCTGGAAACCCGCCCCACCGCCGATGCCGACGCCGACGATGACGATGGCGCGACGGACCGCACGGTGGAGGTGCTGCGCGGTCGTATCGACGCGCTCGGTGTCGCCGAGCCCACCATCGCGCGCTCCGGCAGCGACCGGATCGTCGTCGAACTCCCCGGAGTGCAGGATCCCCGCAAGGCGTCCGACGTGCTCGGCCGCACCGCCCAGCTCACCTTCCACCAGGTGCTCGGCACGGTAACCGATGCCGACGAGCTGCCCGAACCGCTACCCAAACGACCCCACGAGCAGGTGATGGCCGACGAATCCGGCCGGCAACTGCGCATCAAGGCGGCCTCACTGACCGGCAAGGAGGTCGAGAAGGCAGCCGCCCGCTTCGACCAGCAGGGCGGCGCCGGATGGCACGTCACCGTCGACTTCAAGGGAGCAGGCAAAGAGGGCTGGGCCCGCCTGACCGGCGACGCGGCGTGCCACCCGGCCGGAGATCCGAGTCGTCGGGTCGCCATCGTTCTGGACGGCAAGATCATCTCTTCGCCCCAGGTCGCCCCGTCCGTCGCCTGCCGGTCCGGCATCAGCGGCGGCTCCACTCAGATCACCGGAACCTTCGACGACAGCGAAGCCAAGGAACTGGCCCTGCTCATCAACGGGGGCGCCCTGCCGGTGCCGGTCGAGACCGTCGAGCAGCGCACGGTCGGCCCCACCCTGGGCGCGCAGGCCATCACGGCCAGCGCCTGGGCCGCTGTCATCGGAACCGCTCTGACCTCGCTGTTCATCATCGCCGTCTACCGGATCATGGGAGTCCTGGCGACCGTGGCACTGGCCTGCTACGGCCTCATCTCCTACGCCGCCCTGGCCGCCCTCGGCGCCACGCTCACCCTGCCGGGCCTCGCCGGGTTCGTCCTGGCCATCGGCATGGCCGTCGACGCCAACGTGCTCGTCTTCGAACGCGCCCGCGAGGAGTACGCCTCTCTGCACCGTCCCACCCCACGGTCGTCGCTGACCGCGGGATTCCGCAGAGCCTTCAGCGCGATCGCCGACTCCAACATCACCACCCTCATCGCCGCCGGCCTCTTGTTCTTCCTGGCCTCCGGTCCGGTGCGCGGCTTCGGTGTCACGCTGGGCATCGGCGTCCTCGCGTCCATGGTCAGCGCGCTGGTCATCACCCGGGCCCTGGCCGAGTACGCCGTCGCCCGCCCCAGCCTGCGCCGCCGACCCCACCTCACCGGCATCGCCCACACCGGTGCCGTCAGCGCCCGCCTCATGCGCACCGAGCCGAACCTGATGCGCCACCCGCGCCGCTGGCTGGCCGCGTCCGCCGCCGCCCTCGTCCTCGCCGCCTCCGGGATCGCCCTGCGCGGGCTCGACTTCGGCGTCGAATTCACCGGCGGCCGCCTCATCGAATACACCACAGCCACCCCCGTCGACCCCGACCGGGCTCGCACCGCGCTCGCCGACGCAGGATTCCCCCGAGCAGTCGTCCAGGCCTCCGGCGAGAACGGGCTCACCGTCCGCACCCACCGCTTGACCGACGCCCAGGCGGCCACCGTCACCGACACCGTCAACGACCTGTCACGCCGAGCTGACAAGATCCGCGACGAAGCCATCGGACCCAGCCTCGGCAAGGAACTGCGCCAAGGCGCCCTCATCGCCCTCCTCGTCGCCCTGGGCGCCCAACTCATCTACCTCGCCGCACGCTTCCGCTGGCTCCTGGGAACCTCAGCCGTCGCCGCCCTCGCCCACGACGTCGTGATCCTCGTCGGCATCTTCGCCTGGCTCGGCAAGCCTGTCGACGGCGTCTTCCTGGCCGCGCTGCTGACGGTCATCGGCTACTCGGTCAACGACTCCGTCGTCGTCTTCGACCGGATCAGGGAACTCGGCCGCCGCGACCGCAAGGAGCCGTTCGCCCTCATCGCCAACCAGGCACTCCTCCAGACGCTGCCCCGCACCGTCAACACCGGTATGGGCGCGGCGTTCATCCTCACCGCACTGGCCGTCCTCGGCGGCGACACCCTGACCGACTTCGCCCTCGCCCTCCTCATCGGCCTCGTCGTGGGCACCTACTCCTCGATGTTCACCGCTACACCGCTGGCCATCGAACTGCACAGGCGGCACACATGAGCGGGGCTGGTCGCACGCCTGCGGTCAGGGGACAGCGGGCGCTACTGACACCGACGAGAGTCCGGTTCTGTCGTCCGAGCTGATCGGTCGACAGGTTCCGGCCGGACACGGCACCGGCCTGGTCCACGGGCTCGGCGACAGGCAGGGTGCATGGCCGAACTCGCCCAGCCCGTGGACCAGGCCGCGGAGCGGAGGCATGCGCCGCACACCGACTGCGTGTGCTCAGATCCCACCGCTGCGGGCCCCGCACCTTCACCGGTGGGCTCTCCACCACTCAGAGTGGTTGCCGTCGCAGCAGGCGTGCCGCTCACTCGCACGTGGGGCCGGTGGGCCGGGCATGAGCAGATGAGGCTGCTCAGCAGCGCCGAGTTCCGCCGGCGTCTGCCCCAGACAGGAAGTCTTCGCGCCGCTGTCAGGGCGTGGTTTCAGCCCGGACCGGGTTCGGGAGATCCGCAACAAGCGCTGCTCATCGGCGCCGTCGATCTCGCGCACACGTACCCGCTCTGCCATCCGCACGTGACCTCGTTCCGTGCACGGTCATGCGGGTACTCCAGGCGGCGGGTAGTGGCCCAAGTAGTCATGCGCCTGAGGCTCGAGTCCGGACAGGTCAGTGCCGTTGAGGGCACGCCAGAGACGGTTCTCGATCCAGAACCGATGGGCGAACTCCTCGAATGAAGGCGCACACCAGAGGATCGCGGCCCTTTGCTCCTCCGGATCGTCGAGATCGGTCTCGCTCTCTTCTCCGTCGCGCCGTGCCTCGTACTCGTATTCGTAGTCGAGGTATGAGTGGACCACGAACGCCTCACCCGAAGGACGGAGGTAGAGGTACCAGATGACACAGTCCTGCTGATCCCGCAGGAATCGTACGAGGGAGGCGCCAGGCTCGACCGGACTGGGAAGGGGCTCTGAGATGTCGGTCCAGCAGCCGGTCACCGAGACCTCATCCAGTGAGTAGTGCATCTTCGAGTCGGCCTGGAATGTGACGAAGTCCTGAGGCAGCGTCAAGCCCTTTGCCGCAAGGTTCACTGCCAGGCGATTGAGCGCCGTGACCTGCTCGGGAACAGGTTTGCCGGTACGACCGAGCCAACGAAAGGCGCCCGTGAACTCTGTGGAGTCGAGGGGCGGCAGGCTCTCGTAGGGGTAGTACTCGTAGGTGTAGCGGCAGGGTCGGTAATCACCCAGGTCGGTGGCACACCAAGCAGAGTCGAAACCGGCCGAGGACACGTCGGACTCTGATCGTTCGCCGGACATCGATCCCCCATTGATCACCGTGAGCGGACTTGTTGGCGTCATCGTCGCACTGCCCACTGACACTCCCCGCGACAGGTGGGGCGGGCCGCTCGACGCCATGGCGTCGACTATGTCGGCGGACCCAGGTCAGTGCGCCTCCGATCACTTCACGGGCGAGTAACTGAGCGTTTCAGATTGCCGTCCCGCCGAGTCGTTGGAGGCCCCATGGGACAATCCTTCCAATCACGGGCCCAGGGGGAATGGCACCTTTATGGAACGGGTTGAGCCTGCGCGCGACCTTGTACTCGGATACGTCCGCGCTTTGAACGCGATTGATGAGGCCATGAGGGTGGCGATCCCCTCGCTCGAGAGGCTGGTGGACGTTCTCGGCCTGGCCCGTTCGCGCCGGATCAGCCGGAGTGATCACGTCGGCGCCTACTTCTACAAGGTCCATGGGGCAGGGTGCAGCTTCGTCGGCGACAACGGCATTGAGGTCGATGTGGACTTCGCAGCCGACGGGAGTGAAATCTTCGACCTCTGGCGTCTGCGCAGGTACGGGCTGAGCCTGCCGGATCCTCTTGACGTCACGGATCAGGACCTCCGGTCCGCAGCTCAGTCACTGCAACCGCCTCTGGCTGAGGTGAGGCCGGGGTGGTTCAGCGTAGCCAACTGATCGTTTCAGGATGAGGTTGGTAGGCGGCAGCACTCGTCTACGGCATCGCCCCGGTCGACGTACAGACGCCGGGGTTTGCGGCGGGCGTGTCCCCGAAGTCCCCGAATCGGTGGGGTGGCGTCCAGCACGGGCAGGGGCAGGAGCCGGGTGACGTCGTTCCGCTGCCGCCCGTAAAAGTGGCGGCGAACGGGTTCCGCGACCGTCTACGGGCCGAAGTCCGGCGGCAGTTGCCGCCACGTGGGACCGGCATCGCCACGAACACGATGGCACCGCTCCTGCCCCGCGAGCCCCGTCCTGACCAGGCGATTCAGGCGCGATCTCGAAGCGGCGAGCGCACCCGGGCCGTCGCCAAGTTAGGCAAGCCTTTCCTGAGTGACTACATTTATGTAGACTCCGCGGCGGCTCGCGACCTCATCGGTCCGGGCCTTCGGGACCACTTACGTGAATCGAGGCACCCATGTCCGCCAGCCCCCGCCACCTGTTCGTCGGCGCAGGCACCGCTGTAGCCGTAGTTGTCTCGCTGGTGGGCTGTACGCAAAAGGGTGATGACAAGGGCGGCGTCGGAGCGATCCAAGTGGTCTCGAAGGACGACTCCTGCTCGGTCTCGAAGAAGGACTTCCCGGCCGGTCACCTGAAGTTGAACGTGGAGAACCGCGGCAGCAAGGTGACAGAGGTCTACGTGCTGTACCCGGACGACCGGATCGTCAGCGAGCGCGAGAACATCGGCCCCGGCACCAAGGCCGTCATCACCGCGGAGATCAAGGCGGGTGCCTACGAGATCGCCTGCAAGCCCGGTATGAAGGGCGACGGCATCCGCCAGAAGGTCACCGCCACCGGTGGCACCGCGGCGAAGCGCTCGCCTCAGATGGACGCCGCGGTCGGCGCGTACCGGCAGTTCGTCCAGGCGCAGGCCGACGCGACCCTGCCGAAGGCGAAGGCCTTCACCGACGCCGTCCGCTCGGGCGACGTCGAGGCCGCCAAGAAGGCGTACGCCGGCTCCCGTATCGGCTGGGAGCGCACCGAGCCCGTCGCCGAGTCCTTCGGCGACATCGACCCCAAGGTCGATGTCCGCGAGGACGGCCTCGAGGCCGGTCAGGATCCGGCGAAGGACTGGACCGGCTGGCATCGCCTGGAGAAGGCGCTGTGGCACGACAAGAAGATCGGCGACCGGGAGAAGCAGCTCGCCGACCTGCTCGACAAGGACCTCGCCGACTGGGTGAAGCGCGTCGGCCGTGCCGAGATCACACCGACGTCCATGGCCAACGGGGCCAAGGAACTCCTCGACGAAGTGGCCAAGAACAAGGTGACCGGTGAGGAGGAGCGCTACTCGCACACCGACCTGGTCGACTTCAAGGCCAACGTCGAAGGTGCCGAGAAGTCCTTCGAGCTGCTCAAGCCAGTGGCCCTGAAGAACGAGCCCGCCCTCGTCACCCAGCTCGACAAGCAGTTCGCCGCCATGAACACGCTGCTCGACAAGTACCGCTCCGACAAGACGAGTTACGTCTTCACCTCCTACGAGAAGGTCGGGAAGGAGCAGCGCAAGGAGTTGTCGGACAGCGTCAACGCGCTCGCCGAGCCGCTCTCCAAGTTGGCCGCTGCCGTCGTGAAGTAAGCGTTCCGGGTCCAGGGCTGTTCGCGCAGCCCACTGTCTGCTTCCCCCCGCTTCACCAGAGAAAGGACGCGGAATGTTCGGGAACTACCTGATAGGTCTTCGTGAGGGGCTGGAGGCGAGTCTTGTCGTCTGCATCCTCGTCGCCTACCTCGTCAAGACCGGCAACCGGCGCCAACTCCTGCCCGTGTGGGCCGGAGTCGGCATCGCGGTGGCACTCTCCCTCGCCTTCGGCGCCCTGTTGCAGTTCGGCTCCTCCACCCTCACCTTCCAGGCCAAGGAAGCGCTCGGTGGCAGCCTGTCCATACTGTCCGTGGCCCTGGTCACCTGGATGGTGTTCTGGATGCGGCGCACCGCACGCCACCTCAAGAGCGAACTGCACGGCAAGCTGGATGCCGCCCTGGCCATCGGTACCGGCGCCCTCGTCCTGACCTCCCTGCTGGCTGTCGGCCGCGAGGGACTGGAGACGTCGCTCTTCATCTGGACCGCGGTCCAGGCCACAGGCGACGGCATTCGCCCCCTTGTCGGAGCCCTACTGGGACTGGCAACCTCCGTCGTCCTCGGCTGGCTCTTCTACCGGGGCGCACTGAAGATCAATCTGGCCAAGTTCTTCCGCTGGACGGGTGCCATGCTCGTCGTCGTCGCCGCGGGCGTTCTCGCCTACGGCATCCACGATTTGCAGGAGGCCGATTTCCTGCCGGGCCTGCGTACTCTCGCGTTCGACATCAGCACGACCATCCCTCCGGACTCCTGGTACGGCACTCTCCTCAAGGGCGTGTTCAACTTCCAGCCCGACCCCACGGTCCTTCAGATCGTCGTGTGGACCGCGTACGTCGTGCCGGTGATGGTCTTCTTCCTCGCTCCCGAACGCCCGAAGCGGCCCGCCCGCGCAGTCGGTGGTACCCAGGCGGCCGCGCGGTAGCGGAACCAGGACACCGGCACGAACGCGTGCGACGGGAGGGGCGGTGTACGAGCCGAAGGGAGCCGGACCGGTGGCGGACCCGGATCCGCTGACACCGGGCCGGGTCATCGCCTGGCTGAAGGACCGCAGCGCCGTCGAACACGTGGTTCAGGCGTCGCTGGGCGGCCCGCCGAGCGAACGCGATGCCACCCTGGCACGCATGGCGGACGTACTCCAGGCGACAGCTCAGGGCCTCGGGCCCGGGGCCGCAGCGGTGTGGGCCGGTGTTCCCGAATTCGTCCTGCAAGGCTGGATCGACAAGGACCCGGCCTTCGCCGCGGCCCTGGGGGCGGCCGCGGCGCTGGCGGGCGCGCACGGACTGAGGCAGGGCGGGAAGGCGACACCGGCCATGGTGCGGGTCCTGCTGGTCGCGATGAGCAATGGCGCCACGAAACTCGAAGCCGTCAAACTGTCGGGCTTCCAGGTCAATCGCCTGCGTGCACTGGTCAAGGCATCATCCACGCTGAAGGCCCTGTTGGAAACGGCACGCCGGGTCCGGCCACTCCCCGCACGTGAGGCCGGTGTCCGTGGCCCCGGCCAACCCCGCCGTCCAGGAAGAAAGCCTCCTGAGCCGTGGGGATTCCGGCTCGTTCAGCGTCCTGCCCGGGATGATCCTCGTGACGGGGGAGAGTCCGCGTCGACCATCGCGTGAGGTCCGCTACCGTCCATAGTCGCCGACGAGGTGACCTCCGCCCTCGACGCAGGCACCGCGGCCGGCATCATGACGCTCCTCTCCGCCCTGCGCATCCAACGAGGTCTCGCGGTCGTCCTCGTCACCCACGACCAACACCTGCTCGCCGACCACACGGACGACCTTCTCGACCTCACGGCGCCCGGCCGGCCCGCGGCCACCACCGGACGAAGGGAAGGGGCGATTCTCAGCTGACTGTCCCTCCGGGTTCCTCACCCTCGAACGCCGACGGCGACACCCCGAAGAACTCGCGGGTGCCGCCCATACCGTGGGCCGAGGGTCAGCTTCCCCGTACGGCGATGGCCGCGTACTCCACGTACTCGTGCAGCCCGTAGGCCGACGCGACCGAGGCCAGAGCCGAGAACGCCACCGCCGCCGCCATCCCCACGGCACCGACCCGGCGCACGCCTGCGCCCGGTGCGACCGGCTCCGGCACAAGGAGTGCTTCGACCCGCTGCGGTACGGGCCCGCTCGTCACCGACAACAGCGGGTACCCGCCGCCGGTGTTCCGGTTCCGTGAACCGGCCAGAGCCGCCCTGGCAATGGCAGCCGCCGTTGCCTTTCGGCTGCCGACGGCGGCGGCTGCTGCTTCGTCCGCCCAACGCTCCACGTGGAATCCCAGCAGTTCCCGAAGGCTTCTCAGCGCGGGGTGGACCGTCGCGGACAGATCGACTGCGGCAACGAGCAGGTGGTGGCGTCCGGACAGATGGGCGCGCTCGTGGGCCAGCAACACCTCACGCTCGCCTGGTTTCAGGGCTCGCAGCATGCCGGCGGTCACCACGATCCGGCTGCCGCGGCCCCGGTATCCAGGAAGGGCGAAGGCGTCCGCGTCGTTCCCCGGGAGGACCAAGAGGTCCCCGTGTGCCGTTCCCTCGACGGCCACCCTCCAGGCGTGCTTGAGGACGGACCGGTACTGAAACCAGCGCCGGATCAGCAGAGCCGCCTGAACGAGCAGGACCAGAGCTGCCACGCAGGCAGCCGGTACCGCCACCGGCCACACCTCCAGCACCCTCGTGACAGGCACCCGCTCGAGTGCGGCGAGGAACGGCACGTGACACAGCCCGACCAACGCCGCGATCGTGCCGACGGCCGTGAGAAGGGTGGCGGCGGTCAAGGCCCAGCACGCCTCCCGAGGTGGCAGAACTCGGGCCAGACGGCGGGTCGCCGCCGCTGCCGCCCAGGGAAACGTGAGTGCCAGTACGACCAGGGTCAGTACGAATGTCACTCGGCTTCGTCCTCGGCCTCGGCCTCGAGAAGCAGGCGTCGCAGGATCTCCTCGTCGTTCTCGGACAAGGAGGTCACGAACCGCCTCAACACCAGGTCGCGGCGCGGCTCGCTCTCCAGCTCACGGCGCATACGCCCGGCGACCAGCCCGGCCGCGTCCTCCACCGGCTCATAGGCGAAGCCCCGGCCCGACGGCGTCCGTCGCACGGTGCCCTTTTCGTGGAGGCGGGTCAGGATGGTGGCCATCGTCGTCCTGGCCAGCCCCTTGTCGAGGGTCGCGTTGACCTGTCGCGCGGTCATCGGTTTCCCGGCCCCCCACAGCACCGCGAGCACTTCCGCGACGAGTTCTCCGTGCGGACGTCTTTCTTCTCGACCCTTGTCCGACATCCCTCTCCCGCTCTCCGGCAGTCGCCATGGTGCCGCATGCCCCCACCCCACCGGCAGCCGCATCGATGCAGGCAGGCGATGTCAGCCATGCTTAGGCATACCTAATCTACCGCCGGAGAGGGGGTGTCTGTAGCTGTCGCGGCAGGCGGGGTCACATGCCGCGGTCCGGACCGTTCCAGGGCTCGGGTCGTTCGTCGGCGGTCATGGGAAGTCGGCACAGCTGTACCGGCCGCACCGGTGCCGACCCGTCGCACGGCGTCATCGCCGCCTACGACGTCCAGGGCAGGGCGCGAGTCCCCGCCCTGGACGTCGACCGGATCAGGACGGAGAGAGCTCACCGCGCACGATACGGGCGGCCGCGACCAGGTTCTCAAGGGAGGCGCGGGTCTCCGGCCAGCCGCGGGTCTTGAGGCCGCAGTCGGGGTTGACCCACAGGCGTTCGGCAGGGATGGCCCTCAGACCGGTGCGCAGCAGTTCGGCTGCCTCTCCGGTGCTCGGAACCCGAGGGGAGTGGATGTCGTACACCCCGGGTCCGGCCTGGCGCGGGTAGCCGTGCGCGGCGAGTTCGCGGGCGACCTGCATGTGTGAGCGGGCGGCTTCGAGGCTGATGACATCGGCGTCGAGGTCGTCGATGGCCTGGACGATGTCGCCGAACTCGGCGTAGCACATGTGGGTGTGGATCTGGGTGTCCGGCCGTACCCCGCTGGTGCTGAGCCGGAACGCCTCGGTGGCCCACGTCAGGTAGGCGGGGTGGTCGGTGGCGCGCAGCGGCAGTGTCTCGCGCAGGGCGGGCTCGTCGACCTGGATGACCGAAGTCCCGGCCGCTTCCAGGTCGTTCACCTCGTCGCGCAGGGCGAGGGCGACCTGTCGGGCGGTATGGCCGAGAGGCTGGTCGTCGCGGACGAAGGACCAGGCGAGCATGGTGACGGGGCCGGTGAGCATGCCCTTGACGGGGCGGGAGGTGAGGGACTGGGCGTACGTCGTCCAACGCACCGTCATCGGCTTCGGGCGGGAGATGTCGGCGGCCAGGATCGGCGGACGGACGTAACGGGTGCCGTAGGACTGCACCCAGCCGTGTTCAGTGGTCAGGTACCCGGTCAACTGCTCGGCGAAGTACTGGACCATGTCGTTGCGTTCGGCCTCGCCGTGCACCAGGACGTCCAGCCCCGCTTTCTCCTGGAAGGAGATCACCTCGCCGATCGCGGCCTTGATGCGCTCCTCGTACGCGGCTGTGCCGATCCGGCCCGCTCGCAGATCGGCGCGGGCGGTGCGCAGTTCGCCGGTCTGTGGGAAGGAGCCGATGGTCGTGGTCGGCAGCAGGGGCAGGCCGAGGTGGGCGCGCTGGGCCGCCGTCCGTTCGGGATAGGGCTGCGAGCGGCGGGCGTCGACGTCCGTGACAGCCTCGGTGCGGGCGCGAACGGCAGGGTCACGGGTGATCGGGGAAGCGGCACGGGAGGCCAGGTCGGCGCGGTTGGAGGCGAGTTCACCGGCGATGGCGTCGGTGCCCTGGGCCAGGCCCTCGGCCAGGGTGACGATCTCGGCGGTCTTCTGCTTCGCGAAGGCGAGCCAGCGCAGGATCTGCGGCTCGATGTCCTGCTCCAGGGCCGCGTCGAGGGGCACGTGGAGCAGGGAGCAGGAGGCGGCCACGTCGACCCGGCCGGCCAGCCCGAGCAGGGTGGCGAGGGTGGACAGGGACTGCTCCAGGTCGTTGACCCAGATGTTGCGGCCGTTGACGACACCGGCGACCAACCGCTTGCCGGGCAGCCCGCCGACGGCGGCCAGGGCGTCGAGGTTGGCGGCGGCGGACTCGGTGAAGTCCAGCGCGAGCCCGTCGACGGGAGCCTTGGCCAGCACCGGCAGTGCGTCGCCGAGCCGGTCGAAGTAGGAGGCGACCAGGAGCTTCGGCCGGTCGGTGAGGGTACCGAGGTGGCGGTAGGCGCGCGAGGCGGCGCTCAGTTCGTCCGAGGTGCGGTCCTGCACAAGGGCGGGCTCGTCGAGCTGCACCCACTCGGCGCCGGCCGCGCGCAGGTCGGCGAGCACCTCGGCGTACACGGGCAGCAACCGGTCGAGGAGGCTCAGGGGGTCGAAGTCCGCGGGCACGCCCGGGGCGGGCTTGGCGAGCAGGAGGTAGGTGACGGGGCCGACGAGCACGGGGCGCGCGGTCAGTCCGAGCGCGAGGGCTTCCTTCAGCTCGGACACCTGCTTGGCGGGGTCGGCCGTGAAGACGGTGTCAGGGCCCAACTCGGGCACCAGGTAGTGGTAGTTGGTGTCGAACCACTTCGTCATCTCCAGTGGGGCCGCGTCCTGGGTGCCGCGGGCCATGGCGAAGTAGCCGTCCAAGGCGTTCGCGGCCGCGGCGGCCCGGTGGCGGGCGGGGATCGCGCCGACCATGACGGTGGTGTCGAGAACGTGGTCGTAGTAGGAGAAGTCGCCGGTGGGCACTTCGTGGATGCCGGCCGCGGCCAGCTCCCGCCAGTTTGCGCGGCGGAGTTCGGCGGCGCCGGCCCTCAGGGCGTCCGCGGTGACGCGGCCCTTCCAGTAGCCCTCGATCGCCTTCTTCAGTTCCCGGTCCGGGCCCTGGCGGGGGTAGCCGTACACGGTGGCCCGTGCGGGCGCGGCTGCGGTCCTGGTGGTCACGGAGATCTCCTTCGCGAGATGAATCCCTGAGATCCCGGGTGACGGGACGAGAGCGCGAAGAGGTGACGAACCGGACGGGGAGCGACGACGCGCGGTACAGCGCGGTCGTCCGCCTGGTATGTACGCCGACCCGCCCACGAGGTCACCGGGATTTCCGCGCACGAGTGGTTCGTACGCGGGCAACGGGCAGGTCTTCGGACTCGCGGGCACATCCTCTGGAGGGAGGACTCCTACTGGCCGTCGCTTCCCAGGCCCGGTACGTCGGACCCAGTGCGTATGACGGCGGTCGTTCCCGCTCACCGCTGCGGGGCAGTCCCGGATTCGCACCGGGTTCCCTCTTGCGACGCATCCCGCCTGGCGGACGGGGCGAACCAGCTGCATCGGTCAGCCTAGGGCCCGCTCACGGCCGCGGCGTGTCACGTCCGCCATCCGGATGGTGAGGTGGGCCACGTACCGGGCCGGTGTGAAATGGGCCGAGGGCGGGAAGCGCCGTGCGCGCGCTTCCCGCCCTCGCCCCCTGTGACGCCGCGCCGGGACCTCACCCCTGCTGCGGCTTGCGCGGGCCCCTCAGCCCGCGCCGAACCAGGCCCTCAGTCCTGGTCGTAGGTGTGGAACCCGCGGCCGGTCTTGCGGCCGAGCAGTCCCGCCTCCACCATCCGCTGGAGCAGCGGCGGCGGAGCGTGGAGAGGCTCGCGGAATACGTTGTAGAGGGACTCCGCGATCAAGGCGACGGTGTCCAGGCCGACACGCCGGACACCGCCGCTCACGACTGCTCCCGGGGCCGTCGCACGAGATGGCGGGAGTAGGCGTCCGGGGTGAAGAACAGCGGCAACTCGCCGGTCATGGCGGTGCGTTCGAAGAGTGCGCGGATGTCGTCCAGGGGCGCCCACGGGTACTGGGCCCCGAGGGCGGCGACCTCGTCGTCCAGCAGGTTCAGGACCGTCTCCCGGTCGATGACGCGGTGCCGCAGCCACTGCCAGATCTGGACGCGGGCGATCTCGGCGGTGGCCGCGTCCTCCATGAGGCCGTCCAGCGCGACGGCGCCCCGGCCGTCCAGCCAGGCGGCGAAGTAGCGCAGCGCGACCGCGACGTTCGTACGCACCCCCTCCGGCGTGGGCCGGCCGCTGATCCGGCGCACCGACAACAGGTCGTCGCGCGTCACCTCCACGTCGTCGCGGGTGCGGTCGATCTGATGCGGCCGGTCGCCGAGGACGCCGTCGAACACCTCGCGGCAGACCGGCACGAGTCCGGGGTGGGCGACCCAGGAGCCGTCGAAGCCGTCCTGCGCCTCCCGCTCCTTGTCCAGGCGGACCTCGGCGAACGCCGCCTCGTTGACGGAGGGGTCCTTCCCGGGCACGTGGGCGGCCATGCCGCCGAGAGCGTGTGCGCCCCGCTTGTGGCAGGTGCGCACGAGGAGCTCGGTGTAGGCCCGCATGAAGGGAGCGGTCATCGTCACCTTCGCCCGGTCGGGAAGCAGGAAATCGGTACGGTGCCCGAAGGTCTTGATCAGGCTGAACAAGTAGTCCCAGCGGCCCGCGTTCAACCCCGCGCCGTGCTCGCGCAGTTCGTAGAGGATCTCCTCCATCTCGAACGCGGCGGTGATCGTCTCGATGAGGACGGTGGCGCGGATCGTGTTCCGCGGGATGCCGAGCAGGTCCTGGGCGGCGACGAAGACGTCGTTCCACAGCCGGGCCTCGTAGCGGTTCTCCAGCTTCGGCAGATAGAAGTAGGGGCCGTACCCGGCATCGATCTGCCGCTGCGCGCAGTGGAAGAAGTAAAGGCCGAAGTCGACGAGCGCGGCGGGCACCGGTCGGCCGTCGTACTCCAGGTGCTCCTCGTCGAGGTGCCAGCCGCGCGGACGCACCATGATCGTTGCGAGCCGGTCGCCGAGGACGTACTCCTTGCCCTCGGCCGTGGTGAAGTCGATCCGGCGCTCGACGGCGTCGAGCAGGGTGAGCTGGCCGCCGACGATGTTGTCCCAGGTGGGGGCCGTGGCATCCTCGAAGTCGGCCATCCACACGCGGGCGCCGGAGTTGAGGGCGTTGACCGCCGTACGGCGCTCGGGCGGGCCGGTGATCTCCACCCGCCGGTCCTTCAGTCCCGGCGCGGGCGGCGGCACCCGCCAGGTGGGGTCGTCACGGACGGCCGAAGTGACCAACGGGAAGTCGAGCGGGGAGCCGCTCGCCAGCCGAAGGGCCTGCCGACGGCGCTCCTTGAGCAGGGCCTGTCTGCGCTTCCCGAAGACCGCGGCGAGATGACCGACGAAGTCGAGGGCGGCGGTGGTGAGGATCTCGTCGTGGCGGTCGCCCGGGGCAGCGAGGACACGGACGTGGTGAGTCAGGGCACTGGTGGACATCGGGTTCTCCTGCGCGAGGGAAGAGGAGGAAAGCGAGCGGGACCGGACGGGGACCGTCGTGCGGCCCCCGCTCGGCCGGGGCGCGGACCCAAGGCCGCTGTTCGCGGGCCTAGTGGAACTGCTCTTCCTCCGTGGACCCGGCCAGGGCGGTGGTGGAGGAGGCGGGGTTGACGGCGGTGGAGACGAGGTCGAAGTAGCCGGTGCCGACCTCGCGTTGGTGCCTGACGGCGGTGAAGCCCTGCGCCTGCGCGGCGAACTCGCGCTCCTGGAGGTCGACGTAGGCGGTCATGCCGTGCTCGGCGTAGCCGCGTGCGAGGTCGAACATGCCGTGGTTGAGGGAGTGGAAGCCGGCCAGCGTGATGAACTGGAAGCGGTAGCCCATCGCGCCCAGCTCGCGCTGGAACTTGGCGATCCGGTCGTCGTCGAGGGCCGCCTTCCAGTTGAAGGAGGGCGAGCAGTTGTAGGCGAGCATCTGGTCGGGGTACCGCGCGTGGACGGCCTCGGCGAACTCCCGCGCCTGGGCGAGATCCGGGGTGCCGGTCTCCACCCAGACCAGGTCCGCGTACGGGGCGTACGCCAGGCCGCGGGCGATCACCGGGGCCATGCCGTTGCGGACGTGGTAGAAGCCCTCGGCGGTGCGCTCGCCGGTGACGAACTGGGCGTCGCGCTCGTCGACGTCGCTGGTCAGCAGATTGGCGGCCAGGGCGTCGGTGCGGGCGACGACGAGCGTGGGCACGTCGGCGATGTCGGCGGCGAGACGGGCCGCGTTCAGGGTGCGGATGTGCTGCGCGGTCGGCACCAGGACCTTGCCGCCGAGGTGGCCGCACTTCTTCTCGGAGGCGAGCTGGTCCTCGTAGTGGATGCCGGCCGCGCCTGCCGCGATCATCGCCTTGGTCAGCTCGAAGGCGTTGAGCGGGCCGCCGAAGCCGGCCTCCGCGTCGGCGACGATCGGTGCCAGCCAGTCCGTGGTGTCGGTAACGCCCTCGGCGACGGCGATCTGGTCGGCCCGCAGCAGCGCGTTGTTGATCCGACGCACCACCTGGGGAACGGAGTTGACGGGGTAGAGGGACTGGTCGGGGTAGGTGTGGCCGGCCTGGTTGGCGTCGGCGGCCACCTGCCATCCGGACAGGTAGATGGCCTGGAGACCGGCCTTGACCTGCTGCACGGCCTGCCCGCCGGTCAGGGCGCCGAGCGCGTGGATGTAGTCCCGCTCGTGCAGTTGGCGCCACAGCCGCTCGGCTCCGCGCCGGGCCAGGGTGTGCTCCTCACGGACACTGCCGGACAGCCGCACCACGTCCTCCGCGCCGTACGTGCGCTCGATGCCCTGCCACCGGGGGTCGGTGGCCCAGCGCCGCGAGAGTTCCTCGGCTGCCTGCGTCCTCGCTTGTGCCATGACTGTCACCGTCTCCTCGGTCTGTGGCGTCTGCCAAGCCTCTGCCGCTTGAGCCAGAGGTGGCACTGTGTGTCGTCCTGTTGGGGTGCGGCCCGCCCTGGCCGGGGGCGAAGATGAGCAATGCTGCCGCCGCAGAGCACCGCAGTTGTCGGGATCTCCGACGTCAGGGCAGTGAATCGGGCCCGGATGCCGGCGGTGCCTGCCGGTTCCGGCGGGCCGCACTGAAACTCTGGCACTGGCACTGAGTGCCATCAACCATGGGCAACTGCCAACTTCTGCGAATCTTCTCGCCGCCTTTTGCCAATCTTGCGAAGGTCTTCAGGGGGCCCGACTGGCCTACACTCGCGACCACCCGGACACGGCGGAACACACCGTGAGCAAGACCTACGCGGGAGCGCGCCTGCGGCGGCTGCGCGAAGAGCGCCGAATGAGCCAGGCGGAACTGGCCCGCGTCCTTGGCATCTCCCCGAGCTACCTCAACCAGATGGAGCACGACTCCCGTCCGCTCACCGTGCCCGTGCTGCTCAGGCTGACGGAGACCTTCGGCGTCGACCCGGGCTTCTTCTCCGAGCGCGACACGACCCGCCTCGTGGCCGACCTGCGCGAGGCGCTGACGCGGGAGATCGCCGCCGCCCAGGTCTCCGCGTCCGATCTCGCCGAACTGGCCTCGCGCCTGCCCGCGGTCGCCCGAGTGCTCCTCGACATGGGCCGTCGCAACCAGCTCCTGGCCGAGGGCCTCACCGGAGCGGCCGACGGCCGCGACACGACGGGAGGGACACCACGCTCACCCCACGAGGAGATCCGCGACTTCTTCTACCGCCGCCAGAACTACCTCCACGACACCGACCTCGCGGCTGAGCGCCTGGCCGGGGAGATCGGCATCCGGCCGGTCGAGGTCGTGCAGGCGCTGACCGATCGCCTGACCGGGATGCACGGCGTCCGCTTCTCCGCCGACACCGGTGACCATCTGCACCGCTACGAGGGGACAACCCGCACCCTGCGCCTGTCCGGTCGCCTGCGCCCCGGCCAGCGGGCGTTCCGCATGGCCACCCAGGTCGCCCTGCTCGAGTACGGCGACGAACTCGATCGGCAGGCGGCCGAGGACTTCGAGCCCGGCTCACCCGCCCACGCGCTGGCCCGCATCGGCATCGCCAACTACTTCGCGGCGGCACTGGTCCTGCCGTACGGCGCCTTCCACGCGGCCGCCGAAGAAGTCCGGTACGACATCGAACGGCTCACCGACCGGTACGGCCTCGGGTACGAGACCGTCTGCCACCGCCTGAGCACCCTCCAGCGCCCGCGCCTGCGAGGCGTGCCCTTCTCTTTCGTCCGCGTCGACCGGGCGGGCAACATGTCCAAGCGCCAGTCGGCGACGGGTTTCCACTTCTCCCGGGCCGGCGGCACATGTCCGCTGTGGAACATCTACGAGGCGTTCACCGCCCCCGGCCGCATCCATGTCCAGATCGCCGAAATGCCCGACGGGCAGCGCTACTTGTGGACCGCACGCGCGATCACCCGGCACCGCGGACGCTGGGGCGAACCCGGCAAGACCTTCGCCGTCGGCCTGGGCTGCGAGATCCGCCACGCCCACCGGCTCGTCTACTCCGACGGCCTCGACCTCGCCAACGCCTCCGCGGCCACCCCCATCGGTATGGGCTGCCGTGTCTGCGAACGCCTGGACTGCGCGCAGCGCGCCGCACCGCCCCTCGGCCACCCACTCCGGATCGACCAGAACACCAGCACCTTCGTGCCGTATCCGGTCACGGAGTAGCCGCCTCAGGCGTGGGGAAGGACGACCGCGCGGCCGGTGATCTTCCCGGCGTGCAGGCGCTCGTAGGCGAGGGGCGCCTCTTCGAGGCTGTACGTCTCGGTGTGCACTTCCAGCGCCCCGGAGCGGCTCAGCGCGAGCACCTCGGTGAGCTCCGGCCGGGTGCCCCAGTACGGGACCGTCGAGGTCACGCCGTACGGGACCCGCCCGGCGGCCATGCCCAACCCGCCCCCGCCGAGGCCGACCACGGTGATCTCGCCCTCCTTGGCGACCATCCTCGCCGCGGACTTCAGAGTGACGTCGCTGGCCACGAAGTCCAGCACCACCTCGGCGCCCAGACCGCCCGTCAGCTCTCGGAGCGTACGAGCCGCCTGTCCGTCGGACAGCAGCGCGTGGTGGGCATCGCAGGCGCGCGCCAGGTCCAGCTTCTCCTCCCTGACATCCAGCGCCACCACGGTCGTCGGGCTGAGAGCGCGCAGCAGCTGCACACCCAGATGTCCCAGCCCGCCGACGCCGATGACCACCGCCGTGCTGCCCGGCACCAGCCGCGGCAGCACCCGCTTGACCGCGTGGTAGGGGGTGAGCCCCGCGTCGGTCAACGGCACCGCGGACACGGGGTCGAGGCCGTCCAGCGGCACCAGATGGCGTACGTCGTCCACCAGCATGTACTCGGCGATCGTGCCCGGCGCGCCCAGACCCGGCGAGAGGATGCCGAGGCGCTCGGTGTGTGGACAGTAGTTCTCCCGGCCCAGCGCACAGGCCCGGCACACCCCGCAGCCCCATGCTCCGTAGACGGCGACCTTCTCCCCGACCCCCACTCCGGTGACGCCCTGGCCGCACGAGGTCACGGTGCCCACGCCCTCGTGGCCGAGCGTCAGCGGCAGGGGGAACCACAGCCGTTCCACGGGGGAGTTCATGATGACCTCGTCCGAGTGGCACACCCCGGCCGCGTCGACCTTCAGCAGCACTTGCCCGGGACCCGGCTCCGGGTCGGGCGCGGTGCGTACGGACGGGGGCTCGCCGGGGGTGTGGAACTGCAGGGCTTTCATGGGGGTGCTCCTCGGGTCGGTGCTGGTCAGCGGGCGGTGGTTGGCGACGGCCGGGTGGAGCGCGCCGAGGAGTTCCGGAGCGCCCCGCGCGTACTTACGCGTCGCCGGCGACGACCGTTGCCGAGCCGCTGATGTACCGGATGCCCTTGACGCCCGCCCGCACCGACTTGTCCACGATGTACTGGATGGCGACGGCGTCGACGAGTGAGTGGAACGCCCCGTCCTCGGTGAAGTTGACGTTGGCGCCGGCCACGCGGATGAACATCACCGTGTCCTCGGTGTTGTCCTCCGGGGTGTAGAAGGTGTGCACGGAGCCGCCGGGCTCGTACAGGTAGGAGCCCGCCGTCTGCGGGTGGTCCGGGTACTCCTTGTACAGCCAGCGGCCCTGCTGGGTGTACACCTCGGCGGGGCCCGTGTGGTAGTGGATCGGGAACTGGAAGCCCGGTGGCACGGTGGCCAGCAGCACCCACGTGCCGGTCTCCATGTCGAGCCGGAGCACCTTGACGTCGACGCCCGGGCCGAGCGAGTCCTTGACCGACGGGAGCTCCTCGCTGTCGACCGTGAGCAGGTCGGTCTGCGGCAGTGCGACGAGGGGGAGCCGGGAGCCGCTGGTCGTCGTGGACGCGCCGGGTGAGGGGTGAGTGGGCACGGAATGGTCCTTTCACGCGGGTGGGGATCCGCCGGCGGTTGTCATGGCTTTCGGGCGCCTCGCGCTGCCGAGCCCGAGCCGCGATCGAGCGGGGACGCGGCTCATCGTCTCCCCTGCTCAACCGGGAAGGCTTGACATCTCAGGACGACTATTTGACCTTTGGAGACATGTCGTCGATCCGAGGAACGTCACTGACGGGCTTCCCCGAACTCGTCCGCGAGCTCGGTGTGGACCCCGGCCCGCTGCTCGCCGCCGCAGGCGTGGCAGGTGACGCGGTCGGCGACCACGGCAGGTTCGTCCGGTACCGCGGTGTCGTCGCCGCCGTCGAGTCGGCCGCGGTGGCCACCGGAGCTCCGGACTTCGGACGACGGCTCGCGCTGCGGCAGGGGCTGGACATCCTCGGGCCCCTGGCGGCGGTCGCCCGGACCGCACCGACCGCGCGACTGGCCTTCCAGGCGATCCACCGGTACGTGACTCCTCCCCGTCCTGGAGAACAGGGCTTTTCGCTATGCCGTGTTGGCGTCGCGACGGACCAGCCCGGCCCGTAAGACGTTGGTGGCTGCGACTGTGTCGGCGTGCGCGTGGTGACCGCAGGCGACGCAGTGGAATGTTTCCTGGCTGGGCCGGTTCTCCTTCACGGTGTGCCCACAGTGGGGGCAGGTGCGGGAGGTGTTGCGGGGGTCCACAGCGATCACTTCCCGTCCGGCACTCTCAGCCTTGGCGTGCAGGATCCTCAGGAACACCCCCCAACCGGCATCGGCGATCGAACGGTTCAGTCCCGACTTGGCCGCTGCCCCGTTGAGCAGGAATGCGCCTGCCCGGTCGGGGTCGGGCTTCGGTGCGGGTGCCGTGTTCATGTTGCGGATCTTGAGGTCTTCGTGCGCGATGACGTCATGCCTGCGAACGAGGTCCAAGGCGGTCTTGTGTGCGTGGTCCAGCCGCCGGCGGCGCACCCTGCCGTGCAGCAGGGCGACCTTATCCACAGCACGTTGGTGGTTGGCGGTGCGGTCCTTGGCCTTGCAACGCGGGAACCGAGACAGGGCCTGCTGCGCGGCCTGGAGTTTGACGGCGGCCCGACGCCCGTGGCGCGGGTTGGGCACGAAGACGCCGCCCGAGTCGGCGAGGAAGTTCGCGATGCCCAGGTCGATGCCCACCACGGAGCCGGTCGTCGGCAGCGGCTGTGGCTGTTCCTGTTCGACGGTGAGCACCACGAACCACTTGCGGCACTCTCGCTTGACGGAGACGGTCTTGACCCTGCCTCTCACGGCGCGGTGCTGATTGACCTTCACATGCCCGACACCCTGGAAGCGAACGCGGGTGACCGCCTCGTGCGGGGTGGAGTCCCACCGGCAGCCATCCCCGTCCTTCGGGAAGTCCACCGTGTCGAACCAGTTCACCCCACGAAAGCGCGGATACCCCGGGGTGTCGCCGGACTTGATCCGTCGGAAGAACGCGGCGAACGCTTTGTCCAGACGGCGCAAGGTGGCCTGCTGCGAGCTGAAGGACCAGCGGCCCTGACGCTCCGGGTCGAACGCCCGGACCGCCTTGAGCTGCGCGGACTGCATCCCGTACCTGACGCTGGTCTTTGAGACGTGCCGCCAGGCGTCGCGGCGCTCTTTCAGGGCCCCGTTGTAGAGAGAGCAGTGATCCCGCAGCATTTCCGACAATGCCTGCGCCTGACGGACGGTGGGCCGCAGGAGGAACTTGTACGCACGGATCATCCAGCCCACCCCCTCCAGCCGATTTCACTCGATCCTAACTACCCTTGGCCCATGTCACCGCGCTGGGAACCAGATCCGGGGAACAGGCGGGGACATTATGTTGTCCACTTGTCCACCACCTCCACGCACACTTGGTGTTCGTCACGAAGTCCCGGCGAGAGATCTTCAACGACGCCATGCTGACCCGCTGCGAGGAGATCATGCGGAACGTGTGCGAGAGCTTCGGCGCGGAGCTGACGGAGTTCAACGGCGAAGGCGATCACGTTCACCTGCTCGTGCATTACCGGCCGGAAATCGCCCTGTCCAAGCTCGTCAACCTCAAGAGCGTCAGCTCCCGCTGCCTGCGCGCGCTGTACACCGGCCGGATCAACCGGATCGGGACCAGCTCGGTGTTCTGGTCCCCGTCGTATTTCGCGGGGTCCTGCGGCGGCGCACCGATGAGCATCGTCAAGGACTACTTCGAGAACCAGAAACGGCCGGCCTGACCGTCACCCCGCAAACGCAGAGGACTCCGGCGCTTCGCGCCTCCAGGCCAAGGATCGCATTCTCGCCCGGCCTCATGGCCGGGATTCACTGTGAAGAAGAAGAGATGGCGAGGAGGATGTCGCCGCCGGCACATCCGGGCAGCCAGCGGGCCTTCTGTTCCTCGTCGGCCACCCGGAGCAGATAGGGCAGCACCACACCGGTGTTGACGTGGTGGTGGCCGATCGAAGCGGCGGCCCGGGCCACCTCCTCGTGGATGATCGCCTGGAACTTGTAGCTGGTCGGGCCGAGCCCCCCGTACTCCTCGGGGATGTCGAAGCCGAGCGCGCCGAGCTCCGCCAGCCCCTTGAAGACCGAGCGGGGGACCTGCCCGGCCTTCTCCCACTCGTGGACGTACGGGGCCGCCTCCCTGGCGATGAAGGCGCGGACGGTCTGCCGGAACGCCTCGTGCTCGGTGTCGTAGATGGTGCGCTTCATGAGGTTCTCCAGGGGTCAGACGCGGGCGCCGTCGACGACCAGGCACTGGCCCGAGACGTAGTTGGTCTCCTGGAGGCACAGCGCGTACACGGCGCCTGCGGCCTCCTGCGGCGTCCCGGGGCGGCCGAGCGGGATGACCTTGGAGGCCATGGCGGCCTTCTCGGGGTTGAGGCCGACCTTGATGTCGCGGCCGTCGATGGTCAGCGTGGCGTTGTCGGCCGCGGTCACCTCGGTCATGCGGGTGAGGATGAAGCCGAAGGCCACGGCGTTCACGTTGACGTTGTAGCGCCCCCACTCCTTGGCGAGGGTCTTGGTCATGCCGATCATGCCCGCCTTGGCGGCGGCGTAGTTGACCTGGCCGAGGTTCCCGTAGTGACCGCTGGTCGAGGAGATGTTGACGACCTTGCGGTGGTACGCGGTCGGGTTGGCCCGGATGTACGGCTGCGCCGCCCGGAGGATCTTGAACGACGCCGTCAGGTGCACGTCCAGGATGGTGTGCCACTGCTCGTCGGTCATCTTCTGGATCACCGTGTCCCAGGTGTACCCGGCGTTGTTCACGATGATGTCGAGGCCGCCGAAGGCACTCACGGCCGTGCCGACGAACCGCTCCGCGAAGCCCTCCTCGGTGACCGATCCGACACACGCCACCGCGCTGCCGCCCCTCGCCTCGATCTCGGCGACCGTCTCCGCGGCGGGCTCGGCGTCGAGGTCGTTCACCACCACGCTCGCGCCCTCGGAGGCCAGCTTCAGGGCGATCTCCCGCCCGATGCCGCGCCCCGAGCCGGAGACGATCGCGACCCTGCCGTCCATGGTTCCCATGTCGTCGTGCTTCCTTCCAGTTGCCAAGAAGTGTGGAATTTAGGTTATGCAAGATTCACTTTTTATCTGAACATGCCTGGTGTCAAGGCATGCAAGCGGATACCTTGCGTGAGTAAGGATTAGCGAACATGGCTATCGGCAAGGAGATCCCCATGCGTGACGCAGTCATCGTCGACGCGGTGCGTACCGCGGTCGGCAAGCGGAACGGTGCGCTCTCGCGGCAGCACTCGGCCTCCCTCTCCGGCCATGTGCTGAACGCGCTGGTGAGCCGGACCGACCTGGACGCCGCCCTCGTCGACGACGTGATCTGGGGCTGCGCGGGCACGGTCGGCATGCAGACCGGATGCGTCGGCAGGGCCGCCGTGCTGGCGGCCGGCTGGCCCGAATCCGTCCCCGGCGTGACCGTCGACCGGCAGTGCGGCTCATCGCAGCAGACCGTGCACCAGGCCGCGGCTGGCGTCATATCGGGGCAGTACGACGTGGCGGTGGCCGGTGGCGTCGAGATCATGAGCCGGATCCCGCTGGGCGCCACCCGGCTCGACGGGACCTTCGGCGAACCGTTCGGCCCCGAAGTCTGGAGCCGCTACGACGGCATCCGCTTCAACCAGGGCACGGGCGCGCAGATGATCGCCGACGAGTACGGCATCACGCGCACCGAGATGGACCAGCACGGACTTGACTCCCACGCCCGGGCCGCGAGGGCGATCGACGAAGGTCGCTTCAAGGACCAGATCGCCCCGATCACCGTCGTCGACGCCGACGGGAACGAGAAGGTCTTCGACACCGACGAGGGCGTGCGCCGCGGCTCCAGCCTGGAGACCCTGGCCGGCCTCAAGCCCGCCTTCTCCGAGAACGGGACCGTCACCGCAGGCAACGCCTCGCAGGTCTCCGACGGCACCGCCGCCCTGCTGGTCACCACCAGCGAGATCGCCCGGGCACAGGGATGGCGGCCGATGGCGCGGATCCACACCGCAGTCGTCGCCGGCACCGACCCCGTCACGATGCTCAAGGGACCGATCCCAGCAACGGCCAAGGCCCTGAAGAAGTCCGGCCTGTCCCTCGACGACATCGGCGTCTTCGAGATCAACGAGGCGTTCGCCTCCGTCACCCTGGCCTGGCTCCGGGAGACCGGCGCGGACTACGCGAAGATGAACCCTCTCGGCGGGGCGATGGCCATCGGCCACCCGATCGGCGGCTCCGGAGCCCGGATCATGACCACGATGGTCCATCACATGCGCGACAACGGCATCCGCTACGGACTTCAGTCGATGTGCGAGGGCGGGGGCATGGCCAACGCCACGGTCCTCGAACTGCTCTGACACCGGACGAGGCGAAAGGAGTGTTGCGCCGCATGCCGGGTGATGCCACCAGGACGGTCGATATCGAGCCGCCGACCGTACAGGACCTGAGACCGGAGGTCGCGCATCCCTCCGGTGACCTCCTCGGCTTCCTCAGCCTGGAGCAGCTGGACCGGAACCGTTTCCGCGGCTGGTGCCACGCGGGACTGCCGCTGCGCGCGTTCGGCGGTCAGGTCGCAGCTCAGGCGCTGACCGCCGCGGGCGGCACGGTAGGACCGGGGCCGCGCGTGCACTCCCTGCACGGGTACTTCCTGCGGGGCGGTGATCCCGGCAGGCCCGTCGAGTACGCGGTCGAACGGCTGCGTGACGGGCGCAGCTACGTGTCCCGGCGGGTCACCGCGACACAGGGCGACGAAGTGGTGTTCACCCTCTCCGCCTCTTTCAAGCTCCCCGAGCAGATCACCGGCCGGCAGATCGCCATGCCGCCGACGACTCCGCCGGAGGAACTGCCCAGCGCCTTCCACACCTGGGCCGAGCATGACCCGGAAGGGTACGGGCAGTTCGAGATGGGCCGTGTCCTGGACGTCCGGGTCGCTCCGGTGACCTGGGCGGTGCGGGACGGAGGCACCGAGCAGCGTTTGTGGATCCGAGCCGTCGACGTCCTGCCGGACGAGCCGCTGGTGCACATGTGCGCGCTCACGTACGCCTCGGACCTGATGCTCGCGCCGGTCGCGGCGCTCGACGTGGAGACGCCGGGACCGCTGCGCGAGGGCCCCGGCTCCTCCCGCCACTTCCTGACCTCGCTCGATCACGCCGTCTGGTTCCACCGGCCGTTCCGCGCGGACGACTGGCTGCTGGTGGTCCAACGCGGACCGACCACGGGTGATGGAAGGGGGCTGGTCCACGGGGGCCTCTGGACCCGTGACGGCCGCCTCGTCGCCTCGGTCGTGCAGGAGACGATGCTGAGGCCGGGTCGCGGGTCCTGACACACGCACGAACACGAACGAGAAGAGATGGGGCGGGCACGCGTCGCGTGCCCGCCCCATCCGTCGTCCGGTCGGGCCGAGGCGTCAGCCGACGACGCCCCGCTCCCGGAGGGCCCGCAGTTCGGCGGCCCCGACGCCGAGTTCGGCCAGCACCTCTTCGGTGTGGCCGCCGATCGGCCCGGCGGGGACCGGGTCCCCGGAGGGCGTGCCGAGGAAGCGGGGCGCGGTGCCCGGCTCCGGGTAACCCTCGTCGGTGAGCCGGAACGTGCCACGGCCGGCGTTGTGCGGATGCGTCGCGGCCTCCGTCCAGTTCAGGACCGGGGTCACGCAGGTCTCGCTGCCCTCGAACTCCGCGGCCCACGCGTCACGCGTACGGGTGGCGAAGAGCGCCGCCAGCCGCTCGGACATCCGCGGCCAGGCTTCGCGGTCGTTCTGCTCGGCGAACACCGGATCGTCCGTGAGGCCGAGGATCCGCAGGGTCTCGGCGTAGAACTGCGGCTCCACACAGCCGATCGCCATGTGGGCGCCGTCCGCGCAACGGTAGGTGCGGTAGAACGGCGCGGCGCCGTCGAAGAGGTTGCTTCCGCGGCCCTCGGTCCAGCGGCCGGTACGCAGGAGCCCCTGCAGCAGGGCCAGTTGGATCGCCGTGCCGTCGGTCATCGCCGCGTCCACCACCTGGCCCCTGCCCGTGGTCCTCGCCGAGTACAGGGCGGCACTGATACCGAGCGCGAGCAGCATTCCCCCGCCGCCCATGTCGCCGAAGAGGTTGAGCGGGACGACCGGGTCGCCGTCGGCGGAGCCCACCTGCGCCAGGGCGCCTGCGACGGCGATGTAGTTGATGTCGTGGCCGGGCGCCTGGGCGAGCGGTCCGTCCTGACCCCAGCCGGTCATCCGGCCGTACACCAAGCGGGCGTTGCGTTCCAGGCAGACCTCGGGCCCGAGACCCAGACGCTCGGTGACACCCGGACGGAACCCTTCGATGAGGGCGTCGGCGCCGTCGATCAGCTTCAGCACCACCTCGATGCCCCGGGGGTTCTTGAGGTCGGCGGTGACGGAGCGGCGGCTGCGGTGCAGGATCGGGTGCCGGGAAGGCATGCCGTGCTCGGCGGGCCGGTCGACGCGGACGACCTCGGCGCCGAGATCGGCGAGGATCATGCCGGCGAACGGTCCGGGGCCGATGCCTCCGAGCTCGATCACCCGGACGCCGGCGAGGGGCCCGGCGGGAGTTGACGTGTTGGGAAGGGTCATGGCGAAGGGTCCTTCTTCTCTCAGGAGCGGCAGAAAGACGCCCGCCCGGCCGCGCGCACGGGCAGTGCGTGCGCGGCCGGGCGGGCCGGAGGAGCCTGCCGCGTGCGGGCCTTCTGGGACTACGGGCCGAGGTGACTTGCCGCGTGCGGGCCTTCCGGGACTACAGGCCGAGGTGGCCTGCCGCGTGCGGGCTCTCTGGGACTACAGGCCGAGGTCCTTGGCGATGATGGTCTTCATGACCTCGCTCGTACCGCCGTAGATCCGCGAGACACGGGTGTCCGCGTACAACCGGGCGATCGGGTACTCCAGCATGTATCCGTAACCACCGTGCAGCTGAAGGCACTTGTCGATGACGCGTCCGGCGGTCTCGGTGCCGAACAGCTTGATCCTCGCGGCGTCGGCCGCGGTCAGCTCACCCGCGTCGTCGAGCTCGATCCCCTTGTCGACCATGGCCTGGAGGGCCTCGACGTCGGTTGCGCACTCGGCGAGGACGAACTTGGTGTTCTGGAAGGCGGCCACGGGCTTGCCGAAGACCTGGCGCTGAAGCACGTACTCCTTGGCGAAGCCGATCGCGGCCGTGGCGCTGGAGACCGCGCTGACGCCGATGGCGAGCCGTTCGCGGGGGAGGTTCTGGCCGAGGTAGGAGAAGCCCTCGTCCTGCTTGCCCAGGAGGTTCTCCACCGGGACCCGGACGTCGGTGAACGACAGCTCGGAGGTGTCGGAGGACTTCAGGCCGATCTTGTCGAGCTTGCGGCCGTACTCGAAGCCCTCGCTGTCGGTCGGGACGACCAGCAGACTCAGGCCGTGACGGCGATCGCCGGCCGCCGGAGCCGACGTACGGGCCACGACGACACAGAGCTCGGAGTTGCGAGCGCCGGTGATGAACGTCTTCGCGCCGTTGAGGACGTAGTGGGTGCCGTCGTCGGAGAGCTTGGCGTGGGTGCGGATGCCGGCCAGGTCCGAGCCGGTGCCCGGCTCCGTCATGGCGATGCAGAGCATGATGTCGCCGGAGGCGATGCCCGGGAACCAGCGCCGCTTCTGCTCGTCGTCGGCGAGGTTCAGCAGGTAGGGCAGGACGATCCCGGTGGAGAGGCTGAAATGCCCGAAGTTGACCGCGGCGCGGGCACACTCCTCGGTGATGACCGCCTGGTACTTGTAGCTGGTCTCGCCGTTGCCGCCAAGCTCCTCGGGTATGTCGAAACCCATCACGCCGAGCGTGCCGAGCTTGCGGAACAGCTCGCGGTCGACGAGGTTGTCCTTCTCCCACCGCTCGAAGTGGGGCTGCACCTCCTTGCCGATGAAGTCCCGGATCATCGCCCGGAAGGCGTCGTGCTGCTCGTTGTAGATGCTGCGCTTCATGTCCGTCCCTGCGACGTTGTGTGAAAGAGGGTGAGAGCGCCGGCCTGCGGCGAAGAGGCGGGGAGGGTCAGCGGGAGGCGCCGTCGACGTTGATCACCTGGCCGGAGACGTAGTCGGCCTCCGGGGTGCACAGCATGTACACGGCGCCCGCGGCCTCGCCGGGCGTGCCGGGGCGGCCGAAGGGGTGGGTCCGCTCGACGGCCTCCATGATCTGCGGGGAGACGCCCACCTTGAGTTTGCGGCCCTCGATCTCGACGAACGCCTCGTCGGCGGCGGTGGCCTCCGTCATCCGGGTCAGGATGAAGCCGAACGCGACACCGTTGACGTTGACCTTGTAGCGGCCCCACTCCTTGGCCAGTGTCTTGGTCAGGCCGATGACGCCCGCCTTGGCGGAGGAGTAGTTGGCCTGGCCCGGGTTGCCGAACACACCCGAGACGGAGGACACGTTGACGACCTTGCGGTGGTACGAGGTCGGGTTGGCCTTGATGAACGGCTGGGCGGCCCGCAGGATCCGGAACGGCGCCTTGAGGTGGACGTCCAGGATCGCGTCCCACTGTTCGTCGGTCATCTTCTGGATGACGGTGTCCCAGGTGTAACCGGCGTTGTTGACGATGATGTCCAGGCCGCCGAAGGAGTCGATCGCCGTGTTCACGAAACGCTCGGCGAAGCCCTCCTCCGTGACCGAGCCCGCGCAGGCGACGGCCCTGCCGCCGGCGGCGACGATGTCGGCGACGGTCTCCTCCGCCGGCTCCTTGTCCAGGTCGTTGACCACGACGTGAGCGCCTTCGGCGGCCAGCTTGAGCGCGAACTCACGGCCGATGCCGCGCCCCGAGCCGGAGACGACGGCGACCTTGCCTTCCAGGGTTCCCATGATGTGCGTACATCCTTGTCCGGTAGGTCAGTTGGCGGCGACGACGACGTGGCCCCGGAGG
This sequence comes from Streptomyces sp. NPDC005281, assembly GCF_040607495.1. Classification (NCBI taxonomy): domain Bacteria; kingdom Bacillati; phylum Actinomycetota; class Actinomycetes; order Kitasatosporales; family Streptomycetaceae; genus Streptomyces; species Streptomyces sp. NPDC005281. The sequence goes on along the minus strand of NZ_JBEXGX010000030.1, from coordinate 6,684 downwards.
GTCACGGTCCCGTCGGGGAGGGAGACGGTGAGTTCGAGGTGGGCCAGGCCGTCCGCGACCTCGGTCACCGAACCCCGGCAGAGCGGGGTGGCGTTGACCGGAGTGATCGCGGAGAAGCGCACGCCGTACGTCTTGATCCGCTCCTGCGGCACCCAGTCGGTGAGCAGGCGGGCGAGGTAGGCCATCGAGAGCATCCCGTGGGCGAAGACGTCCGGGATACCCACGGCCCGACAGGCGTCGGTGTCGATGTGCACGGGGTTGTGGTCGCCGGACGCGCCCGCGTACAGGGCCAGGGTGGCGCGGGTGATCTGCGGGCACTCCAGGGTGAGGGAGTCGCCGGTCTTCAAGGTGGTCATCACTGGCCCGCCTTCGGGTCGCGCACGACGGTGGTGCTGGTCAGCGTGGCGATCGGCTGACCGTCGCGGGTGATATGGGTGGCGCGGACGATGAACTCCAGCGCCCCGCCCTTCTTGCTGTACACGTCCTTCGCCGCGGTGGTGAAGGTGAGCGTGTCGCCGGCGTAGGCCTGCGCGTGGTACTCGAAGTCCTGGCCGCCGTGCAGGATCGTGCGGATGTCGACGCCCAGATCGGCGAGGAACCTTCCGCGATCGGGGTTGTCCATCTCCATGCAGAAAAGGAAGGTCGGCGGCACCGGAAGGTCGAGGTGGCCGGCGGCCTCGGCCACTTTCACATCGGTGTAGACCGGATCCTGCTGCCCGGTGGCCCGGGCGAAGAAACGGAGCCGGCCGTGCTCGGCCACGGTGCGGAACGCGGGGTACCGCGTGCCGATGACGGCGGGGTCGATGGGCATGGTCAGGAAACCTTCTCGAAGAGGGTGACGGCGCCGGCGGTGCCGGGGCCGAGGTTGTGCTTGAGGCCGAGGCCGCGCGTGAGGCCGAGCGTCACGCGCTCGGCCTGGCGGGGGCCCGGGTTCGTCGCGCGTCTGCCAGGTGATCTCGGCGCTGGGCTTGGCGAGCGGAACCATGCCGGCCCGGGCCACCGGCACTCCGCGAGGCATCGGAACCTCCATGTATTTGGTTATCAGTGATTCACTTTTGCTTGTGTTGCCACAGGTGTCAAGGGCCGGCGTGGTCCAACTGATGGCTTCTGGGCACTCAGTGCCGAGCTGGTGGAGGGTGGCGACTCGCCGCGACTGAGCCGGAAGGCCGCCATGCTGTGTTCGCGGGGCCCTCCGGTGCTGTTGCGGCGGCGAGCGACCGGCGCGACCCGACGAGGACATCGGGTAGGCGCGGTTAGGGTCGATTCACTCCATCCGCTCCCTCGTCGGCAGCCGCCTCCTGGCGCTGCACTAGCCTGAGAAGCGATTCGATCAGCCATCGGGCCATGAAGGGACGACGAGTGCCCCCGACGGAGACCAGGCGTACCCCGGTCCGCAGACCCCGGGATCGCAAGCAGCAGATCGCGGCAGCCGCGGCTCGGCTCTTCAGGGAACGGGGATTTCACAACGTGTCGATGGCCGACGTGGCCGAAGCCGTCGAGATCACCGCGCCTGCCCTGTACCGCCACTTCCGCAACAAGCAGCTGCTGCTCGGCTACGTCGTACGAGAGGCCCTGGGCGACCTGAAGAAGCTCGCCGACAACGCCCCCGACCTGGCGACCCTGCTGCGGCAGATGTCCACCGTGGTCTCCGAGGACCGAGGGCTCGCCATCCTGTGGCAGCGGGAGGCTCGGCACCTGCCCGCGGAGGAGCGCGAGGAGCTCAGCCAGTACCTCATCACCGTGGTCGGCGGATACGCTGCCCTGATCCGTGCCGCTCGCCCCGAACTGCCGGACGGCGACGGCGAATTCCTCGCCTGGGCCGTGCTCGGCTGCTTCGGCAGCCTCAGCGGGCTGCGCACCGTCATCTCGCGGACCAGGGCCGCCGCGACGATGGAGCATCTCGCCACCGTGGTCGCCCATTGCCGCCTCGGACGTCCGGTGGAACAGGCACCCGAGGCCCTCCCCGTCGCGGGCATGGCGGGTGTCATTCCGGTGTCCCGTCGGGAGCAGTTGCTGACGGAGGCGATCCGGCTCTTCGACGAGAGGGGCTTCCAGTCGGTGAGCACCGAGGACATCGGGGAGGCGGTGGGCATCTCGGGGCCCAGCCTCTACAAGCACTTCCCGAGCAAGACCGACCTGCTGGTGGCGGCCGTGATCAGGGCCGGCGAACGCCGCCAGGCCCGCACGACCCAGGCGCTGGCCCGTGCCACCGGTCCCCGTGAAGCCCTGGAACTGCTGCTGCACGCCTACATCGACTTCGCGCGGGAGAACGGCCGTCTGATCGGGCTGCTGATCAGCGAGCTCGGCCAGCTGCCCGAGGAGCACCGCCAGCAGAGCCTGCAAGTCCAGCGCGACTACCTCGCGCTCTGGCAGCAACTCCTCGACCAGGCCGTGCCGGGCGGGGACCCCTTGCAGGCCAAGGTGCGGATCCGGGCGGTGCTCGCCGTCGTGGACAACGTCTCCAGGACGGGACGGCTCGCCACCCGCACCGACGTGGCGGATCGACTGGCCGAGATCGGCACGGCTCTGCTGCTCGATCCCTGACACGCGGACGGCCTCGTCCGGAAAGGGCATCGGCCACGCACCGTGGAGCTGAGTGCCCCTGGCGAGAGCGGGCTTGCTGCGCTCACTGTTCCGCTCGGTCTGGAGGATGAGGCCTTGGCAGTGGTTGGTGAGCAATGGAAAACATAGAAGCTCAGAACCTCAGCCAGAATGGGATGCTTGGATCCGACTACAGGTGAGTATAGATTCACTTACGACGCCGCCGGAGCCACTTGACGGTTGCCGGCACCCGTAGCGGGCGAGGCGTCCTGGCATGAACGGAGGGCTGAGGATGTTCGGCACTGAACCGGACGTGTCACCGTCCGTGCGGGAGCCCGGTGGCCTGAATTTCCAGCGTTGCCGCTGGTGCGGTCTGGTGTCCTTCCGGCGGCAGCTGTGCCCGGCATGCGGCTCGAGTGACTTCGAGTGCGTGCGGAGTGCAGGGGAGGGGATCGTCGTCGAGACGGCCGTCGTACACCGCTACACGCACGCGGCGCGCAACGAGTCCCTCGTTCGCTTCCCGGAAGGAATCCTGCTGCGTTGCCGCGTGATCGGCGTCGCGCCGCATCGCGTACGGGCGGGCGCACCGGTGCGGCACGCGGCCGGAGCCGACACGAGGGACAGAGGCGTTGTCGTCGAAGTGTACGACCTGCCCAGCCGCGTAACCCCCGCCCAGCCGCCCTCGGCGTTCCCCAGAAGTGCACGGTAGCGAGAGGACATGCGAAAGATGAGTCAGTTCAGCAGGATCGGTGTGGTCGGCTGTGGCCTGATGGGGTCCGGTATAGCCGAAGTGTGCGCGCGGGCCGGGTCGGAGGTCCGGGTCGTGGAGTCAGGCGAGCAGGCGCTGGCTCTGGGCCGGTCCAGGCTCATGGCCTCACTGGACCGTGGACTGCGGGCCGGCAAACTGACGGAAGCCGAGCGGGCGGCGGCACTCGGCAGGCTCTCCTTCCATACGGCCCTCGCGGATCTGGCCGACTGCGACCTGGTGATAGAGGCGGTGGCCGAGCGGCTGGACATGAAGAGGGCAGTCTTCAAGGAGCTCGACGGGATCCTCACCGATCCCGCCGCGGTCATCGCCTCCAACACCTCGTCGATCCCCGTCATCGAGCTCGCCGCCGTCACGATCCGGCCGACGCAGGTCCTGGGCGTGCACTTCTTCAACCCCGTCCCCGTGCAGCGGCTGATCGAGATCATTCCCACCCAGCTGACGGACGCGGCCGTCACCGAGCAGGTCATGAACTTCGCCGCTGACACGCTCGGCAAGACCGCGATCAGGGCCCGCGACCGGGCCGGGTTCGTCGTCAACGCACTCCTCGTGCCCTACCTCGTTTCCGCCGTGAGGATGCTGGAGTCCGGCATCGCGTCCGCCGAGGACATCGACAACGGCATGGTCCTCGGCTGCGCCCACCCCATGGGACCCCTGCGCCTGTTGGACCTGATCGGCCTGGACACCGCGCAGTCCATCGCCGAGTCGATGTACGAGGAGTACAAGGAGCCCCTCTACGCGCCGCCGCCGCTGCTGCGCCGAATGGTTGCCGCGGGGACCCTCGGCCGGAAGTCGGGACAAGGCTTCTACGGCTACGGCGAAAACCCCTGACCGAGAGGGGTGTTCCGGCCCCCGGCGGCCTCGCACACCTTGTCGCCCACCGCCGGGATGCCGAGTCCGACCCGGGCGACCCGGAGGCCCACCCTCATGCCGGGAGTGCCGCCCAACGCACGCCGCCTGGCTGCCGAGTGCTTTCGAGCTCGCGAGCGCTGCCTCGTACGGTTTGATGGGCGCCGTTACGATCAGGCGGACTTGTGGCGGGCGCCGCCCTCGATGTGGATCGTCTCGCCGGAGACGAAGCCCGCACGCAGGAGCCACATCACGGTGTCGACGACGTCGTCGGCCTCGCCGTGGCGTCCGACGAAGGTCCCGTTCGCGCTCCTGCTCAACAAGGCGGTCTTCTTGTCACCAAGGCGATCCCATGCGCCCGAGTCCACGACACCGGGCGAGACGGCATTGACCCGTACCGGCGCCAGATCCGCCGCCAGGTGGCGCGCCACGTACTCGACCGCACCGTTCGTGACGCCCTTGACGAGTGATCCCGGCCCAGGGCGCCAACCGACCACACCCGAGAACAGCACCATCGACCCGGTCGGCCGCAGAACCGACGCGAAGTGCTTGGCCACCAGCATCGGGCCGACCACCTTCGCCGTGAACGCGGCCAGCAGCTTGTCGCGATCCAGCTCGGTCGCGTGAACGTCGTGCGGTGCCGAACCGGTCGTCACGATGTGGTCGATTCCGTCCTTCAACCGTTGCGCCGCGGCAGCGAGCGTCGACTCGTCCTGTAGATCGACCCGCACCGCCGTCGCGCCGATCTCGTTCGCCAGCGCCTCGGCCGCAGCCAGATCGCGGGCACCGACGACAACGTCGTACCCGTCCTTCGCCGCACGCCTCGCGACGGCCGCGCCGAGCGCCCGCGCACCACCGATGACCAGGATCCGTTCCATGTGTCTCGACTCCCTCTCGTAGGATCGAGCACCACGGTATGGTTTTGATACCGGTATCTTCAACGAAACTGGGAGCAGCGATGGGCAAGGCGTACAACGTGATGGCGGCGACCTGTCCGAGCCGCACGGTGCTGCACCGTATCGGCGCCCGCTGGACCGTGTTCGTCGTCAACGCCCTCGACGACGGACCTCGCCGCTTCAGTGAACTGAAGGGGCATATCCGCGGCATCACCCCGAAGGTCCTGACCGAAACCCTGCGCTCCCTGGAAGCCGACGGTTTGATCAGCCGCCACGTGTACGACGAGAACCCGCCCCGCGTCGAGTACGCCCTCACACCGCTGGGCCGCTCGCTGCTCATCCCGCTCCGCGCCGTACGACTCTGGGCCGAAGAGCACGTCCCGGACATCGAGGCGGCCCGATCCCGCCAGCCGATGCTCTGACCCATGAGTCGACTGGCGGCCTGAACCCCGGGCGGGGCCGGCGAGGCCGGGGTCTCCGCAAGTTCCTTACGGGCAGTCACCCGACGCTCCAACACCCGCTCCGTATCGGCGAGTTCAGCCAGCATTGATTCGCCGGGTGGGTGGTCGCTTCGCTCAGCCGGGGAACGCGTTGCTGCACGTTCTTCCGGCGTGGCGGTGTCACGTCGGAGAAAAAGGAATTGCCCTGAGGCCAGAGCTCACGTTGGCTGGGCAGCATGGCTGAACTGCGTACCGAGCGCCTCGCCCTCCGTCGATGGCGTGACTCCGACCTTGAACCGTGGGCTGCGATGAACGCCGATCCTGAGGTTCGGGAGCACCTGGGCGACCTGCTCACCCGCGAACAGAGCGATGCTTCCGTGGCACAGTTCCAGGCCGAGTTCGACCAACGAGGCTACGGATGGTGGGCGGTCGAGGTGCGGGCCACGGGCGAGTTCATCGGCTTCGCGGGCTTGGACCAGGTGGATGACGACATGCCGTTCACCGGAGTGGAGATCGGCTGGAGACTCGCCCGCTCGGCCTGGGGCCAGGGCTACGCCACCGAGGCCGCGCTGACGGCCCTGGCCCACGGGTTCGACACTCTCGGGCTTCCCGAAATCCTCGCTGTGACAACGGTCACCAACCTCCGTTCGCAGGCGGTGATGCGCCGGATCGGCATGACCCGCGACCCCGCCGACGACTTCGACGACCCCACCGTGCCCGACGGTCCACTGCGCCCGAACGTGCTGTATCGCATCGCCCGGAATACGCGGACCTGACGTTCTCCGCCGGGTCGCCTGATCAGGCTGCGGTGGCGAGGGGCGTCCGCCCCAGCGGATGCCCTGGACCAGCTGCGCGATCACCGGCACCCGGTGCCCGGCGACCGACGCCGACAGCACCATAGTGCGCCGGTGTCGCACCGAACTCGTGCTGCCGCGGCGTACGATCTGCCGCAGCCTCTGCCCTCCCTGGTGGGTGGGTCTGCGCACACGGACATGCTCGGCCACCACGCCGCCGGCGGTCGGATCCAACATCACCGCATGTCCAACCGCCACGACCACCTACCCGGCGAATCTGCTCCGGATCAGCCCTTGCGGGTGTTGATCTCCTCGGTGAGCTGGGGGACGACGTCGAAGAGGTCGCCGACGACTCCGTAGTCGACGAGGTCGAAGATCGGCGCCTCGGCGTCCTTGTT